>JAUNUN010000019.1:2873-48280 GCA_030538155.1 bacterium
TAAATATGCAGACATTTGAGGCTTTACTGGAAGAATCTACCCGCATCCACGGCCATATCTGTGCCGGGCAGGTGATCGGCGTGCGCATGGCCATGCTCGGCCTTCAGCAGATCGGCATCAGCGATCCCAAGGGTGCGGAGCGGAAAAAACTCTACGTGGTGGTGGAAATCGACCGCTGCGCCACCGATGCCATCCAGTCGGTAACCGGCTGCAGCCTGGGCAAGCGCTCCATGCGCTGGCAGGATTTCGGCATCATGGCGGCCACCTTCGTCAATCTGGAAAATGGGCAAGCAGTACGCATCACCGCCCGGGAAGAGGCGCGCGCGCTGGCGGAGCGCTACTGCCCCGAGATCGAAAACAAGTACCAGCGCCAGCTGGAGGCCTACCGCCTCATGCCGGAGGACGAACTGTTCTTCATGCAAGAGGTGAGAGTGGAGGTGCCCGACTGCGACCTGCCGGGCCGCCCCCTGCGCCGGGTGCAGTGTGCCGGCTGCGGCGACTGGGTGCAGGATTGCCGCGAGGTGCATGAGGATGACACCCTGCTCTGCCGTGCCTGTGCCGGTCAACGCTACTATCAGGTGCTCGGTGGTCAATAATTAGAAAACAGGGCCAGACACCCCTCCCTGCGCCTGAATGAGGGTACAGCCTTCCTTAACGCTCAACTATCCGCAGGGTAGGACCGAGCAGGGGCAACCCTGCCTGAAAACTCAAGACCAGGGTCTCGCTCTCCCTGTAGGCCGTCCTTGAGCGAACAACCCGTCAAAACCTCTCCTTCCCCATCCCATTCATTATTCCCTGTGTTTCCAGTATATTAACGGAATATTTGTAGCCCCTCCCTTTTTGATGCGTTTTTTCTTGTCCGCTCAATTTTTATTGGTATCATACGAATTTACCATTTTAGTATTTATCCGGCAACTATTGCGCCGGGTGCGGCCTGCGGTAACCGATCACGGGGTGCCCACTTTGTATCTATTTAAAATTACTAAAAGTTCTTCAGATCAAAAAATACCAGTGAAAACTTGGAGTCAATAAAATCAGTTAGTTAGAAATCGCTACGCAATATAGTACAATTTTTATTCAACAATTTCAGTATGTTTACCCCCGTGATCAGTTACGGCCTGCGAGTACAGTGATGCTTGTTGCCGCCCCTTTGCGGCGCATGTCTTCAGCCTAAGAGTATCTTGACCGCTTAGCCTTGCGCCGCGAGCATATCGCCCAACAAGGGGCATGGCGGCTTTTTATCTGTCTGGTCCAGCATTCTATCACCACGGTGCCTCACCATAGACGCGCCACAACTTCAAGGAGAGAATTATGCGGGAAGCAGTGATTGTCAGTGCGGTGAGAACCCCCCTCGGCAGCTTCAATGGTTCGCTCGGCTCCATGGGAGCCACAGCCCTGGGTGCGATCGTCATCAAGGAAGCTGTGCGCCGGGCCGGGATTGCGGATGAACAGGTAAACGAGGTCATCATGGGCATGGTTCTGCCCTGCGGCTATGGCCAGAACCCGGCCAAACAGGCGGCTGTGCAGGCGAAGATGCCCGATGAAGCGGAGGCGCTGACCATCAACAAGGTCTGCGGTTCTGGTTTGAAGGCCGTGATGCTGGCCGCGCAAGCCATCCAGTGCGGCGATGCCGAGGTGGTGGTGGCCGGTGGCATGGAAAACATGAGCATGGCCCCATACTTCCTGAAAAAGGCCCGTTTCGGCATCCGCATGGGCAATGACACCATCCTGGACCATATGGTGCATGACGGTCTGTGGGACCATGTCAATGATTTCCACATGGGCATCTCCAACGAACTCTGCTCCGAGCGCTACGAGGTCAGTCGCGAGGATCAGGACAACTACGCCGCGGAATCCTATCGCAGAACCCTGGCCGCCCAGGCAGCCGGTAAATTCGAGGACGAAATCGTGCCGGTGGAAGTGCCGCAGCGCAAAGGCGATCCGAAGGTCTTCAAGCAGGATGAGTGCCCGCAACCCACCAGCCTGGAACAACTGGCCAAGATGCGGCCTGCCTTCCAGAAGGGCGGCGTAACCACTGCTGGCAATGCCTCCATTATCAGCGACGGAGCTGCTGCCGTGGTGGTGATGAGCCGGGAAAAGGCCGAGGCCCTGGGCTGCACCATCCTTGCCGCCGTGGGCGCGCAGGCCTCCTACGGCATTGACATGAAGTATGTGCTGGTGGCACCCATCTGGGCGGTGCCTAAATGCGCCGAGAAAGAAGGCGTTTCCCTTGACGACATCGATCTTTTTGAGATCAACGAAGCCTTCAGCGGCTCCACTGTGGCCGCGCTCAAGACCTTGAAGCTCGATCCGGCCAAGGTGAACGTCAACGGCGGCAGTGTCGCCTTGGGCCATCCCATCGGCGCGAGCGGCTGCCGCTTACTGGTTACCCTTTTGCACGAGATGGTGCGGCAAGACAAGAAACGCGGTCTGGTTTCTCTCTGTCTTGGCGGCGGCGAGGCCGTGGCCCTGATCGTCCGCCGTTAGGCACTGGAACCAGCTGCTGGAAAGAATAAAGAAAACGGCGCGTTCAGTTTTGTCGAGCCTGCTGAAAAGCACACATCAACACATACGCCGAGACAGGCGCAAATAAGACCACAGGAGGTAGAGGACAACAGGGAGTACTGAAGCATTGACACCCTCCAACCAAACAGAGAGGGAAATCATCCATCATCACCCGAGGTAGAAAGCGATGGCAAATGGCGTGTTAAAACCACGGTGGGGCCAACCCCTTACCGGAATTATTTCGCTGTTTTCATTTACCCTTATTGCGTGGCTTCTCTGGTATCTTTTCAGTGATCCGCGTGGTCCGGTCGGTTGGTTTCCCTATCCCTTTGTTATGTATCTGGCCATGATGATCCTGGTCGGCCTGTGGCAGCACATGCTGCTTGGCGACTGGCCATTCCAGAATCTGAGCCAGCCCCTTAGGGGCATTGTCCAGACCATAGTCAATCTGATCGTGGTTTGGTTCGTCATTGATGTCCTTTTCTACCGCCTGCTCGGCACGGGTTTTAATTTTCTGAGCTACTACGGCCTGGAAGCGGCCAATGCCGCAGGCAAACTGCCCACAGTGGCAGAGGCGGGCGCAACCGGCCTCTTTGCCCAGGTAGCAGTAGTGGGTTTTGTTCTCATCGGTTTTTTCACCTACCCGGTCTTCACCATATTTTTCGGCAAATGGCCGGTCATGCCCTCTGATCTCAAGCAGCCCAACCGGGGCCTGGCGGAGCTTGGCTGGGCCTCTCTGGTCACCCTGTTCTGCTACGCCATTCTCATCGTTCCCTTTTCAGGCCTGCTCTTTCCCGGCGCAGCGCTGAACCCGCCCTGGTGGGGAGCAATCGGCGGCACCCAGCACGTCCACTGGGTTTTCGGCTGGTGGGAATGGGCCATTGTCATCCTGTTCCTGACGGCCAATGTCTGGCGGATGAAACCCTGGACCCTCATTACCCTGCCCCAGCCCTGGCGGGGCCTGCTCTGTACCCTGCTTTGCTTTGTGGCCGCCTATGCCATTGCGCTCTTCTGCCGCAAGATCATCCCCATGTGGGTGCCGGCAGAGACCTTCCAGGTGCTGGAAGCGGCCAAAGGGGCGAGCGAGGTACAGCGCTTCTACTGGATCCATTCAGCGGAAATCGCCGGTTTTACCCTCATGCCCTTTCTGGTATGGCACCACTACTTTGACGACTGGGCCCCCGGCACAGACGTAGACGCCTGGAGTGCCTTCTTTTTCCGCACTGCGGGCGTATTCCTTTTTGCCGCACTTATTTACCTGGTGTACTACTACGCCAACTTCGGCCACTGGGCATTGGGCAACCACCACATGGCCGATTTGGGCGAGCGTTTCTCGCATGGAGAATCACTGGTATGGAATTTCTGGTGGATCATTCCCCTGTTGTGGAATGAATGGTTTTTCCACAAGTGGCCTTTTTACGTGCACGAGCACTGAGCCATGCCCGGCGGAAAGGGTGGCTGCCGCGATGAACCATCTGCCCCCATCCTTTCCAGACAGCAACTTCTGCCCACGAGGATGAACACATGTCACAAGACAAACGGATAACCCTGCAGCAAGCAGCCGAGGTCATCAAAAACAATGCCAGCCTCACCTTTTCGGGTTTCACGATCTGGCGACGGCCTTTTGCCCTGGTGTATGAACTCATCCGCCAGCAGCGCCGCGGTCTGCACCTGATTGAAGTCAACGGCGGCCCCCAGACCGAGTTTCTGGTGGGCGCAGGTTGTGTGGACATCTGGGAATCGTGCTGGGTCGGCCATGAACTCTACGGCAAATACGGCGCCAACCTGTCCCGCAAGGTGGGAACAAAAGAAATTCTGGTTGAGGATTACAGCCACGCAGAGATGATGTTCCGTTTTGCCGCTGCGGCCCAGGGTGCTCCCTATGCGGTTACCCAGACTTCGCTCGGTACCGATATCCATAACCCGGAATACGATATGCTCGGCCGGGCAGGCAAGCGCGACGGCAAACGCATTGCCAAACAGAAATACATCTTCACCGAAGATCCGTTTTTCGATGCCGGACGCCTGGTGATGATTCCGGCGGCCAAGGTAGATGTGGCGGTTTTGTGTGTGCAGCAGGTCGGCGAGGAAGGAACGGTGCGTATCGATGGTCAGATCTACTCTGATCCTGAGGCTGCCCGTGCCGCCGACATCACCATCGTGGTGGCCGAGGAGATCGTGCCCGAGGAATACCTGCGCCGCACCGCCTACCACAACGCCATTGCCTCCTTTGAGGTCGACTATATTGTGGAATGCCCTTACGGCGGGCATCCTACCGGCATGTTCGGCAAGTACGATGTGGACGGCGCCTTTCTCAAGGATTTTTTCAGCAAGACCCGCACCCAGGAAGGCTTTGACGCCTTTGCCAAGGAATGGATATTCGGGCAGGACCACACCAGCTACCTGGAAAAGCTTGGCTGGCCGAGGATGCTGGATCTGCGCGCCAACACCGCCCTCAACTATCATCCCCGCAAGTAAAGGAGAAACTGGAATGAGCAATTATGCATCGCCTGAAGAATATAACCTGGCCGATCTTCTCTGCTGCTCCGCGTCGCGAGAAGTGCAGGACAATGAAATCGTTTTTGCCGGCACCGGCCTGCCCATGGTGGCCATTATGCTGGCGCAGCGCACCCACTCCCCCAACCTGAAGCTTATTTTTGAAGCGGGCACCCTGGACGGGCGTCCGCCCGAGTTGCCGACCTCAGTGGGCGACGCCCGCTGCGAAACCGGGGCCTCGCGCTCCTCCGGCCTGCATGACGCCTTTTCCATTGCGCAACGGGGTTATGTCGATTTGGGTTATCTCGGCGGCGCGGAGGTCGACCGCTACGGCAATGTCAACACCACCGCCATCGGCAATTACCTGGAGCCGGATCTGCGCCTGACCGGCAGCGGCGGCAACCCGGATATCAACTCTTTTGCCAAGCGCACCGTGTTCATCATGGTGCACGAAAAGCGTCGCTTTGTCGAAAACGTGAGCTACATCACCAGCCCCGGCTGGCGCATCAAAAAATGGCCCACAGGAGAATGGGTGCACCGGCGCGAACTGTATGGTTCGGCTTTCCGCGGCGGCCCTTCCGCAGTGATCAGTACAGCCGGCGTGTTCCGTTTCGACGAGCAGGAAGGCTTTATGTATCTCGATACCTACCACCCGGGCCAAAACCCTGAAGGCATCAAGGAACTCTGCCAGTTTGACCTTGACATTTCCCGCGTTTCGGGAGAGACCAAACCCCCAACCCGGGAAGAACTGCATATTATTCATGAAGTGCTTGATCCAGACGAAATTTTCATCCCCAAGGTGAAAAAATAACCGCTGTTCTTTCAGTCACTCAAGCAAGCCTAAAAGGAGCACCTATCATGGACTACCAATTCCTGTTGCTTGCCGCCGAGGGCGGTGTCGCCACGGTGACCATCAACCGTCCCAAGGCGCTGAACGCGCTCAACGCTGATCTGCTCAAGGAACTGACACAAGTCTTTACCGAACTGGTCAAGGATGAGGGCCTGCGTGCCGTGATCCTCACCGGCGCGGGCGGCAAGGCCTTTGTTGCCGGGGCGGACATTGCCGCCATGGCCGATCTGAACCCGTTGCAGGCGCGCACATTTGGTGTGCTCGGCCAAAATCTAATGCAGATGATCGAGACTTTTCCTCGGCCGGTCATCGCCGCCATAGAGGGCTTTGCCCTGGGCGGAGGCTGCGAGCTGGCCATGTCCTGCGATATCCGGCTGGCAAGCGAAAGCGCCAAATTCGGCCAGCCCGAGGTCAATCTCGGCGTTATTCCAGGCTTTGCAGGCACCCAGCGGCTGCCGCGTCTGGTGGGCAAGGGCAGGGCCAAGGAGTTGCTCTACACCGGCGACATCATCGATGCGGCTGAAGCGCTTCGTATTGGTCTGGTCAACAAGGTGGTGGAAAACGGCAAACTGCTTGAAGCGGCCCAGGAAATGGCCCGTAAGATTGCCAAGAAAGGCCCGCTTGCCGTCCAGCTCTGCAAGGTCGCGGTTAATGACGGCCTGGAAATGGATCTTATTAAGGGCTGCGCCTACGAGGCTGATCTCTTTGCCCTTTGTTTTGCCAGCGAAGACCAATCTGAAGGCATGAAGGCCTTCCTGGAAAAACGAGCCGCCCAGTTCAAGGGCGCTTGAGCGCAAAAGCTGTTGAGCCGGAGGGGGCGGCGGAGTTATGGTACTGTCTGTAACACGTTTTTTTGAACGTCGTTTTAAGAACAACCAGACCGCGCCGACCCCGGCAATACTGCTATCAGCACGGAAACGCGGTACGCGTAGTTATAAGATAGTCGTATATGTGCCGTCTACATGCCATACACATGCCGTAAACGAAACTGTTATAGCCCGTTAGCTGTTGACCATCCTGTCATCTCAAAAGAGGAGCACCGACAATGAGCGTACAATTGAGCAAGGAACAGTTGATGATTCAGAAAATGGCAAGGGATTTCGCCCGCAAGGAACTCGCACCCCTTGCCGCCGAACGCGACGAAAAACATCTCTACCCGGCCGACAGCCTGAAGAAGATGGGCGAACTGGGCCTTCTGGGGATGCTGGTTTCCGAGAAATACGGCGGCGAAGACATGGGCACTGTTGCCTATGCCCTGGCCTTAAGCGAAATTGCCGCTGCCTGCGCCTCCACCGCAGTCATCATGTCGGTGCACAACTCGATCTGCTGCGGCAGCATCGAAAAATTCGGCACTGAAGAGCAGAAGCAGGAGTTTCTGGTGCCCATGGCCGGCGGTGAGTTCATCGGCGCATTCGCCCTGACCGAGCCGGAAGCAGGTTCCGATGCCCAGGCCTTAAGCTGCACCGCAGAGCGTGACGGCGACTCGTATGTGCTCAACGGCACCAAGCGTTTCATCACCTCCGGCCAGAACGGTGGTGTGGTGCTGGTCTTGGCCCGCACCAAGCCGACCGGTTCAGACGGCATCACCGCCTTCTTGGTGACCCACGACATGCCGGGCTTCAAGGTGGACAAGGTGGAAAACAAGATGGGTCAGTGCGCCTCGGATACGGTGGATCTGGTCTTCAGCAACTGCAAGGTGCCCGCCTCACGCATGCTGGGCAAGGAAGGAGAAGGCTTTACCGTGGCCATGTCCGGCCTGGACGCCGGCCGTATCGGCATTGCCGCCCTTTCCCTGGGCCTGGGCCAGGCCGCCCTGGACGAGGCCGTCAAATACGCCAAGCAGCGCAAGCAGTTTGGTCAGGAAATCGCCAAGTTCCAGGGATTGCAGTGGATCCTCGCCGACATGGCTATGGATGTTGAGGCTGCACGCCAGTTGGTGCTCAATGCCGCCGCCATCAAGGAGCGGGGCGAGAACTGCACCATGGCCGCCTCCATGGCCAAGTGCTTTGCCTCTGAGATGGCTAACCGCGTCACCTCGCAGGCCATCCAGATCCACGGCGGCTACGGCTATATCAAGGAATACCCGGTTGAGCGTTTTTACCGCGATGCCCGTATCCTCACCATCTATGAGGGCACCAACCAGATTCAGCGCCACGTTATCGCTCGGGAGCTGCTGAAGGCCAAGGGCAGATAAGGCCTCTTTCCGGTTAAAGCTTCCAGGTCTCCGCGCCTCCTGTGCGGGGATCTGGAATATGGGCACCTCATCAAGCAGGCTGGGCGGATGCATGCCATGTCCAGCCAGGAAGGTATGGATCCATGGAACTGGTAGCTCCCGCTGATTTTGTCCTTTGGGGATTGAGAACACAAATTTTGTCCATCCTGATCCCCGTTGTTGCTCTCGCCCTTTTTTCCTATATCGTCTACAAGCGCCTCATCCCCTTGAGCAAGGCCAACCGCGACGAACGGTTCGACCGCGTGGGCGAACGTCTGGGCAAGGTGTTTTCCCTGTGGCTGGGCCAGATCAAGCAGCCACGCTACATGGTGGCGGGTGTCCTACATATTGCCATCTTTTTCGGCTTTCTGGTCCTGGCCCTGCGTTCCATCAGCCTGGTTTTTATCGGCATGAACGCAGACTTCGCCCTGCCCGGCATGTCGGGCCCGCTGGGAACCTTGTACAATATCGCCAAGGACTACGCCGCAACCATAGTCCTGATTGCCTGTCTGATTGCAGCCTTCCGCCGGGGCGTGATGAAACCGGCCAGGTATGCCGTACCCGAACGCTACGGCAAGGATCACACCGCAGAGGCGGTCTTTGTTTTGGCGCTGATCTCGGTGCTGATGATCTCCGAGAGCCTGTTTGAGGCCGCAGCCATTGCCGCCGCGCCGACCCTGCACCAGGCCGCGCCGCTCTCCCTGGCCGATATGTTCAGCCGCATGCTCAGCGGCGCTTCTCAAGGCACCCTTCAGACCCTGCACATCGGTTCCTACTACGTGCATGATCTGGTCTTCTTCTACTTCCTCTGCTTCCTGCCGTTCGGCAAGCACTTCCACGTGCTGACCTCGCTCTTCAACGTCTACTTCATGCGTCTGAACAAGGGCACGGTCAAGCCGGTACGTTACGGCATAGACGAGAGTAAGCTTGAGGATCAGGAAGTATTCGGCGTGCACAAGCTGGAAGATTTCACCTGGAAGCACATGCTCGACTTTTACAGCTGTGCCGACTGCGGCCGCTGTTCCGACCAGTGTCCGGCCAATATTGTAAAACGCCCGCTCTCGCCCCGCTTCATCAGCATCAAGGCGCGGGATCAGCTCTTCAAAACCTATCCGGTTTGGGGCGAAGCCCAGCCCAGCCCGGAGCTGATCGGCTCCATCTACACCGAGGATGAAATCCTCTCCTGCACCACCTGCGGCGCCTGCGAGGAAGAGTGTCCGATTGCCATTGAGTACATCGACAAGATCGTGGATCTTCGCCGGGGCATGATCGATGCGGGCATGGTGCCGCAATCCCTGCAAAAACCGCTCAGTGCCCTGGAAAAACGGGGCAACCCCTACGGCAAGACCGCCAAACAGCGCGCCAAATGGATTGACGACAAAGACTTTGCCGAACTGGTCGAGGTGAAACTCATTGATCCTGAAACTCCGGTAGAAACCCTGTTCTTTGTCGACAGTGTGAGTTCCTACGATGACCGCATCATCCGTATCACCAAAGACGCGGCCAGGCTCATGGATCACATGGGGGTTGATTTCGGCATCCTGGGTGAAGAAGAAAAGGATGCGGGCAACGAGGTGAGGCGCATTGGCGAGGAGATGCTTTTCCAGGATCTCAAGGAGCACAACACCGAGATGATCCAGGAATCCGGGGCAAAGCGGATTGTCACCGCCGACCCGCATGCCTTCAACACCCTGAAAAAGGACTACAGCGGTCTGCCGCCGGTACAGCATGTTTGCCAGGTGCTTTTGGAAGGCGTGGTTGCGGGCAAGCTCAACTTCAACCAGCCCGGCCCGGATGACGCGGAGCGGGTCTACACCTACCACGATCCCTGCTATCTTGGCCGACACAACCTGCTCTACGACGAGCCGCGCAAGCTGCTCGACAGCCTGCCCGGCATGAAACGGGTAGAAATGGTGAAGAGCCGCGACCGTTCTTTTTGTTGCAGCGGTGGTGGATTGATGCTCTTCTACGAGCCTGAGGAAGAGGTGCGCATGGGCGTGCTGCGGGTGAACATGGCCAAGGAGGCCGGAGCAAACGTGATTGTCACCGCCTGTCCTTTCTGCCTGATCAACATGGAAGACGCCATCAAGATTGCCGGCCTCGAAGGCCGGATGGAGGCGATTGATCTCACCGAACTGGTGGCCGGCCGGGTGGCATGGTGATCCCAATACCAGATCAGAGCCCTATCTGTGGCGGCTTCGATCTGGAACAGAAATATACATACAAGAGAGTTTGAGGGGGAACTCGTTTCCCCTCAGGAGCGTGTCAGCCAATATCTACTGAAGGAGAACACATGGACATTCTGGTTTGCGTGAAAAGGGTTCCCGATCCAGCGGGTAATGAGATCCAACTCAACCGGGCAGGCAACGACATTGAGCGGGACGACCTGGTGTATGCGGTGAACGAGTGGGACAACTATGCGGTTGAAGAGGCCATTCAGATCGTGGACAAGGCCGGGGGTTCGGTCACCGTGGTCAGCGTCGGCACCGATGAAGACGAGGAGATCCTGCGCCGGGAAATGGCCATGGGCGCGGAAAAAGGCGTGCTGCTCACGGACGATGCCTTTAACGATGCCGATGGCTACAAGACCGCCGCCATCCTCAGCGCCTACGTGGGTAAGAACAAGTTCGACCTGATCTTAACCGGTGCGCAGGCAGATGCGGGCGCAGGTCAGGTGGGCGGCATGATGGCCGCCATGCTGGATCTGCCCTATGCCTCCCTAGTCAACAAGATCGAGGTGGATTCAGACACCGCCCTGACCATTGGCCGCGAAATCGAGGGCGGCAACCAGGAAATCAGCAGCATCGAACTGCCCTGCGTGCTTTCTATCCAAACAGGCATCAATGAGCCGCGCTATGTCAGCATTCGCGGTATTCGCAAGGTGGCCTCCCTGGAGATCCCTGTCTTTGACGCGGCGGGTATTGGTTTCAGCGACAGCGGCGTGAAGATGCAGCGCTTGGAGTATTTCCAGCCCGAGCTTGGGGCAGGGGCCGAGATGCTGGACGGCAGCGATGAGGAAATGGCAGACAAGGTGGTTGAACTTCTGAAGGCAAAGGGAGGGCTGAAGTAATGGCTGCAATCTATATCTATCTTTCCCACAAAAACGGTGTGCTCGACGAGACCGCGCTGGAATTGGTCACTGCGGCAAAAGCTATTGACGCAGCGGCGCAGGCCACGGCCATAGTCTTGGGAGCAGCGGGAGAAGCGGAACAGGCCGCCAAGGAAGCGGCCCAGTCCTTTGCCACGGTCTGGTGTGTCGCAAACGACGCCCTGGCACAGCCCAATGCGGAAATTGCCCGCAAGGTCTTATTGGCAATCGTTCCTGCGGGATCTATTGTCCTGGCGGCGAACGACACCTTTGCCATGGACCTGACGCCCGGTCTCTCCATCAAAATGGGCGCTTCCTTTGCATCTGACGCCACCGGCATCGAAGGCGTGGAGGACGGCAAACTGAAGGTGGTGCGCCAGGAATACGGCGGCGCGGTTTCCACCCGCTCGCTCGCAGATCTAACAGGCGGCGCGGTCATCACTGTGCGGGCCGGGGCCTTTGCACCGGACGAGTCCAAAAGCGCGGGCGGTCAGGTGGTCGACAAATCAGGAGAAGTCTCTGATTTTTCCAGCAAGCGCACCTTTGTGAAAATCATCGAGGCTGAAACCGGCGATGTCGATATCACCAAGTCCGAGGTGCTGGTTGCCGTAGGCCGCGGCATCGAGGAAGAGGACAATATCGGCATGGTGCATGACCTGGCCAAGGCCATGGGCGCGGATGTCTGCTGCTCGCGGCCGATTGTTGACGCCAAGTGGCTGGAGAAGGCCAGGCAGGTCGGCACTTCCGGTCAGACCGTCAAACCCAAGGTCTACCTGGCCCTGGGTATCAGCGGCTCCTTCCAGCACATGGGCGGCATCAAGGGCAATCCCTTTATCGTCGCGGTGAACAAGAACCCGAACGCGCCCATCTTCCAAACTGCAGATGTCGGCGTAGTGGCGGATATTTTAGATTTCATCCCGCTGCTGCAGGAGAAAATCGGCTAATCAAGCTGTTTCGCCTCGGTGCATTGCCCTGGCGAATGACTATAAAGCCCGGACAAGAGCAGCTCTTGTCCGGGTTTTATTTTTACGACATAGCCTGTGCGCTGGGTCGAGCGCAAAGGTGCGCTACAGGCCGGCACTGGCCGGCCATATAACCGTCCTGCCTCTGTTTTCAACGCCTCAGCAGAATCAGCAGAATCAGCGGAAGGCCTCGTTGATCTGCTCCAGTACGGCCTTGCCGGGGCAGAGCTGGTCCTTGCCCAGGCTGTTCAGGGGTTCCCGGCAGGTGTTGAGCAGGTCGTGGGTGTCCTGGCTGTCCGGGTTAACGTAGAGCGCGCCGGTGAGCAGGCGACCCTTAGCCTTGTGGTCTTCCAGGGCGTCAATGGCCTGACGCCGATCCGTGATGCTGGGGCCGGCCTTGGGCTTGTGCAGACAAATCACCGATTCATCGTGCAGGGTAATGGCCTCGGTAGTGCCGTCGCTGTAGCAGGCGTTGATGGTCTGCCGGAAGGGTACGAAATCAAGCCCACTGCTTTCCTCGCGGTGCTCGCGCACCCAGTGGTAGCTCTTGGTGGATTCAGGATTGTTGTTGAAGGTAACGCAGGGCGAAATCACATCCAAAAAGGAAAGGCCGTGGTGGGAGAAGGCAGCCTTCAAAAGCGGCACCAACTGCTCCTTGTCGCCGGAAAAACTGCGACCGACAAAGCCCGCACCCAGTTGAATGGCCATTTCGCAGAGATCGATCGACTCCAACAGGTTGGCGGCACCCTTGCGGCTTCTGCTGCCCTTGTCGGCCGTGGCCGAGTACTGGCCCTTGGTCAGACCGTAGCAGCCGTTATTCATGACTATATAGACCATGTTCAGATTGCGGCGCACCACATGCACAAACTGGCCCATGCCGATGGAGGCGGTGTCGCCGTCGCCGGAAACCCCGAGGTAGATCAAATCCCGGTTGGCCATGTTGGCCCCGGTGGCAATGGCGGGCATGCGACCGTGCACCGCGTTGAAACCATGGGATTTGGCCAGGTAGTAGGCAGGCGTTTTGGAGGAACAGCCAATGCCCGAGAGTTTGGCAATGCGGTGCGGCGGCAATGCCAGCTCAAAACAGGCCTGGATAATGGCACTGGTGATGGAATCGTGGCCGCAACCGGCGCAGAGGGTGGAAATAAGGCCCTCATAGTCGCGGCGGCTGTAGCCCGCCTCATTGGGCTGAATATCAGGGTTACGGAAGCTGGGTCTGGTGAAACTCATGCTGATTCTCCTTGCCGTGATTGGGAACTTGCCTCAGGCAGGCCATGCTCATGCAGCAATTGGCGCAGGCCGCTCAAAACCTCGCGGCCGGCAAGGGGCATGCCGTCGTACAGGGTCAAAGACAGCACATCTGCCGGCGCAACCCCGCATTCCGTGATGAGGAGCTGGCGCATCTGGCCATCCCGGTTCTGCTCCACCACGATAATGGGCCGGTGCTGTTCCAGAAAGTCCGCCACCTCGGGGCCAAAGGGAAAGGCGCGCAGTCGCAGGATGGCGGGCTTGAGGCCATAGTCTTGCTCAAGCCGGGTCGCTGCCTCCTCCACCGCCGCATAACTGGTGCCATAACAGATCAGCCCTGGGTTGGGTGCAGCCCCCCCTTCCTGAATCATGGCCGCAGGTACCTTCAGCTTTGCGGTCTCCCACTTCAGGGCTAGGCGCTGCATATTCTTGACATACTCGCCGCTGTCTTCGGTATAACCCGAAAATTCGTTGTGCGAGGTGCCGCGAGTGAAGTAGACGCCCCGCTCCGGGTCGGTGCCGGGCAGGGTGCGCCAGGGGATGCCGTCTCCGTCCCGGTCCAGATAACGCCCCCATTTCTCCGCTTTTTCGGCGAGCACAGCCAAGGCCTCCGCATCCAGCACCCGGCCTCGCTGGTAGCTGAGCGCATCATCCCACTCAAGCGGCGGGCTCACATGTTCATTCATGCCCAAGTCCAGATCACTGAGTACCATGACCGGGGTTTGCAGCTCCTCGGCCAGGTCAAAGGCCGTGGCAGTCAGCTCAAAGCACTCTGCCGGGGTAGACGGAAAGAGGAGGACATGCTTGGTATCGCCATGGGAGGCGTAGGCGCAGCTCAGCACATCGCTCTGCTGGGTGCGGGTGGGCATGCCGGTGGAAGGCCCGGCCCGCTGCACATTGATGAGCACTGCCGGTATTTCGGCAAAATAGGCCAGGCCCAGGAACTCGTTCATCAGGGAAACGCCCGGCCCGGAGGTGGCGGTAAAGGAGCGGGCTCCGTTCCAGTTTGCGCCGATCACCATGCCGATGGCGGCCAGTTCGTCCTCGGCCTGAACAATGGCCACCCGCAGGCGGCCTTCTTCGTCCAGCCGGAGACGGCCGGCATAGCCGGCAAAGGCTTCAATGACCGAGGTGGAGGGCGTAATCGGATACCAGCCCACCACGGTTGCGCCTGCATAGAGCGCGCCCAGGGCCGTGGCGGTGTTGCCGTCCATCATGATGGCCCCGTCGCTGCGCCTGCCCCCGCGTACCCGCAGCAGACAGGCATCGGCGTGGTGCTCGCGGGCATAGCTATGGCCCAGTTCCAGCGCCTTGAGGTTGGATTCGGCCAGGGCCGGTTTCTTGGCAAACTGGCGGCCTATACCTTCCTTGAGCATGCTTAAATCCATGTCGAGCAGAGCCGCCACTGCGCCCACATAGACAATGTTTTGCAAGAGCGGCCGCTGTTTGCTGCCTGCAAAGGCCTCGTTCACCAGGAGGGTGAGCGGGATGCCGATCAGGGTGATGTCACCGCGAGTAAAGTCTTCGGGCAACTGCTTGGAGGAATCGTAGAAGAAATATCCGCCCGGCTCAAGGGAGGCATAATCCTGGCGCAGGGTCTGGCCGTTCACCGCCACCACCATGTCCACCCCGCCCCGGCGGGCCAGAGAGCCGTCGGCACTCACCCGCACCTCGTACCAGGTGGGCAATCCCTGAATGTTGGAGGGAAAGATGTTCTTCGCGCTTACGGCAAGTCCCATGCGGAAGAGCGAGCGCGCAAAGAGGTTGTTGGCGCTGGCCGAGCCCGAGCCGTTTACCGTGGCAAAACGGATAACAAAGTCGTTGGTGCGTTCAATCCTGTTCATGCTTTTTGTCCTGCCCGTGGAATCTGATAGAAAAATTTCTGCATCTGCCAGGCCGCGGTGGGGCAGCGTTCCGCGCAGATACCGCAGTGCACGCAGAGGTTTTCATCCTTGACCATGACCTTGCCCGTGGCCAGTGGTGCGGAAACATAGAGAATCTGGGTCGTGTTTTCAGCCGGGGCGCGCAGCCGCCGGCGCAACTCCTCCTCAGGCCCGTTTTCAACAAAGCTGATGCAGGTCATTGGGCAGGCATCGGCGCAGGCATCGCATTCAATGCACTCCTTGTCATAAAAGACGGTCTGCACATCGCAGTTGAGGCAGCGGTAAGATTCCTTGCGACCACGATCCCGGTCAAAACCAAGTTCCACCTCGACCAACCGGTCGTGCAGGGTCTTGGCCTTGGGCGCGGTGGGCACGGCCTGGCGCTGGGCATCGCTGACCAGATTGTTGTAGAGCCAGTCCTGTCGGCCCATCTGCTGGCTGCTCAGGCTGAAGCTGGGCTGGGGCCTAAGCTCAAGCGGCAGGCCCCGGCAGAAGCGGTCAATGGAAATGGCCGCCTCATGGCCGTGGGCCACGGCGGTGATGATGTTTTTAGGTCCGTACGCGGCATCGCCGCCAAAAAAGACCTGGGGCAGGGTGGATTGATAGGTACCGGGTGCAAGCACGGGCAGGCCCTGTTCGTTAAAGTCAATACCAAGTCCCTCCTCGATCCAGGGAAAGGCATTGAGCTGGCCCACCGCCAAGAGCACCTCGTCGCAGGGCATGAAGACCGGCTCCGCCTCAAGCGGCACCAGCCTGCGTCTGCCCTGGTCATCATACTCGGCCCGCACCTGCTCAAATCGCATGCCGATAAGCTTGCCCTGTTCCAGCACAAATTCCTTGGGCACATGGTTGTCGAAAATAGGGATGTCCTCGTGCAGGGCATCCTCGATTTCCCAGGGCGAGGCCTTCATGTCGGCACGCGGGCTGCGCACCACGATGCGCACATCCTCACCGCCCAGCCGGCGGGCGGTGCGGCAGCAGTCCATGGCGGTATTGCCGCCGCCCAGCACCAGCACCTTGCGGCCGATTCTGTGCACATGGCCGAAGATGACCCCAGCCAGCCAGTCTATGCCCACATGGATGGCCGCATCGCCTTCCCGACGGCCGGGCAGATCCAGGTCGCGGCCGCGCGGCGCGCCTGTGCCCACAAAAACGGCATCATAGCCCTTGGTCAACATGGCGGCCATACTGTCCACATAGTGGTTGAAGTGGGTATGAATGCCCATGTCGAGGATATAGTTCACCTCTTCCTGTAAGATCTCATCCGG
This sequence comes from bacterium, assembly GCA_030538155.1. Lineage (GTDB taxonomy): Bacteria > Desulfobacterota > Desulfobulbia > Desulfobulbales > Desulfobulbaceae > Desulfobulbus. The sequence continues at coordinate 19,386 of JAUNUN010000019.1, forward strand.
CAGACGGAAGGAGGGCAGCTGGCTGCGCATGAAGCCGCCGCCCACATCCTGATCATCGTACAGATCAAGGCTGTAACCAAGGGGAGCAAGATCACGGGCTACGGTCAGGGAAGCCGGGCCCGCCCCGATCAGGGCTATGCGCTTGCCGTTTTTTTCTTTCGGGATGGCCGGAAAGCGCGCCTCAATGCCCGGCTCGCGGTTATCGGCGCACACCCTCTTCAGGCGGCAGATCGCTACAGCCTCCTGTTCCACCCGGCCGCGGCGGCAGGCAGGCTCACAGGGCCGGTCGCAGACCCGGCCAAGGATGCCGGGGAAGACATTGGAGTGCCAGTTGAGGAGATACGCCTCATCGTAGCGCTTTTCGCTGATGAGGCGGATATACTCCGGCACCGGAGTGTGGGCCGGGCAGGCGTATTGACAATCGATGACTTGATGAAAAAATTCCGGGTTGTTGATATCGCTTGCGTGCACGCTGGTACTCCTTGTAGTTGTATTCCAGTTCCAGAGCAAAGATATGTATCAAGGAAGCGAGGAAAATGCGACGCAGACGTACACCAGGTACTCCGTGGAGGATTTTCCGCAGCCGGCACGGATAGTGCTTTGATCTGGAATTGGAATCGCCTGGTTCCCGCTTGCGTGGGTAGCATGAATGTGTCAAATTACTATCATCATTCCCCTTCATTTTTTCAATCAGGAAACGCCTATGTCATCTCGCCATCTTTCTTTGAACAGACGTCAATTGTTGCAGTACGCAGGGCTCGGCGCATCCGCCCTGGCAGCCCAGCAACTCCTGGCTGGTTGCGCGATCAATCCGGTGACCGGCGAGAACCAGTTCATGATGATTTCCGAGCAGCAGGAGGTCAGCATTGATAAACAGCAAAGCCCTTTCCAGTTTTCAAACGACTACGGCATCACCCAGGACAGCCGCCTCAACGCCTATGTGAACCGGGTCGGTCAGGAGGTGGCCTCGCGCTCGCACCGGCCGCGCATGCCGTATTCCTTCAGCCCGGTCAACGCGGCCTACATCAACGCCTATGCCTTCCCGGGCGGCACCATCGCCACCACCAGGGGCATTTTGGCCGAGCTGAATAACGAGGCCGAACTGGCCGCCCTGCTTGGCCATGAAATCGGCCATGTCAATGCGCGCCATACGGCCCAGCAGCTCAGTAAAACCGTGTTTGCCCAAATGGCCGTGGCCGGGCTCTCCATGGCCAGCAGCGCGGCCGGTTACGGCGGGGCCAACAGCGCCCTGCAGAGCCTGGGCGGTTTGGGTGCAAGTGCCCTTCTTGCCCACTACAGCCGCGACAACGAGCGTGAGGCCGATGCGTTGGGCATGGAGTACATGGCCAAAACCGGTTACAGCCCCGAAGGCATGGCCCAGCTCATGGAGCTGTTGATCCGCAACAGCCGGCGGGAGCCCAATGCGCTCCAGGCCATGTTCTCTACCCACCCTATGAGCAGCGAACGCCTAGACAATGTACGCAAAGCCATGAACTCGCAGTACAGCGGGCAAATGGGGCAGGCTGTAAACCGAGAGCGCTACATGGATGAGACCGCCAATCTGCGCCGCTTCAAACCTATGCTTAACACCCTGCAGAAGGCAAGCGCCGCCACTGCCGCCAAAAAACTGAACGAGGCGGGCTCCCTGTACAACCAGGCGCTCAAACAGGCGCCAGGCGACTATACCGCCCTCTTGATGATGTCCAAATTCCAGATGGGTACCAACAACAACCCTGCCGCTGAAAACTTTGCCCGCCAAGCCATCCAGGCCTACCCGCAGGAGCCGCAGGCGCGTCTGGTTTCAGGCGTGACCATGCTCAACAACAAGCGCTACGATGCGGCCTATCAGGAACTCAGTACCTATGACCGCATGTTGCCGGGCACGCCGCAGGTCAATTTTTATCAGGGCTATGCCTTGGAAGGCATGGGCCGGCGTGAGGATGCGGCACAGAAGTACGCCAACTTCCTCAAGCAGCAAAACAAGGGCAAGGAGGCGGAGTACGCCTACAAACGTCTGCAAAGCTGGGGCTATGTGAAGTAGAAAAATCCAGGCTTGTACCGCTACGGAAAGAACAAAATAAAAAGTCGGGGCTTGTGAGCGAGCCCCGACTTTTTTGTTGGTGCAAGTCCTCCGCAGGCCCGGCAAGGGGAACTGCCGGCCGGACGGCAAGGGTGTCCATCGCAAGGTGGAATCTGAAGCAAGCCGCAGGCAAAGCGCCGGCCTGACGAACAGAAACCGCATACGAGGCGGTCGCGTCGGGTGAGAAGGCCATTATCTTCAAAGCCCCATACTTGCACGAAAGGCGCGGGCGTATATGCGGCAGGCATAAGCGTGAAGATTCGTGCGCATTACCCGGGGAGGCCCGCCGTTCTGCTAAGTGCTACCTGCATTGAGAGGGCGGGGAAGGGGCGGCGGGAGTCAGCCGAGGGCATAGTAGGTTCATCGACCGGAAGAAGGCCCGAACATGTACCGTGTGACCGGAACTGGAGTTTCCATGACGCAGACAGACGCAGAAGAACGAGTTGAGATGCTTGTTGCCATGCCGCAAGGTAGGGGACGGAATCCCCGAGGTAGGGGCTGTAGTGCGTTCAGTGAGTGGGTAACGAAGGATACTTCCGGGCAGGAACGGCAAGATTTGATGAAAGCGGTGGTCGAACGCGGGAACATGGCCTCGGTCTTGGATCGATGCTGACTCTGGTGCGCAGATTTCAATGTGGTACATGGACCAACGGATACGGAACCGTACGTCCGGTGGTGTGGGAGTCCTACCCGATTGCTCTATTTACCAATGCAGAAGCGGCTGAACACGGCGTCCAACACCTCCTCCGGGCTGCTGTGGCCGCTGATGCCGCCAATACAGTCGAGAACTGTTTGCAGATCCACACTGAGCAGATCAAGCGGTGCACCGGAGTTAAGTGAGTTCAGACTGGCTGTGCCTGCGTTCAGCGCTTGGCTGAGCAGGCTGCGGTGTCTGCGGTTGGGTGCGAAGCGCGCTGTTTCCCCAAGCGTAGTCTGGCTGGGAAGAATCAGCTCCAGGATCGCCCTGTGCAACTCCTCCATGCCCTCTCCACTCCGGGCGGAGATGCTCACCACCGGTTTCTGTGTTTCCGCCAACTGCCGGTGCAGGTCCAGTTCCTGTTCCAGTGTGATCAAATCCCGCTTGTTCAGCACCAGCAACTGCCGCTTATGACGGATGCTTGCATGCAGTTCCTGGTCTGCCTGGGTAAAACCGGCATGCGCGTCGATGAGGAACAGCACGCAATCAGCGCTATCGATCATCTTGCGGGCTCGTTCAACACCAAGTGCTTCTACTGGATCGTCCTGACCTGAACGGATGCCGGCGGTATCGATCAGTTGCACCGGTATGCCGCCAAGGATCATGACTTCTTCAATGCTGTCGCGGGTAGTGCCGGGCACCGGGGTGACCAGAGCCCGTTCCTCGCGCAAAAGGGCATTGAGCAGGCTCGATTTGCCCGCATTGGGCAGACCGGCAAGCACCAATCGCGCTCCTTCCCGGTAAATCCTCCCGTGATCGGCATCGGCAATCAGCCTTCTGATGGGGTCAAGTACACGTTCCTGCAGCACCGCTCTGGCTGCATGTCGGTCAAAGATATCCGCATCCTCATCCGGGAAATCGATGGCCACCTCAAGATGCGCCATCAACTCGATCAGGGTTGCACGGATGCCTGCTATTTCATACGCCAGTGTTCCCTGCAGTTGGGAAGCGGCCAGGCCCGCGCCGGTCGCGCTACGCGCTTCCAATAGGTCGATAACCGCCTCGGCCTGGGAGAGATCGATACGGCCGGAGAGAAAGGCGCGTTTGGTGAATTCACCCGGCTCAGCGGGCCTTGCGCCCAGCGTGAAGAGGTGTTCCAAGAGTTCCTGCAGCACCAGGGGAGAGGCATGACATTGAAACTCCACCACATCTTCGCGGGTGTAGGTATGTGGGGCCTGCATGTATACGGCTAAAACTTCATCTAGAAGCGCGCCGTTGCGTGCGAAGATAGTGCCGTAGTAGAGGCGGTGACTAGCAAAAGTGGAAAGAGGGCGGTGGGGCTGGAACAGTTTTTTGAGCAGTGGTAAGGCCTCGGGCCCGGAAACCCGAACGATGCCCACCCCACCAGCGCCGGGTGGGGTGGCGATTGCGGCAATGGTTTCAGTCCTTGTCCTGACGCTCACCTGTACCGCTCCGGCGTTTGCTGGCAGCGGGCTTGTTTTCCTTGCCTGCTTTGTAGATCAGTATTTTTTTGAAGAGGCCTGAACCCACCGAACGGCTGCGGATTTCACCGTCCTGCTGCAGTGTCATGTGCACAGCCCGGCGCTCCGCAGGATTCAGACCGGAAATAGCCTTGGTCTTGCCGCTCTGCCGCACCTGGACAGCTAACTCGTTGGCCTGCTCCTGCAGGCGGACAAGTCGCTGCTCCCGATAACCGGCCGCATCTAGGCTGAGGGTGGCCCGTTCCGGCAGCTCAGCGCCAATCATCTTGCGCAGCAGGTACTGCAGACTGTCAAGAATTTTACCATCCTGTCCGGCAAGGTAGACCTCATGCTGGCCACTGATACTGCACAAAATGGTGCTGTCGGCAAATTCAACCACAACCGTGGAAGGCAGACCCATGAGGTTGAGTAGGTGCTTGAGTTTATCTCCGATAGCAGCCAAGCTCTCGGGCGCTGGTGCAGCACTGCTTTCATCCTCAAGCTCTGAACTCTCGTCTGCATCTGTGGCGGGCTGCTCTTCAGCGGCAGGAGGAGGCTGTGCGGGCGGATCGCTCTCAGCAGCTGCGCTTTTGGCGGTTACAGCTTTTCTCACGGGCCGTTTCCTGGGCGTGCGGCCACTGCTTTGGCGTTTGCCCTCTTCTTGCTTTTTTTGTTCTTCAGATTGAGCTGAGGCATCTACGCCGGCGTCCGGGGGGGGGGCCAAAGGTTCTTTTGCCGGCCCGCTCTTTTTCACCTGTACACGAATATGCGCCTTTTTTTTGCACAGGCCGAAGATACCGGCTGAACCAGTTTCCAGCACCGCGATATCAAGTTGTTCCCGGGGGAGGCCAAGTTCCTTGCAGGCCCGTTCGATCACCTCGGCTATTTCTGTTCCATAAAAATCTTTTCCTTTGCTCATGTGAGTGTAATCCTTGCTTGCAAATATCAGGCCTTACTGGTGCTGCGGTTGATCAGGTACTGCTGCAGCATGGAGAGGAGGTTGTTGACAAACCAGTACAGTACAAGGCCTGAGGCAAAATTAAGAAACATGAAGGTAAAAATGACCGGCAAAAACTGCATGATACGCGCCTGGGTCGGGTCGGCCACGGTGGGCGTCATCTTCTGCTGCAGATACATGGATCCGCCCATGAGTAGAGTGAGCACCGGCAACCCATGCAGAAAGGGGATGTCAAAGCCCAGCCACAGCCGGTCCGGCATGGACAGGTCATTGATCCATAGCATGAAAGGTGCGTGCCGCAGTTCGATTGCCGCCATCAAGACCCGGTAGAGCGCAAAGAAAAAAGGAATCTGGATCAGCATGGGCAGACAGCCGCCCAAAGGGTTGATTTTGTAGGTCTTGTACAACCCCATCATCTCCTGGTTCATCTTGGCCGGGTCATCCTTGAATTTTTCACGCAGCTTGGCAATCTTGGGTTGCAGCTTCTGCATGTTTTTCATGGATTTCATGCCCCTCTGGGTAATGGGCCAGAAGGCCAGCTTGATCACGATGGTGAGCAGGATAATGGCGATGCCGTAATTCCTGGTAAAACTGTAGAAAAAGTTCAACAACCAAAGCATGGGTTTGGCAATAATATCCAGCCAGCCATAGTCGACTGCCTGGGCCAGATTATGTCCCAGGTTCTGGAGGGTGGTGAGCTTTTTCGGGCCCATGTACAGGGTGTAGTCATAGCTTGTGCTGCTATCCGGCTGCAGGGTTTGCAGCCCCTGCGAGAGAATGCTGCGACTGGCAGCATCCGATCCCTGTATGGTCAGAGTTTGGGGAGCCCCGCCTTCGGGCATTACCGTGGTGATGAAGTAGCTGTCGGTATAGCCTGCCCAACTGACCGTGCCCTGCTTGATGACCGGGCCTTTGCTCAGTTCCTTGCCCTTAATTTCCACCAGTTCATCGTTGACATAGGCGGCAGACCCGGCAAAGAGATACGAGCTGGGCGGATTGGTGTGGGGAAAAGGGGAACTGTTCCAGATAAGCGCTGGTGAAACCTGCAGCGGCCGGTCCGTGGTGTTTTTCAGGGTGTATTGAACCGGGATGAGGTAGCTGTCCGGGGAAAAACGCATGGTACGCACCACCTCCACACCTTCGGGCATGGCGGCGGTCATCACCAGTTCGGCCTGTCCTTGCTGGGCATTGAGCTGCGTCTCGGTGTTTGCCGCCTTGTACAGAGGCAGGGTTGTTGTGCCGGCACCGTTATACAGGGAAAAGAGCAGGGGCCTGGCAGCCGGATTGCTTGCAGGAGCCAGTTCCATGGCTCCGGAGTCCTTGTTCAGCCCGGTACGGTGCTGCTTGAGGAGAAAGCTCTTGATCGCGCCTCCCTGCTCGGAAATAACCGCAGTGTAGAGCGGGGTCTCCACCGTGATATCGCGGGCAGCAGGATCAACCGCCACCTCGGCCGCCGTAGAGGTTGATGCAGGCGTACCGCTGGCCGTGGCATCAGGCGCGGGCCGGCTGCCGCTTTGCCCGTTTGCCGTGGTGGGCGCTTGCGGCTCCTGCACGGGCGGGGCAAAAAAGTATTGGTATCCCAGCAGGATAACGAAGGATAGCGCTATGGCCAAAAAGGTCCGGTAAAGATCCATGGTTCAACACCTGGTAAAAATCCGGCGCAGGGAGATTGGCCGGAAGTAAAGGTTCAGTCTGGGAGCCGGGTCATGGCACAGGGTCGTAGCCGCCACGGCAAAAGGGGTTGCACCGTAATAGCCGCCGGCAGGTGAGAAGCGCTCCCTTGAAAATGCCATACTTGTTGATTGCATCAATGGCGTATTCGGCACAGGTTGGGGTGAAGCGGCAGGATGGGGGCAGCAGGGGAGAGAGATAGCGTTTATAGGCGTGCAGCAGGCCAATCGCGACAAATCGGGGCCAAACCCAAGGGTTGCGCCAAGACAGTTGGCTTCTCTGGCCACCAGCACCGGCTTTGCCGGGCCCGGTCTCCGGGTTTGTTGCAGGGCTCATGCCGGCTTGCCTCGGTGCAACAGGCCGGCAATCTCATGTTCGAGGTCTGCCAGGCGATCACAAGAAAAATCCGGTCGCACGGTAATGACGATATCGCTTGTCTGCGGAAACTGTTCTCGGTGCAGCCGGAAAGCCTCGCGAAACAGCCGCTTTATGTGGTTGCGCCGTACGGCGCTGCCGACCTTGCGCTGCACACTGATGCCCAAACGACTATAGGTGCCGCCATTGGGAGAGAAGATGATACTAAACCCCTTGCCATGCCGCCTTGTCCCTTTCTTGTAGACCTGCTGAAATTCACGATTCAGATGCAGGCGCATCCTGCGGGGAAAGGAGCAACTGCCGGCCACGGAGTTATGGTGCCAGTTGCTTGCGACCCTTGGCCCTTCTTCTTCTGATGATAGCTCGCCCGGCACGGGTGCTCATGCGAACAAGAAAACCATGGGTGCGGGAGCGGGCGGTGTTGCTTGGCTGAAAAGTTCTTTTACTCATAATAACTATCCTTTATGATGCCTGATGTGATGAAACTAGATGGTTTGCCACTCTTCTCCTTGATTGGGACATCACAAAAAAATGCCAGCACTTATCAGGCTGGCTCAGAGAATAACTCGGGCAAACCAATTACCCAAAAGATAAAAATGTACCCGCTGATGCGGTTCTCTGTCAACGTATTTCCCTGTTCTGTGGAAAAGGAGTGATACCAGGTGCGTTACGAAGACCTTGATTGGGGAGCACTATGGCGGCAGGCCCAGGACGATGCCGCCTGGAAACCTCGGGCCGCCTCTGTCTGGGACGGCCGCGCAGCCTCTTTTGCCGGGAGCAACAAGCATTCTTCTTTTGAGCGGCAGTGTTTACAACTCATTGCGCCCCAGTCCGAGTGGACGGTGCTGGATGTGGGCGCAGGCCCCGGCACCCTGGCGGTTCCGCTGGCAGCACGGGTTCGCCATGTGACCTGTATGGATTTTTCCGCCGCTATGCTGAGTGAGGCAAAACGCCGCGCCAGAGAGGAACAACGCAGTAATTTCAGCATCGTGCATGCCTCCTGGACAGACGATTGGGAGGCGCTTGGCATCATGCCGCATGACGTGGTGATCGCTGCCCGGAGCCTGTCGGTGCGAGACATTCTGGCGGCTTTAAGGCGCATGAGCGCCTATGGCCGGCGTAAACGGGTGGTGGTCGACCGGGTAGGCTCCGGCCCCTTTGACCCGGCAGCTTTTGCAGCGGTGGGCCGGGAACCCCGTCGAGGGCCGGATTACATCTACACCCTCAATGCCCTCTACCAGTTGGGCTATTATGCCTCCGTCGCCTATGTGTATGGCGATAGCAGCCGCATCTGCAAAACTCTTGATGAGGCCTGCGCCGGCTACAACTGGATGCTGCCGGATTTGAACCCGCAGGAGCAGGCGCTTCTGCTTGACTACGTCCGCTCCATCACGACCAGGCAGGAGGGCGGCTCCCTTCTGCTTAAGCCCGAGTACCGGCCCGTTTGGGCATTCATCAGCTGGTAGAGTGATTCCACGTCAAAGTGAACGTCCGGTGTTTTCTGGATGGGGCCAAAATCCCTGCAAGCATTCCGGCCTACAAAAGAAGCGGCAGCTCCCTTTGACCCAGGCATTAAAAAGGTGCCGGCTCATTTCGTTTTCAGATTAAAATCCTATCTGTGTCGGTTTTGACAAGTACTCCTCGGAGTGCCGTTTGTACGCCTGCGTCGCATTTGCTTTGCCACTACCTCTGCATCTCAAACCTTGAGGTTCTTCACCAAGACCTTGGTCAGGGCCACTTGCACCTGATAGGCCTCCTGCAGCGCATTCCAGATGGTATCTTGGCCAAGCACGGAATAGCGCCCCTTCTTCACCGCTGCGGCAAGGGCTGCTTCGTCTTTGCCGCTTATCCGTTTATCGGAAACGATGCTCAACCAGTCCTTTTCGTACAAAGATTCCAGTTTGCGCAGGTCTTTGTTCAGTGAGCGGATGGCTTTCTGCGTGGCGGCAAGGGCCTTGGTTTGATCGATAATCCGGTCGCACAAGTCCTGCATTGCCAGCAGTTTTTTCAGATCTGTTTCAGGAAGTGGCATAGTTTTTTTGTACCTTGTAGATAGGGGGGGTGAAGCGACGCAATGCTGCATTTCAGGCCAAGCAGCGACAACTTCAGTTCCAGAACAAAGAAAGGGCTTTATTCTGGAACTGGAAGCAGGCCAAAAGCTGTCGGCAACTCTCTTGCCGGCCGACCGATCAGGGATTGTTCAACTTGCCGACGACCAGATCTTCGCCCAGTTGCCGGGCACTGGCACAGTCACGGTCGAAATGCGCCTCGCGGTAGGCCTTCTTTTCCTCACCCGTGGCATTGGCTTCATACAGGCTGTAGTCGTTGTACTGGGTGGTGTTGTTTGCCAAAACCATGGTGCAGGAACCGAATTCCCGCGCCAAGGTATCCCGGGTGCGACCAAAATTGACATCGTAGCCGGCGCTTGTCCATATGTCGTCGGTCACATTCATGGTGTAGATCAGGCCCACCGGAATACGCCGGGGGAAGTGGCTCTTGGTGTAATCCGCATAGTTGAGATAGGGAAAACACAGACGCTCGATCAGGGCACGGCAGGCCGCGCTTTCGCTGCCAAAATAGATGGGGCTGGCGATGAGCAGGCCATCAATATCGCGCACCTTTTCCAACACGGGCCGCAGATCATCCTTGACCGCGCAGACAATGGGTCGCTCCCTGTCCAGTCGTTTGCAGGAAAAGCAACTGATGCAGCCCGAAAACTGCATCTTGTACAGGTTGAATAATTCCACCTCGGCTCCCTTTGCCTGTGCACCTTCAATGGCATGGCTAAGCATGGTGGCCGAATTGCCCTTCAAACGCGGACTGCCGTTAAATGCAAGAATCTTCATGTCTATTGTACCTTTCTTTTCGTGGATGAGCTCAAACTGAACGGTTTGATGTAATTGAGTGCAATTGTGTAGAAGTTGCACAAGTGAGTTTTGCTGGCGTTCAGCGGGTCAAATGATCAAGTAATAAAGGATGTTATCTGAAGTTGGTAATAATTTTTTCATTGATGCAGCTACGCAGGAAACGATTCATTTTTTCCATGTCATTTGATGAATAAAACTCCAACATCAGCTCGTTAAATTCAAGCTGCCGCTTTACCGGCACATTGATGACCGGATAGCCTTCATTGAGTAGAATTCCATTCATCATAAATCGGCCCATTCTTTTGTTCACATCCCAAAAAAACTGGGCTCGTGCCATTTTTAAAAAAGCAGCCATGGCCTTGTCATACACATCGGTGATTGCCTCTACTTCTTTTTCGGTTTGCAACCAAAGCTCGTCGAGGTGTTCAGGTGGCGGCGGCTCATAGCTGGAGCCACTGATAGAGACATTGCCTGATCGAAACACACCCCATGCAAAGGCCTCTTCTTTAGCAGCTATGCTATGCAGCTTGAGGGCGACTGATTTTGTAAAATAAAAACTGTTGTGATCGCTCAATTCAAAAATACGCTTCCATGTATTGGCCTGATTGATGACCATGTTTTGATCGCTAATCCGGTGGCCACCTACCGTTATACCGTCAAGAATGGTTTGCACTTCCGGCAAAGTGATTGCAACCCCTTCAAGGTTCACCGCTTCGCATACCAGGGCCGGCACTTCACGGATGGCTAAATATTGAGCCATCCGCTTATTTGGCTTCATGTTCCAGTAGGTGTCTGCGATCATTATGTTTTTGTGAAGATACGCGCCTGATGTTTAGGAACTCTGTGGGTGGGTGGCTGGTAAGGTAAAGCGCTGACCGGCCTCCCGGCCCTTGCTGTATTGTTTGGATAAATGGCTATAAGCTGAGCACTATTCGTGCATCAAGCATGCCGGCTCTCACCGAATGGCGCAGACACCATCCTTACACATACCCGCTTCAGCAGATGCGCTGTCCTGCGGTTCACCGGAGGTCGATTGTGGTGTAAGTTGTGCCTGCTGCTCACGCAGCACCTGCACAAACTCTTCCACACGGCGCGCACCCGGCAGGGCCACCTGCCCGTTAATCAGATAATAGGGTACGCCGCTGATTTCGCGCTCCTTCGCCGCCTGCTCATCGGCGCGCACTTCGTCAGTAAAGCGGTCGCCGGCGAGTACGGCGTCCACTTCTTCTGCTACCAGGCCCGCTTCAATTGCCAGCGCTCGCAAGATTTGCTGATCGCCGATGTCTTGCCCTTCGGTGAAAAAGGCACGAAAAAAGCGCTCCTTCACCTCGCCGCCGATGCCATGCTGCTTTGCCAGGTGAACCAGGCGATGCGCATCAAAGGTGTTGCCGGGTTTTGCAATTCGCCACTGGAAATCCAGGCCGACACGGCGCGCATCCAGCTCTTCGTGCATGAGCATGCCGATGGCCTGACTCTTGTTGAAGCCATACATCTTTTGCAGCACATCCGGCAAAGGCGCGCCAAAGCTGCGTGGAGCGGCAGGGTCCAGCTCAAAGCTGCGCCACTCGATGACCGCGTCGATGCCGGTTTGTTCCAGCGCCAGCTCCAGCTTGCGCTTACCGATATAGCAGAACGGACAAATAATGTCGGACCAGATATCTATTTTCATATTGATTCCTTCCAGCGTTGAAATAGGAAGATTAAATTCGGTGGTGAGATGGTGTTTTTCCATTTCCGAACAAAAGGGCAACCGGCTGTGAACCCAGACCCGTTGCAGTTCATTTAGCGCGGCGGATTGAGCCCTGCTGTTATGATGACTTTTTTCTGTGCAGCTCGTCATGGCAAACGGTGCATACGGTAATCAGATTGCTCTCCGTATTTTCACCTCCTTTGGCATGGTGTTTTTCATGGTGCAATTCCAAGTGGCGAGGGTCTGATCTGTTCCATTCTTCGTGAGACCAATTACAGAGGATACATTTGTAACTGTCCCTGCGGAGTACCTCTCTTTTTACCTGGTCTGGTATACGTCGGTCATGTTCGGGGCTTTGTCGGTCAGCTTCAAGGAGATGCATGCCTACTTCAAGATCCGGGCGGCCTGTATTTTGAGTGACAACAGGCCAGCCGAATTCAGTACGTAACTCTCTAATTCTTCTTGCCCATTCCGATTTGTCCTTTGCTAAATACTTCAATTCTTCACCGGTTACTTTCTGACCGACGTTTGCTCTCAGATATTTCAATATTTTGTCACGGACGGAAATGTTTTCTCTTCTAATCTCATTGGCAAGGTTCCAGCGATGGGCCGCATCTCTGTCTTGATGGAGGGAAAGCAAAATATAGTCGGAAGGCCCCATTGATGTGACGTCGATATTCGGAAGAGGGAATTCGTTTTCTTTCGCCATTTGTCCGGCTGTCAGGCCGCTGACAATCGACCAACCGAACTGTACTTTTAACTCTCGAACTCTTCGGGCGTATTCTTGGATACCGGATACGACAAGCAATTCATCTCCGCTTATGATTACTCCGGGATATTTTTGAAGATAATACAGTATTCGTTCTCTGGCGCTTCTTGCAACGGAAGGTGGAATAAGAAATTTCCCAAGATCACGCAAAGAGTTAAAGCAAGCGACAAGAGAAAGCACTTTGTTCCGTAAGCTGTCGGATTGTAATTCCTGTTCAAAATTGGTTAATAGTTCCTGTAGTTCTTTTCTGATTCTTTCAGATTTCATACCGGGTATTTATTCTCTTGGCATCTTCCGAGAAACGAAAGGAGCTTGTTCTTTAGATGGTTCGTATCCTTTACTTCGCAGGCCCATACGGTCAATACATCCCATCCTAATTCTTTTAGCGCATTAACTGTCGCTTCATCTCTTGCGATGTTTTTATCTAATTTATCGCGCCAAAATTCTTCATTTGTTGTGGGTCGTTGAGAGCGTGAACAATCTGCATGTCCATGCCAAAAGCAGCCATGGACAAAGATTATTTTTCCGTATTTCGGCAGTACGATATCGGGCTTGCCGGGTAAGTCTTTTCTGTGGAGCCTGAATCTGAACCCCAAACTGTGAAGCAGTGAGCGAACGGCTATTTCCGGTTTGGTGTTTTTGCCGCTTACGCGCGACATAATTTGGCTTCGCTTTTCTCTTGAGAAGACGTCCATTGCCCGTATTTTTGATCAAGTAGTAATCTCACAACATCCGCTACGCGTGCTGCGAGTAACGGCGGCACGGCATTGCCGATTTGTTTGGCTATCTCTATTTTGGAACCCAAAAACTTGAAATCATCAGGGAAGCTTTGAAATCGCGCCGCCTCCCGATGGGTAATCGGCCTGTGTTGTTCAGGATGCAAATAGCGTCCCTTTTCGGGTTTGAAAAATTCGGTGCGTATCGTTACCGACGGCTTGTCCCACCAAAGCCTGCCGAACAGGTCCGTTCCGCCTGATTTTTTTCTAATCCAGCACTTTGGGGTTAATTCCGGAGCGATTCTTTGGAGATCAAACCGATTCATGCCCTCTCGCGGAATTGCTCGATATCTTTTGCGACTTAATTCTGTGGGAGTTCTACCAAAATGTAAGTTCAACGGAGGTGGGACATCTCTTATTTCCGTTCCTTCGGGTGGCGGCAAATCGGCAACAGCGTCTCTTACGGTTTTCCATTTCCGAGGCGTTGACAGGTATTCCTCGTTATTAAAAGGCAGCGTCAATAGCTTGCCGTTGCCATCAGGGTTAAAATGGGTTTTCCGAGGTGGAAACAGCATAGAAGGATCGGCGAATTTACAGCCTATAATAAACGCCCTGGTACGAGTTTGTGGAACCCCGTAATCAGCAGCAATTAATTTGTCCTGCCAAACCATAAATCCGAGAGACCTTGCCGCTTCAACTATTTCACCATGCTCGAAGGTGCCGAGCAGCTGAGGCACATTCTCCATAACAAAAATTGAAGCCTCTGAGCGCTCAACAACCTCTAAGTATGGTCGCCACAATTCTTTACGGGGGTCGTTTTCCCGATTTTTATTTAAGAGGCTGAAGCCTTGACATGGAGGGCCACCGATAACAACGTCAGCCTTTGGAATCTCTATTTGTTTTTGTTCCAATATTTCGACAATGTCGCCAACTATACAAGTATGGCCGAAGTTTGCATTGTAGGTATCACCGCAAAATTGATTAAAGTCGTTTGCCCAAACAGATTGGAAGGGCTGTCCGAAAACCTCTGAAAAACCCAACGACATCCCCCCGGCACCACAGAAAAGATCAATCAGGCGATAGGTTTGCCGATTTTGCAACAATTCACCGGAACAACGAGAGTGGTACGTCGCTTCGTCTTCTCTTAAAACAAGAGATTTATCAATCTTTATTGTATTTTCAATATTATACATGATTAGTTGAGCCTTGTTCGGAGATCCTCTTTAGGATTTAAGGATTCTACCGTTTGGGCGAAAATTGAATCTCCGTAATTATTGAGTTGCTGAGCCATCTCAAATCTCAGTCGTGTCGGCTACTGTTTTTAGCATCTTCGGTCTCGGCAGTGGCCTGCGTGTGCACAGGTCCTACTCTAACACTACCTCCACCTTTGCCGTACCCTCCAACCGCTCTAACCGATACATACCATCGATCAGATGGTTGCGGAAGCCGGCGTTGCCACCCTCTTGTTGTTCTGTAAGGGCGTTCGCGCGTTCACCGCAGATACCCATGGCGGCAAGGCCTGCAAGGCCGGCATAGCGCAGATTGTCTTCCTTGTTGCCGTCTGCAGTGTAGGCCACTGCCGCATAGGCGGCCAAGAGTGCGCTAAGCATACAGCCGCTGCCGGTCACCGTTTGCATGGCGGCGCAGCCGTTATTGCACACAAAGGCGGGGCCATTCGCTCCGGCAACTACATCCTGTGCGCCGCTGATCACTACGACTGTGCCGCTGCCGTTGCTGTTTTTACTGGTGCTGCGGGCAAGTTCACGGGCAATCTGTATGCGGCCCTGCAGACCATCTGCAAGGTCGCTTTCTTTCGCGTCTACTCCCTTGGTAGCGCCCGTGCCAAGACCGATTGATGGCGAGGCCAGGGCCTTGATCTCCGAAATATTGCCGCGAATAAGCGCAATGTGATGCTCGCGCAGCAAGGCTTGAGCCGTACTGGTGCGAAACCTGGTTGCGCCCACGCCCACCGGGTCGAGCACGATGGGAATGCCTCGCTTGTCGGCGCTTGCAGCGGCGAGATGCATGCTCCTCACCGTGCGCGAGTTGAGGGTGCCTAGGTTGATGAGCAGGGCTCCGGCAATGGCGGTCATCTCGGCCGCCTCTTCTTCGGCATCCGCCATGACGGGCGATGCGCCGCAGGCCAGAAGCAGGTTGGCCACATCGTTGACCGTGACATAGTTGGTGATGCAGTGCACCAGCGGCCGACCTGCGCGCAGACGCTCCAGCCAGGGCTGGAGCTTGCCTGCCAGGGACTTGGGATCTTCCTTCACCATATCTCCCTATTTCTTATCTTTTTTCTTCTTCTTGCCTTTCTTGTCCTTCTTTTTCTTTTCTTTCTTCTCTCCCCTCAAGGGGCAGTCCTTGCATTTCTTGCCTGTTTTTTTGTACTTCTCGCAGCACTTGTCTTTTGTAGCCATGACTGGTCTCCCGAGTTGTTGCGCAGGAATGCTCTTTTCCCGCTGATGAATAGAGCATAAAAATGCGGCCATCTGCGCCCATGTCAAGCAAGTACGCATCACTCAGCAGCCTTGAAACCGATTACTCCAGTTCCAAGTCACCTTTGCTGTGGAACTGAAATTACAGCGG
Organism: bacterium; assembly: GCA_030538155.1. Classification (GTDB taxonomy): domain Bacteria; phylum Desulfobacterota; class Desulfobulbia; order Desulfobulbales; family Desulfobulbaceae; genus Desulfobulbus. Next base: position 35,219 of record JAUNUN010000019.1, read on the forward strand.
CAGGATGTGCACCTCCTCATTGAGCGGATAGTTACCCTCAATGAGCAGGCCGTGGCGACCGTCAATGGAGATGGGGTCACCATAGCTGATGCGGCTCTCGCCGATTTGGGCATAGCCATCGGCCTCGTAGACCTGCATATCCCGGCAGCCGACCACACAGGTCTTTTCCAGGCGGGTGGCTACCACTGAGGCATGCGAGGTCTGGCCGCCGCGCGAGGTAACCAAGCCGTCGGTCATGGATATTTCGCGGATGTCCTCGGGCACCGTGTCCTGCCGAATGAGGATGAGATGTTCATCGGGCATGCGGCGGCGGCACTCGCGGATATGCTCCTCGCTGAACACTGCCTTGCCCGACATGGCCGAGCCCGACACACCAATGCCCTTGGCCAGGATATGCTTGTGGGCATGGTCCGAATCCTGGAAGACCATGAGGTGCTCTTTTTTCTTGATGGTGATCATATCTCTGGTCTGGAGCAGGTAGAGCTGATCCGCACGCGGGCCTTCAAAGGTGAACTCGATCTCCTGGGCGTTCCACCCCTTGTCGTAGACCAGTTCCCGGCTGATCTGCAGGAGGCGTTCGTAAATTTCGGGAAAACGAAGCTCCAGGCTCATTTCCTCGTCGCGGCCGTCGATATCCGCCTGTTCCACCGAAATAGGGTGGCTGGTAACCAGGCCGGAGACAATATCCTCGCCCTGATCGCCGGTGGCATAGTCGCCCCAAAGGGCCACCCGCCGCACCTTGCGGTACGGGTGGGCCGTGAAGAGCACGCCACTGCCCGCACTGGCATTGAGGTTGCCGTAGACCATGGTCTGGACGATGACTGCGGTGCCCCAGTCGTCGGAAACCCGCATCAGATGGCGGTAATCCTGGGCCTTGTGGGTGTTCCAGGAACGCAGCACCAGTTCGACCGAGCCGGTGAGCTGCAACCAGGGATCATCCGGCATGGCAAAGCCGCGCGTACGCACTGCCTGCTGGTACTTCATGGCCAGTTCGTGCATGGCATCGGCGCTGAATTCGCGCTTGTAGCGCACATTGTACTGGCCCTTGTGGCTGTCCATCAGGGCTTGGAAATCCTCGCGGCCCATGCCGTTGCACATGCCCCAGGACTGGAGAAAACGGCGGAAGTTATCCCAGGCAAAGTACTTGTGCTCCGGATGCTGGGCCACGTATTCCTCTACCAGTTCCTCGTTTGCACCCACGTTGTGGATGGTGGACATGATGCCCGGCATGGAAATGGCCGATCCCGAGCGCACCGAAAGTAACAGCGGCCGCTCAGCCGAGCCGAAGACCAGCCCGGTCTGGCTTTCGATGGCGGTAATGGCGCTGCGCACCCGGCGCATGAATTCCTCGCGGGCCCGGTCAAAATGTTGCAGGGCCTTGTGGCAGCGGAAGACCTCGGTGGTGATGACAAAGGCGGGCGGCACGGGTTTGTTTTCTGCCGCTAAAACCATCAGGTTGAAACCCTTGTTACCCAGGTGGATGAGGTTGTTGGTGGCCGGGTTCTGGTAGTTGAGCGGGCTGATGGCCATGTCCGGGTTATAGGTCATAAGCAGGTCGAGCGTACTGCGATCGAGCATGTCCTGCTGGGCCTCCAGGGTGCGGATGACCTTGCCGATGAAGTTGTCCAGGTGCTGCAGACCGAAGGTGGCGGCAATGAGGTCGCGGAAAAAGATCTCCGAGATGCGCAGCACGTTTTCCGGCATGTTTTTGGCATCCCAACTGCTGTGGTATTTGGCGAGCAGATTGTCGTAGCCGATCTGCGGCACGATGATGGAGAGGTTGTTCTGGTGGATATTGGTGTAGTAGGCGTAGATGATGTCCTTCACGCCCTCCGAAAGCCCGCGCATGATGTCGAGCTGCTGGGTGTAGGAGAAACGCTTGATGCTGGTGGAGGAATCCAGCATGTTGATATAGGTGTCCAGGCGGCGGCTGGAGATGCCGTCGATCTGCAGGGCGCGTGAAAAGAGGCGCAGGCAGCGCAGAATACTGAGGAAGGTGACATGGGTGATGAAGGAGAGGTTGACCGTGTCGAAGAGGCGCTCCAAATAGACATTGGCTAGGGTTTCCAGGCGAAAGGTCAGACCCAGAGCATCGAACTTGCGCTCGCTGTAGCGGCCGTAGACCGAGGGGATGTCCACGGCGATGTGGCGCTTGTGGTAGATTTGCTCGGTGGGCTCGAACTTCTCCGGGCTCAGGATCACCTGTTTCAGGTTTTCCAGTTGATCGAGCAGGGCCTCCAGGCAGATGAAGGGGTCGTTTTCGCTTTCCAGCACTGTCAGGAGTTCTTCCAGCTCCGGAAAGCCGCTCTGGATGGCATGCCGCAACTGGGCCTGAATTTCGGGCAGGGACAGGTTGTACTTTACGTGTAAAAGCTTGTACATGCGGTGCAGGCGGGCAAAGCGCAGGCGCTCCACCTCGGAGATATCCTGCTGCAGGGCAAGGTAGCGGTCGCGCTCGTCGTCGGCCCAGGACAAAATCTGGCTCAGCTTGCTGAAGCGACGCTCCTTCTTGATGCGCCGGCAGAGGATGTGCAACTCGGCCACATAGGGCCCCTGCGGGTCGATCTGCGAAAACACTTCCTCCGGCAAATAAGGCACCAGATGCTCGGGGTTGAGATCCACCCAGAAGGTGAAGATGGCCTCGATGAAGCCGACAATGAGGTTGCTTGATTCCACATGCGCCTGTTTGCGCAGAAAGTGAATGAGCAGATCCTTGCGGCGATGGGCCTCGTCCAAATCGGTGGACACATCGCGCAGCTCGCCTTCCGCGCCGATCTCGTTGAAGAAGACGGGCATCAGCTTGGTGAACTGCTTGGCTAGGTTGTAGATGGGGCCGATGGGATGGTTCAACAGGGTGGTGATGTCGCGCTGGAAGAGATCCGTATCACGCACACAGGTGCCGGAGAGGCGCAGGTTGATGATGAGCGCTGAGAAGAGGGTGGAGCACCACTTGGGCTCCTGCTGAATCAGGCTGAGCCAGACTCGAATATTGGTGAGGTGGGCTGGGTTGGCAATGGGCTGCCAGTCTTCATCCACGCCGCGCACATTGGCGTACTGGAAACCGAAGCGCACCGTCTCCCAGAGAAAGGCCTCGACCAGGCGTGAGTTGTTGCGCTGAAAGACCTCGTTTCCGATGGTTTGAATGCACTGCAGCGAGGTGTGCGGGTAACGGCGCACATTGGCCTTGAGTAACTGAAAGGTGGTCACGAAAAAACGCTCGATCTGCTCAAAACTCTGGCGGCGGATGAGTTGCACCAGGGAACGGTTGATCTCGCGCAGGGTTTCTTCGTGGATAAGCGACAAACCCTTGGTTTCCATGATGCGGAACAGGAAGAGCAAGCGCCAGTTGTCGAGGTATTCGGCATCCTTTTCACTGGCCAAGCCCTGGGTCATCTTGGCGGGAATATCGCGGTAGATGCGGACAAAATCCATGTGGCCCGGCAGCTTGAGTATCTCTTCCAGGGCCTGGGGTGAGTCGCCCGCTGCAGCCAGTTCTTTTAGAGTTTCCACATGGCTGCGGATTGCTTCATGGGAGATGGCGGCCAAAAGCGGCCGGCCCGGCCAGGTGGCGCAGTAGTCGCCGCAGCTCTTGTTGAACCATGGTTCGGGATCATCTTCTGAAAGCCAATACTCGTAGTTGCGGAAGAGGATGGTGTGCACCAGTTCCCTGAGCGCCTGGCAGTGCAGGTCATCACGGTCGGGCCGCTTGTGCCTCAGTTTCATGATTTGGCTGGTCATCTTGCGCAGGGCATGCTGGCTCTGAACAATGGCGAGCATCAGTTGCGGCTCCAGACTGTCCAACTCCTGCACCCGGCTGAAAAGAGCGGTCAGCTCGCTTTCGTAGCGGGGCAGGCTGGTTTCATTCAGGTTCAGCACCAGTTTATCCACATAGGCGAGCAGGGCTTCGAGGATCCGGCCCGTGAGCTGGTCATTTTTGACAGATTCCAAAAGAGCGGTAAAGAAGATGTCGACAAAGAGGGAAAAGGCGGCCGGCCCCAGCTCATGATCGCGGTAGATATTGATGTTCTTGAGCACAAAGGAGCGCAGATCTGGAATGATCATTTTCCAGTTGCGATACGGATGGCTGACCTCGTGCAAGAGGGTATCGATCTTGGCGGCCAGGCCCGGCTGGCGGCTGACGATCTCCTTGAGGGGCGCATAACGCGGATCGACCTGGACCTCTCCTGCGGTTTCCTGCAAATTGGCCTCTAGGGCTTTGGACTGGATAGCTGGTGAAGCCGATGTTGCGAACATGGGACACCTCTTGTTGACTATGTAGAATAAAGGATCATTTAGCTTTATTTAACCTGCGAAAGCCGGGAAAGTCAGCTCATTTCCGCAGAGAGCCGTTTTGCGCCGCTGCGAAGAGCCAATAAAAAAAGCACCTCCGCCAGGGGCGGAGATGCTTTTTTGTCTATGCACCGAGTTTGCGGACAGCAACCAGGTGCAGCGATTCCAGCAAGCCGGGCTTACCGGTTTACCAGTTTTCGGCGATCAGCTCGAAGTGATCGATCGGGTGATCACAGGCCGGACAACGCTTGAGCGCATTCTTGCCGGTATGGGTGTAGCCGCAGTTCTGACAAGACCAGGTAACCTCTGCATCCTTCTGAAAGACCTTGTTGTTGTCCACATTGGCCTTCAGGGCCAAGTAGCGCTTCTCGTGCTGCTTTTCTGCCACGGCAATAGCCGTGAAGATGGCGGCGATGTCCTCAAAACCTTCTGCCTTGGCGGTCTTGGCAAACTCGGGATACATGGTGTTGGTCTCGTAGTTTTCGCCATTGGCAGCTTCCTGCAGGTTTTCGGAGGTGGTGCCGATAACGCCGGCCGGAAAGGCGGCACAGATTTCCACTTCACCGCCCTCAAGCAGCTTGAACAGGCGCTTGGCGTGCTCCTTCTCCTGATTGGCGGTTTCCTCGAAAATCTTGGAGATCTGCACAAATCCTTCCTTTTTAGCCTGGGCCGCATAGTAGGTGTAGCGGTTGCGGGCCTGGGATTCGCCGCTGAAGGCAGTCAAGATGTTCTTTTCGGTCTGGGTTCCTTTCAAACGTGCCATGGTGTCATTCTCCTTACTTTAAAATTGGGTGTTCAGGCGTTGATTTACGTGTTGAACATGAGTGTGCCGGTTTTCGGCAAGAAAACCGGCAGGATGAAGGGCTCGCTCTCTTGCAGGCCGCTCTATTTTGTAACTCTCCCTCTATTATGCAAGGACCGAAGAAAAAGGTCAAGCAATTTTTGGGAATGATTTGCACATAGAGTTCTAATGCACTGTTATTGCTTGCTAGTAAGTTTATCAAGTTTTGTGGCAAGCTCCTGGATATGTGCCTGCCGGCGCAGTCCTGTGATCCAGTCCTGCGGCAGGGCCGCACCAGCTGGGCCGGCTCCCAGGATCATGCCCACACCCAGCCCGCGCGCGGCGGAATCACCACCTGCCATCACGTTTTCGATCAGCGCAGTGGCTAAATCCTGCTCATATTTCAGCACCAGATGCACCACGCCGGGCAGGGCCGCATCAACTGCGCAGGTCTGACCGAAATTTTTGATCGCTGTTCTGCTTTCTTCTGCCGCAGAATCAAGGGCTGCCCGCAAGCGAGTATCCAGGCTGATATCGGCCACACCTTTTTCCACCTCGCTTCTTACGGCCTCTGCCGGAGACGCGCCGTGCAACACCTCCCAGGCGATACGGGCAATAAGATCGGCTCCGGCCAGGGTGGAGGCATTGTTGTGGGTGATCGCGGTCTGGGCCTGCGCCGCCTTCAGGAGGCTGTCACGGTCATTACGGTACAGGAAGACCAGGGGCGCAATGCGGACTGCACCGGCAAGATCATTGGAGCCGGAACCGGACTGGGTCAGCCCCTTGTTCTGGGCCATGTTGTCCAGGGTGGTACGGCTGGCCTTGTCCATATAGCCCTGGTATTTTTGCATGTACTCCTGCCAGTCTTCGGCAAAGCGCTCGGCGGAAAAGCCCTGGTGACGCAAGAGCGATTCCAGTAAGAGCAGGGTTTGATCGCCGTAATGGGTGAAGTCACCCTTGCCCTTGGTGGGATGGTAGGAGCCGGGTTGCGGCGCAAGCAAATGCTCCACCCGGCCTATTTTTCCGTCAATTTCCTTGGTGTCGTAGATCCAGTGCGCTCCCAGGGCGAGGGAATCGGCACAGAGGGAGGCCAGAATCATGGTTTGGGCAGATGTTGTCATACTATCCTCCTTGTATTGGTAAGGTTGGGCTTAGCCGGGTCTGCGCACAGCTTGGCGCAGGGCCAGATCCATGAGTACGAGCGCGGCCATGGACTCCACAATGGGCACGGCCCGGGGCACCACGCAGGGGTCATGGCGGCCCTTTGCTTCAAGCGTGGTGGGCTTGCCTTCAAAATCAACGGTTTCCTGGGCCAGACCGATAGTGGCTACCGGTTTGAAGGCCACCCGGAAGTAGATATCTTCCGCGTTACTGATGCCGCCCTGCACCCCGCCGCTGTGGTTGCTGCTGGTGCCGAGCCGTTGGTCTTTCTGGATAAAGGGGTCGTTGTGCTCGCTGCCGCGCAGGCTGATACCGGCAAAACCGGAGCCGATGTCAAAGCCCTTGGTGGCAGGCAAAGAGAGCATGGCCTGGGCCAGTCGGGCCTCCAGCTTGTCGAAAACCGGTTCGCCCAGCCCAACCGGCACATTGCGGCAGACGCAACTGACAATGCCGCCGGTGGAGTCCTTGGCCGCCAATACCTCCTCCACCCGTTCTTGCATGCGGGCAGCAAAGTCGGCATGCGGGCAGCGGATGATGTGGCGATCGACCTCAGCACGGCTGACCAGACCCATATCCACTGCAGGGGCTGCGATATCGCCCACTTGGCTCACCCAGGCGACAATCTCCACGCCAAAGTTTTCCTTCAACCATTTTTCCGCAATGGCTCCGGCAGCAACCCGGCCAATGGTTTCGCGGGCGCTGGAGCGGCCACCGCCGCTGGAGGCGCGGATGCCGTATTTCATCTGGTAGGTATAATCCGCATGCGAGGGTCGGGGTATACGGCTCATCTCGCCGTAGTCCTGCGGTCGCTGGTCGCGATTATGCACCAGGAGCATGATGGGGGTGCCCAGGGTCTTGCCGAATTCGGTACCGGAGTAAATAGTCACCTGATCCGCCTCGCTTCTGGGGGTGCTGATATCGCTCTGACCAGGGCGCCTTCGCGAGAGTTGGGGCTGAATATCGGCCTCGATCAAGGTCATGGCGGGCGGACAACCATCCACCACTACCCCGACTCCTTTGCAATGCGATTCACCAAATGTTGTCACCCGGAACAGGGTGCCAAAGGTGCTGGACATGCTCCATCTCCTTAAGTACAGTTTTTAAGATTGTATTGTTCTTGCTTGCGGCCTGAAGCCACAGATATGCTGAAAAGTGCTGACAAACAGGGGAAGCCGAACCGGCGCAACGTGCAGTTTGTCGACCGGTTTCTGCTACAGGATAGTGCTGATGCCGGGCCCGCGCAAGGCGCATCCCAAACGCGAATGAACAGAGCCCATGATGGATTGCCGTAAAATCATCCATGTAGATATGGATGCCTTTTTCGCCTCGGTTGAGCAACTGGACAATCCGCGCCTGCGGGGCCTGCCCTTGATTGTGGGCGGTGATCCTGCCGGCAGGGGCGTGGTGGCGGCCTGTTCCTATGCGGCGCGCAGCTTTGGCGTGCATTCGGCCATGCCCTGTGCCCAGGCCAGGCGGCTTTGCCCGCAGGCGGTCTTTGTGCGGCCCCGGCTGGACCGCTACCGCGAGGTATCCGGCCAGGTGATGGCCATCTTCCGTGCCTGCACTGTTCTTGTGGAGCCTTTGTCCCTTGATGAGGCCTATTTGGATGTGAGCGCAAATAGTCTGGGCGAGCGTTCGGCAACCCGGGTGGCAGAGTATGTGCGGGCGCGCATTTTCAGGGAAACCGGGTTGACTGCCTCTGCCGGGGTCTCCTGTAATAAGTTTCTCGCCAAAATCGCCTCGGGGCTTAAAAAACCGGACGGGCTCAGCGTTATACCGCCCGAGGCGGCGGCAGCCTTTGTAGCATCGCTGCCGGTACGCAAGTTTTTCGGAGTGGGGAATGCCACGGAGTGCAAGATGCAGGCTCAGGGCATCCATACCGGGGCGGATCTGTTACGTTTTTCCGTAGACGAGTTGATGCGGCTCTTTGGCAAGCATGGCCGCTTTTTCCATGATATTGCTCGGGGGATAGACCAAAGGCCGGTGCTGGCGCACCGTGAGCGCAAATCTTTGGGTACTGAGACCACGCTTGCTAGCGACATTTTGGCGCTTGAGGCGGTGAAAGTGGTCTTGCTGGATTTGGCCGGGGAACTGGGCGCTGATTTGAGGGTGAGGAAGATCTGCGGCAGGACGCTCACCCTGAAGATGCGCTACCAGGACTTCACCACTATTACCCGTTCCTGCACCGATCAGGCGGGGTTTGCCGATACGGACGACCTGATCGCCCAGTTGCCGAGGCTGGTGGCTGCAACCGAGGCAGGCCGCCGCCGCATACGGCTTTTGGGGCTCAGTGTTTCCAATCTTTTGCCGAAAAACGCGCTGCCCCGGCGCGCCCAGCAGTTGCTCCTGCCCTTTCCAGGGCAGGAGCAGAGCCTGTTCCTGCCCTAATACAGCAGCATAGGGTATGTTCTATATACCTATGCAAAAAGATCGTATTCCAGTTTCATATCAAAGCAGCCGACATAGAGAGCGTTTTGGAGCACTTTGACAGGGAATTGGAATTACATGCGGCTGTACAGCTCGCGTACCCGTTCCCGCGTCATGATGTTGCGCCAGTCCTTGCCTAGGCAGTTCTCCCAGAGCGGGGCCAGATTCAAGGCCACGCTGGTCATGGTCTCCATGGCCTTTTCATCGAGGTCCTTGGTGATGTTGCGCGGCAATTCGATCTGGTGCTTGGCCATCATTTCGCGGAATTCGCGTACACCCTCGGGATAGATTTCGTCCAGATAATCGAAGGTGATTGAGCAGCCGATGCCGTGGTGGGTACCGAGCACAAAGGCAAGGCCGTAGGAAAGTGCGTGGCAGGCGCCGACCTGGGAGTAGGCGATGCTCATGCCGCCGAAGTAGGAGGCCATCATCAGCTTGTCGTCCTTGTCGGGATGTTCTTCCAGAAAGACCTGGCGGCACAGCTCCAAAGACTTTTCGCCGTAGGCGCGGCTGAATTCGTTTAAAAAGGTGCCGTTCAAGGATTCAACATCGTGGATGTAGCAGTCCATGCCGGTATAGAACCACTGCTCCTTGGGCACGCCGGCCAGGAGTTCGGGGTCAAGCATGATCTGGTCAAAGAGGGTATAATCCGAGTTGATGCCCAGCTTCTTTTCCGGCCCGGTGAGCACGGTGGTGCGGGAGATTTCCGCGCCGGTACCGGCCAGGGTGGGCACGGCCGCGTGATAGACCGCCGGATTCTTGATCAGATCCCAGCCCTGATAATCGGCGGTAGAACCGGGGTTGGTCAGCATGAGAGAGATGGCCTTGGCCAGATCCATGCTGGAGCCGCCGCCAATGCCGATAATGCCGTCCGGCACTCGCGGGCTGAAGTTCTTCACCTGGGCCACCAGTTCGTCCACATAGCTGGTGGTGGGTTCGTCATCCACGTTGACGTGCAACAGCAGATCACCCTTTTCCAGGGGCAGCCGGGCTTCCAGGGTCGAGCCGGTAAAGACCCGGTCCAGCACAAAAACCATACTTGACTGGCCGGAGGGCCGCTTGGCCTTGAGGATATCGCCAAGTTGATTGAAGGAGCCGCGGCCGAAAATGATATTGGGAACGATTTTGAAATTTCTGTACATGGAAGCGCCTTTAGGAAAAAGAAAAAGGCCGTATGCGTACCTTCTGCAAACGGCAAACGAACGCGCAGTATACCTGCGCCCTGTTGGAAACTCAACGTGAAACAAGGATATACCCGCGTCGGCACAGGGGTGACCCCGGCTCTATTGTCATCTGCCTGGGCGGCTGGAGGAAGAAAAAATGCAGGAAATTGAACAGCTCAGTTGCGAACTCTATGCCGACACCCCCAGGGGCGGACTCTACCACTACACCACCTTCAGCGGCCTTCTGGGGATTATCGGCCGCCGCTGCCTCTGGGCAAGCGACATCCGCTACATGAACGACTCGGCTGAACTGCGCCACACCGCAGACCTCTTTGCCGAGGTGACCCGCGGGCGCATGGAATCGGGCCATGCCGACAGCCACTTCCTGAGCCAGTTTGTCGACTGGATCAAGCACCGCCTCACTACCGGCCACCTGCTCTTTGCCGCTTCCTTCCGCTCGCACGGCAATCTGCTCAGCCAGTGGCGCGGCTACAGCCTGCCCGGCAAGGGGGTGAGTTTGGGGTTTTGTCCGGATTTTATTCTGGAGTGCGCCCGGCGTCAGCAGTTCCTCATGGGCAAGTGCATCTACGAGCCCAGGCGGCAGGAACGCATTATTCACCAGGTATTGGACGCTTTGGAGCGCGAGGTGGAAAGGCGCAGCAGGGGCCGGGAAATGACGGGGGAAGAGCGGAACAAACTCTACCAGGAGATCTTCACCAGCGTGGAGACCGATCTGCTCCGTATCGCCGCCATGCTGAAACATCCGTCTTTCAGCGAGGAAAAGGAGTGGCGCATTGTCTCGCCCGTGGTCAGCGGCCAAGGTGAAGGTCTGCCGGTCTTGTTCCGGGAAGGACACGACATGCTGGTGCCCTATATCGAGTTCAGCCTCAGTCTGGATGGCCAGGCCCCGCAGCTGGACCACCTCTACCTGGGGCCTTCGGTCAACGCCAACATCTCCATGAATTCCATCAAGATGTTTCTCGATAAAAACGGGGTTCAGGTTCAGCGCGGTATCGACTACTGCCGCATCCCCTACCGGCGTGGATGAGGACAGAAGAAGGACGAGGCAGCTTGATCCATACTAAAGCCCTTGTTTGTTTGGCTCTGATATGGCGATGACAAGGTGATACAAGCTACATTAATTTGATGTGTTCAATCCAGGTGCGCGGGCCAAGCGAGGTGCAGGACATGGAGGCCGTCTCGCCGGAGAGCTGCAGGGCGGTGAAAAAATCCTGCTCCAGAACATGGTGGCAGAAGACCCCGTGGAAGATGTCGCCCGCGCCCAGGCTGTCGAGAACCTTGATCTGGGGTACCGGTATCTCCAGGGTCTTGCCGTCTTCATGGGCCAGGATGGGGGCCTCGGAACGGGTGACGGCAATATTGTAGATGCCGAATTCGCGCATAGCCGCAAACAGGTCTTCGCTGCTGTTGCAGCCTGCCATGTGGAATTCTTTGGAGGCGACAAGGAAGTCCACCAGCGGCAGCAACTCCTCTAGGCCGTCTTTCCAGCTGCCGCCATCGAGCACCACCGGAATGCCGAGGCGCTGCGCGGTGCCGGCAGCTTCCACGGCCTGGGGCAGGTAGGAGCCATCCACCATCAGAACCTCCACCTCATGGAACAGCGCCTCACCCAAGTCTGCCGAGCGCAGCTTGCGGGCATAGGTGGTGGAGTAGGCTACCCCGTAATCGTGGGTACTCAGATCGACCAATACCGATCCAACCGAGGGCGGCCGATGGGGCAGGGAGTCCAGGTCTATGAGTTCTACCGCCCGCTCCATAATGTCTGTACGGGCCACTTCGCTTAAGGGATGTTCGCCCAGACCGGTAACCAGGGTGGCGACATTCTCAAAGGCGGTAAAGGCAATAGCGGCATTGGTGGCGGTTCCGCCCGCAAAGGCGAGCTGGCGTTCCGCCTTCATGCGCTGGCCCGGCTGCAGGGCGCTGGGCAGGTAATAGACAAGTTCGACACTGCACTGACCGACAAAAAGACCTTTATGCATAGCGGCTCAAGAACAAATGCTGGTGTGAAAAGGAGCTGTAGTACAGTACTAACCGTAGGAAACATTACTACTCCCGGCAGGGCGGTGCAAGCTTTGACTGAAGAAATTGTTATTTCAAATACGACGTGTAATCAGGGCCTGCGTTATTCCGTTTCCGGATCAAAGAAATGTATCAAGGAGACGAGGCAAATGCGACGTAGGCGTACATACAGGTACTCCGAGGAACGTTTGCCAAAGCCGACACCGATAGGGTTTTGATATAGAAATGGAATTAAAGTGTTTTCCTGGTCGGCACGGGAATACCATCGCCGGCATGGCCGCATGTGCGCCTGCAGCGCATGGTGTTCGTTACCTGGATAGGCCTTTTGATGCGGGCTTAAAAATATCTTTTTCGTCAGTCGGCTTTCCTTGCCGAGCCTGGGATATTCTTTGCAAGAGGAGGCAAAAACGGCATTGACCGCTTCAACCCAGCTACCCTTGGGCTCCAGCGCCCCTGATTTTACCCTGCCCGACACCGTGAGTGGAAAAGAGGCGGGCCTCAAGGATTTTAAGGGCGCAAAAGGCGTGTTGCTGTTTTTTATCTGCAATCACTGCCCCTATGTGAAACTGATCCAGGCGGAACTGAGCGCCATTGGCCGCGAATATATGTCCAAGGGAATCGCATGGCCGCCATCAGCGCCAACGATGTTGGCATTCGGCCCGAAGACGGGCCGGAAGCGATGCAAAAAGAGGCCGAACGGGTGGGTTATCCCTTTCCCTATCTCTACGATGAGAGCCAGGAGGTGGCCAAGACCTATCAGGCAGCCTGCACGCCGGATATCTACCTTTTCGATGCAGCGCTCAAGCTCGTGCATCATGGCCAGTTGGATGAGGCGCGGCCGAATAAGAAAATTCCGGTTACAGGTGCGGATTTGCGCGCGGCCCTGGATGCACTTTTGGCCGGTCAGGCCATCAGCAGCGAACAAAAGGCAAGTGTGGGCTGCAACATTAAGTGGAAGAAAGACAATGAGCCCGCCTATTTCAAAAAGCCCTGACCTGCCATATTGAGGGTGGGATATTGGCTGTTGAGCGGATTTACTCCAGTTTCAGATCAACGGAAACGGAGCAAAGCGGCGAGGGAAAGGCGACGCAGGTGTACAGAGTAGTACTCCGAGGGACATTTTTCGAAGCCGACACAGATAGCGCTTAGTGGTTCTTAACAATCTTCAGCCTAATGCTTATATTTGTACGCAAGATCAAA
>JAUNUN010000086.1 GCA_030538155.1 bacterium
TGTTCAGCCTGGTATTGAAATCAAGAAATCCGAGTTGGTGCATGCCGGCCTCCGCTGGATGGGTAGTGTGGGTAACAATTTCCTGATACAATACCATATCATACTGATATAACGATATAAACAGGCAATTTATTGCACTTTCATTGCAACGATTTTTCGAGGAACCATTTGGCAGCTCAAATTGATTACACTTCTTTTTTTAGTTCCTCCAAACTGTGTTGCGCTTCGTTTTTTAACTCTTCCAGGTTGCTTTTTAACTGATCGATACTGGTCTTGGTAAAGACCTGCCCGGCAACGCCAAAGGCAAGCATCTTTTTTTCCTTGTCTCCCTTCTGCATGGAGAAGGTAGAGAAAAAGATATAGTCGCTGTAGTCAAAGCGTACTGTGCCGAGCAATTCACCGAAAATATTGGCGATATTGGAACTCTGTCCGCCCAGGCCGATCTCTGCAACAATCCTGGAGCGAAATCTGTCTTCATCCGGCCTGGTCGCCATCAGCAAGACCCCCAAAATGGCAATAAGCAGCAGCGCGGCCAGCACACCGCTGCCATCTTGATTGTGCAGTACTGCACAGTAAGCCTGTTTCTTGCTGCTGTTTTTGCTGTTCAGTTCTTGTGTTGTCATGCCGGTTCTCCTTGCTGTCAGGTTTTGTGATGGTGGCTGCGGCCATCGCAGCCTGTATGGAGATGACGGCCATGGAGGAAAAATCTTTCAGGAAGGAAAAATATTTTTCTGCGCCAGATGATGGGGCCGCTTCCAGATCAAAAACGAATCAGGGACCGGGAGAAGTGTGCTGCAAGCCAAACGATATGCAGGCTCTCTAAGAGTGTTGTCTCAAGTGCGCACAGCGAGGGCCTGATATGGCAATGGGTTTCTAAGAAAAAGCAGGAAGTGCAGGCAGTGGGCCGGCCGCGAATGGGTGACAAAAAATAGTGCAGAGGCACAAGCGGACCAGCCTTGAGTTCCGGTTTCGACCCTGCGGCTCCGCCGCCCAGGGTCTGACCTGTCTGCACGCAAGCGCTAGTACAAAATGCCGGCACTCCTGCTTGCGCTACTGCTGATGAACTGGAAAGGCCAGCCGAAAGCCGAGGTAGTAGCGGGCGTAGGCGGGCGAGAACCCGGCGCGGAACGCCGCACGCACGCCCCCCGGGTTGCCGAGCCAGCTGCCGCCGCGAACAACGCGATCAGAAGCCGAACAAGCTCCCTCCCAGGCAGAACCATCCGTGGGCGCGCCATCATACGAATTATGCCAGCAGTCCTGCACCCACTCAAATACATTACCGCTCATCTGGTACAAACCAAGACCATTAGGCGAAAAGCTGTCTACAGCCACCGTCTCCCCTCGGTATTCGCCCACGCGGGAATAGGACTCTTTATACTCCTTACTCGCATTAAAGTTCGCCTCATCAGCGCCTATGCTGTCCTTGCCGGTGCCGAAACGGGACTTCATACCGTCCGCTCTCCAACCGGCAGCATACTCCCACTGCGCCTCACTGGGCAGGGCATAACGCTTGCCGCTCTTGCGGTTCAATTTGCCGATAAAACCCTCCACATCCTTCCAGCTTACGCTATCCACCGGGTAGCGCGGCCCCTTCTTGAACCGGCTGGGGTTTTCTCCCATTATCTGCTCCCATTCCCCCTGGGTAACCGCGTATTTGCCCAGGTAAAAACCCTGCAAGCGTACCCGGTGAACTGGTTTTTCATCCCCATCACCATCGCCAAAAGTGTCGCCCATGTCAAAACTGCCAGGCGGCACCCACACAAACTCCATGCCGGTATCCGGGTCTCGATACTCCTTGCCGTAAGGGCCCTCGCCTGATCGGGCAACCGAGGCGGAAGGCTCAGGCAGGGCTTGGTTTGCTGGTGCAGGCGGGCTGGGCTGGGCCGCTTGCTGCTGTTGCTGCAGGGCTGCCTGCTCTTGCTCCAGTTGTCGTCGCAGGCGTTGCAACTCGGCCGCCTCCTTTTTTTGCCGTGCCTTTTCCCGGGCCAGTCGCTCCTGCTCCTTCTTCAGTTCGGCTGCTGCGCGTTCTTTCTCCCGTTTTTGCGCCTCACGCTCCTCGGCGGCAAACCGTTGCGCCTCGCAGCGAACACACAGAAAACTCGCACTATCCTGGTGCGAAAGGCAGAGATATTCTGCTCCGCAACCAAAGCAGCGAAAACTGTTTTCCACCTGGTTGTATTTCCCGCACAACGGGCAGTGCACCAAAGGCGAAAAACCAGAACCGCTACTTGCCGCCTCGCCGGCAACAACAACCTCGGGCCTATGCCGCAAAATGATGCGATGCTGCTCAGATGGCTCATAGTAGCGCCTGGCGCGCTGCTGACGATGACTCTGAGCGCACCACGCACGCATCACATCGTTGGCCTTGTCTGCCAGAAGACGGCTGTCCAGCTCACCCTCATGTTCTCGCAGTACCTGCAAAAGAGAACTGGTAAACACGCCGTGCCCCAACTCTTCTTCCTCGTAGCTCACCTCGCCGTCGGAACAGCCGTACAAAACCTCAACCAGGTTGTCGCCGACCATGCTCAACTCGATGTCGCGCGAGGAGGCAAAGCCCCTTGCTCCCCTGGAGGCCCAGTTGAACTCGTTGCGGCAGGCGTCAACAATGCTCAGCACCTTGCTGTAGCCAAGGCCTCTGCTCCAGTGGCGCGAGAGCCACTCAAAGGGCAGTGAGCCCCGGCCGCTGGCCCAACTGCCCGCAGGGTGCAGGCAGTACTGACCACGCACCTCCTGGCCGTGGCCGGCAAAGAAAAAGACAAAGGTGTCGCCGCTTCCCAGTTTCTCCAAGCGCTCTTCAATGGCCAATCTGGTTGCGGCTTGGCCCAACAGGGTGTCCACGCTAAAGCCGTACCGACTCTCCAGCACAACCGCCAACTCATCCGCATCCCGCTCGGCAAAGCGCAGCGGGGACAGGCCGGATTTCTCTCCATATTCATTGATTCCAATTAATAGCGCGTGCTTGGTCATACCAATCCTTCTATAAACGATACGGGGTAGAGCAAGACAGCTAGTTGCTGTCCATCTTCAGGGCAAAAGTCATAATGCGTACATTATACAGGAAGGCGGCGGTAATCGTAGCCAGAAAAACAAGGGAAAGCGCCACCGATGTAAAAGGCGCGCCGGTAAGCAGCAGCACTGCCAAGATGGCGTCGATGCCGGTGTACAAAGCCAGCATGGTGGCGTTGACGCTGTTTGAACCCTTGCGCAACATAAGACGCAGAAATTGGATGGTAAAAATCGGCAGCAGCAGAACAAGCAGGGCCCAGGCCAAGAGTCTGGTAAAAAAGGAAGTGCTGCCCCTGGTCGCTGCTGTGGATTCCGCAAGTTGCATAAAACCGGCTGATTTGTGGCTGGTATAGGCTTGAGTCCACAGCACTCGGCCGTCGGGCAGGCTGATGAGAGAGAGCTGTAGTGAGAGGACTGCACCATCCTCCCGTTCTTCAAAGGCGTCGATTCGGCCGAAAAGTGCAGCCTGTGCCGTGGATTGTTTGGCCAGAGCCAGGGCCTGTTCCACATTGTCCGCTGCCACAAGCGGCAGATTGAGCAGGAGCCTCCCCCTGGTAAGCGTATCCTGGCTGCCCAGGTTGAGCACGCCGGATAACTCAATTTTACGGCGCAGGGTAGTGGAGACAAAGGCGCTGCTGTCGTTCGCCAGAGGAATAAAGAGAACAGTCTTGACCTCGCCTCGGTTTTTGCGGATGTCTTCCACCAGTTGCGGTATGAGTTTGAGGGCGGCCTGACGGCGCAACTCGCTGATTTCAGGTCGTACAGGGCCCAGATACTGCCATCCCAGCCAGAGCACGGCAGCGATAAGCGCCAAAGAACCAAGGGTGGTGATGAGTTTTGTCAGAATTTTCATACTATCTCCTCTGTAGCGTGGAAAATGAATGTTCCCTCCAACCTACAGAGAAGACGCCGCAGAAGGAGTTTTTGTTCATATTTTCATTGCCCCAGCAGAAAAATGATGCAATCAGCGGCCAAACACCGGGTAGAACGTTGTCCTATTTTTTGCTGCATTTTTCTTCGTGCCAGAGCTGGGCCATTTCGGGCAGACGGGCCGCTTCGGCGCCTTCAGAGTCCAGCAGATCGCTATGCACCATGAAAGCAAGGCTGTCGTACAGAGCTTGCTTGCTGCTGGAGCAAATGGCGCCGTTTTCTATGGCGCCGGCCAGACCGGCAACAAAGCTTTTGCCGGTAGTAACCGCTGCGCCCGTTGCCGCATCGGCAAAAAGGCCGTCATCACCAAGGCGGGTATAGAAGAACAGCGGCTGCACTGTGCCGGTAAAGGCCGGATCAAGCTGTTCGTACCTGGCTACCCGGTTGCCGCAAATATGATTGTACCAGCCAGTGGTGTTGGACCAGGTTTGGGACTGCTTTTCAAGGGTTCCGGCCTGTTCCATGCGCTGCAGCAGTGGAAACAGCCCTTCGGGTTGCGCGCTGCAGATTGCCGTATCCCTTGCCTGAAAGCGCCCGACAAGGGAGGCAAGAAAGGCCTTGCCGGAGCCGAGCATCTCCCCGGTAGCGGCATGGAAAAAGAAACCGCCTTCCTTCCCTTCCGGCAGATACCAGAACGGAGCGGCAGTTCCTGCCCCTAGCGGCACGCCTTCAACCCTAAGGGCCGCAGCGTTGCAGCCCTTTTGGTAGCCGGCCAGCAAACCGTCCATATCTCCGGGTTGCGCGCTTATCTGCCCGGCGGCAATCTTGCCGCGCAGATCGGCAAGCCAGGTGGAGATGTCGGCAGGGCACCGGCGCTTATGCAGGCCTGCGGCATAGTCTGCAAGAGATGCCGGGCTTGCAGGCGCAGGAGCAGCGGGAGATGTTTCTATTGCCGGGGGTGAAGGGCGCTGTTGCAGCCCAATGACAAGAACTCCACCCAGCAGCAGCATTGCGGCCGGGGCAAGCAGTTTCCAGGGCACTGCCTTTTTGGCGCTGCAGGCAAGGCAAAGGCCGGTGTCGCTGTCGCGGTGCTCTGTGCAAATATTTGTTTTGCCGCACTTTGGGCAGTCAAACAGGGCATCCTTGTGGGAATGATTGCGCCGCCCGCATACCGGGCACTCTACGTAGTTTAAGGCGCAGTCGGCGCATATCTGCAAGCCCTTGACGCGGTGGCTTGTGCAGAGATTTTGCCGCTCGCATTCGGGGCAGGTAAAGGTGTCTGTCCGGCCCTGGTTCCAGTGCCCACAGGCCGGGCAAGAGACCTTGCCCTGCGCCACGCAACTTGTGCAGATATACCGGGCATTGTCCCGGTGCGTCAGGCAAAGGTTGTCTCTTCTACAGGCCGGACAACGAAAGGTTACGCTTTTTGATGCATTGTTTTGGTGGCACTGAGGGCAAATCACATAATCATCTGGGCCGTCGCGCAGCACTATCTGGTTTATGAAAGTAGCGCGTACTCTACGAAACGGTTGTTGCGACTGTTTACCATTCTTTTCGCACCAGGCTTTCATGATGTCGCTGGCGTTGCCGGCGAGTGTGTCTGCGGTGATTTTTCCAGTCAAGGTCTTGATGCTCTCCAGCAGGCCGTGGGTAAAAAGCCCGTGCTGCAACTCTTCAAATTCCCAGCTTACATTGCCCTGGTCGCATCCATGCACGATATCGATCAGCGCAGAGCCGCACTTGATTTGTTGATCAATATCACGCTCTATCGCATTCGAAAACGCTTGCTCGCCCGATCCTCGTGCACCCGTCAACTGCAACTCCCTGCGGCAGGCGTCAATCATGGCCAGTATCTTGCCGTAGGGGAATTGGTTGTGCCACTTGTTGGTAAAGGTGCTGAAGGCAAGGGTGCCGTCTCCCTCAATGCTGCTGCCGCTGGGGTAGAGGGTGAAGGCTTTGCCGTCCATTGCACCGTGGCCGGCAAAAAAGAAGGCAAAGATATCGCCTGGTTGATCCTTTTTACGCAGGTTCAGTTCCCTTTCTATTGCAGCCCGGTCGGCCTCATCGCCAAGCAGGGTGGTAACCGTAAAGTCAAACTTCCGGTCGAACTCCTCGGCCAGTCGCCGGGCATCCTCTTCTGCCCACTGCAGATCGGCCAGGCCGGAATCTTTGCCGTATTTGTTAACGCCTATAAAAAGGCCTCGTCGTGCGCTCATTATTCCCTCCAACTCTGTCCTTTCTGCCGTTTTTCCACATCGCTGCTACTCAATGCGGATCTGAACCGTCTCTCTCTTGCCGGTATGTTGCCTCTGTAGCGAAACTGCAATTCGTTTGGCATTCGTTTG
>JAUNUN010000020.1 GCA_030538155.1 bacterium
AGTCGGCACTCACGGCTGCAACCGTACTCCAAACAGATGAATGCCGAGGCTGCGTGCCACGACAGCTTCGTGGCAGGGCGCATGTGCACAACAGAGGTCGGATATTGCAGATGGAGGCGGTCAGCTGATATGGCCAGGCGAGCGGCAAGGATGCCGTTCCTCCGGCTTCCTCAGCTTCCGCACAGGGCGCATATCCAAGGAAACGGAAAAACAGACTGAAAAAGACCAACACAAATGGTGCTGTGCGGCACAGCCCTGAACAGACCAACAACATGTAGAATAGAGAAAAGAGTACGCTGTTCTAGTCTTTTGACGCAAGAATTCCCCAAAATTCTACACAATTCTACCCATCAACACCACTTTATAAGGCAAGGTGTTGTGCCGGAAAAACTGTATTTTCCCTGTTTTTACATACAAATTTGGAAAAATCATTTATTTTCTTGTGCACTGTACTGACGAGTCCTTCCATCAGCACTGCAGAGCATCTCGCCAACTCTCTACAACCTGCTCCCTTCGCCGACAGGTATCAAAACCGGCCATATGCTGCCCAATGTCGGCCAACGCCCGGACGCAACTCACCGGGAACCAGTTTTGCAACGGGATATTTTGGTCGATCTCTGCACACCAGTACACCTAAAACTAAAACGCGCGCTACACGCGCAAACTCAAATGCCCTGAAAAGGTGGTCGAAGATCCATAGCCTGAGAAATATCTCCCAGCCGTCTACAAATCCAATGATTAAGGAGTGTTGCCTATGGTGCAAACTGAGGCCAAAACCGAAACGAAATCCAGCCGGCAGTTGAGCCGAAAAAGCTGGCATGCCTTCCCAGTCGAAGAGGTGCAGCAGGAACTGCGCAGCAGTGCCGTAGGCCTTAGCTCGGAGGAAGCCGAGCGCAGGCTGGCCGAATATGGGCCCAATGCCTTACCGGTCAAAAAGCCGCCCACGGTATGGGCCATTTTACTGCAGCAATTGCTGCATCCACTCATTTTCATTCTTTTTGCCGCAGTCCTGATCTCTCTTTTGATTGGCGAAACCGTTGACTCGCTCTTCATCCTCATTGTCATTGCCATAAACAGCGGCCTCGGAACCTATCAGGAATACCAGGCTGAAAAAAGTGCGGCAGGTTTACAAAAGCTGCTCAAGGTGAGGGCCCGGGTACGGCGTGACGGCAAAGAAGTGGAAATTCCCGCAGAGGAGGTCGTTCCCGGTGATATCATCCTGCTTGAGTCGGGCAACAAGGTTCCGGCAGACCTGCGCCTGATCGAAGTACAGAGCCTGACCGCGGACGAGAGCTTTTTGACCGGTGAATCCATGGCTGCCGAGAAAAAACTGGACACCCTGCCTGAAGAAACCCTGGTCAGCGACCGCAGCAATATGAGCTTTGCCGGCTCCACCCTTACCTCGGGCCGGGGCAGCGGCATCGTCATCGCTACCGGCGAAGATACCCAGGTGGGGCACATTGCCCGCACCGTGACGGAATCCGAAAGCGGCAAACCACCGCTGCTTGTGCGCATGGAACGCTTCGTCAAACATATCAGCATCCTGGTGCTCCTGATCAGCCTTGGCCTGGCCCTACTCCTATGGAGCCAAGGCTATGATCTCTCTTCGATTTTCTTTCTGGTGGTTGCCCTGGCGGTCTCCACCATTCCCGAAGGTTTGCCCGTTGCCCTGACCGTGGCCCTGTCCATCGCCAGCAAGCGCATGTCTGAGCGCAACGTGATTGTGCGCAAACTCACGGCCGTCGAAAGCCTGGGCAGTTGCACGGTGATTGCCAGCGACAAGACCGGCACCCTCACGGTCAACCAGCAGACCGTTCGCTCTGTTCTCCTGCCGGATGGGCGGTCCTTTGAATTTTCCGGAGAAGGCTATAAGGGCGAAGGCGAGGTGCGGGCCGCAGCAGAAACCAACACCGCCCCGGCTGATTCAGCCCAGCTCAAGCGGCTGGCGGAACTGGCCGTCCTTGCCAATGAAGGATCGCTTGAAGAGGAAGATGGTAACTGGCGCCATCGCGGCGACGCCATAGACGTGGCCTTTCTGGCCATGGCGTACAAGCTTGGCCTGAAACCGCAGGCAGTGCGGGAACACAAGCCAATCACCCGCGAGATACCCTACGAATCTGAACTCAAGTATTCGGCGGTGTATTTTGAAGAGGACGGCGCCGGTCATGTGGCGGCCAAGGGTGCTGCGGAAACCATTCTTGACTTTTGTGATCGCATGACAGACGCGGAAACGCCGGTTGAGTTGGACCGTGCCGCCGTTATGGACCAGGTTGAACACCTGGCGGCACAGGGTCTGCGGGTCTTGGCCGTGGCCGGAGCGGAAACGCCAAGCTCCGGCAGTAAGGCTGATGCCGAAGAGGCCCACCCTTCCGGTTTGATCTTCTACGGCTTGGTCGGCTTTATTGATCCCCTGCGGCCGGAAGCAATCGAGTCGGTGCAAAAATGCAAGGAGGCCGGTATCCAGGTGATGATGATTACCGGTGACCATCCGGCAACCGCAGACGCGATTGCTCGTGAGCTGGGTCTATCCGATAAAGATGAGCCGGTGGTTACCGGTGCGGAGTTGAGTGAGGTCGGTGGGCCGGAGAGCCCGGAATTTGAACAGCTGGTGGCATCCACCCATGTTTTTGCTCGGGTATCGCCGACGCAAAAACTTGAGATCGTCGATGTGCTGATCCGGCGGGGGGAATTTGTTGCGGTGACAGGTGACGGGGTCAACGACGCCCCAGCTCTGCGGCGGGCCAATATCGGTGTGGCCATGGGCTCAGGAACCGACGTGGCCAAGGAAGTCGGCTCCATGATCGTTGCCGACGACAACTTTGCCTCCATCGTGGCGGGCGTGGAAGAGGGCCGCTTTGCCTATGATAATGTGCGCAAGGTGGCGTACCTGCTTATTTCCGTGGGCGCAGCCGAAGTGCTGATGTTTATGACCGCAGTGATCATGGGCATGCCCATTCCGCTTCTGGCGGTGCAGCTGCTCTGGCTCAACTTGGTAACCAACGGCATTCAGGACGTGGCCCTGGCCTTTGAAGACGGTGAACCGGGCGCAATGCAACGCAAGCCCCGCCGGCCCGAGGAATCCATTTTCAATGCCCAAATGATCCGGCAAACCGTGGTTTCAGGATTCACCATCGGTGCGATCGCCTTTGTCTTGTGGTACTGGCTGGTCAGTGTTCAAGGCATGGAAGAAGGCGTGGCCAGAAATATTGTCCTGCTCTTCATGGTGCTGTCGCAAAATGTCCATGTCTTCAACTGCCGCTCCGAATCCGTCTCTGCCTTTAAAATACCACTCAGGCGTAATCTCATCTTACTTGGCGGCGTAGTGGCGGCGCAGGCCATCCACATAGGGAGCATGTACCTGCCCTTTATGCAGAATATACTCGGCATCGGACCTGTCGGCCTCAACCAGTGGGCCATGCTTTTGGCCTTGGCCCTCGTGATCCTGGTGGTCATGGAGGTGTTTAAGCTGGTGCAGAAAAAGGCCTGATGAAAGAGCGCATTGCTCTTGTCCCGTCACACGTGTACTTGAACCATCCCTTGGAACAGGCACCGTATTGAGCAGATATGGTGCCTGTACACCAAAACGTCATTTTCTGTTGTCTCGGCATGTCCGAATCGATCTGCACACAAACGATACGACGCTCCCTGATAGCCTTCCCTTTTGTCGTCTTTGGCCTCCTGTTCGCCTTGCTCATCGGGGTGCAGCCGGAACTGCCGCTGGACTTTGCCGCCACATGGGTGCCTGCCCTGGGGGTGCAACTCGCCTGGCGCATCGACGGCCTCACCCTGCTCATGTTGTTCATGATCACGGGGGTGGGCGCTGCAGTTTTCGTCTATGCCAACGGCTACATGCGCGCAAAGCCGGAGCGGCTGCGTTTGCTTGCCATGCTCGCCCTCTTCATGGTCGCCATGGTGATCTGTGTATGTGCGGATGACCTGATCGTTCTGTTTCTGGGCTGGGAGGCCACCAGTATTCTGTCATTTTTACTGGTCGGCCTGGAGCACGAGAACAAAAACGCGCGGCAATCCGCCCAACAGGCCTTGCTGATCACAGGCGGCGGCGGGCTGCTCCTGCTGGCAGGCTTTCTGCTGCTCGCTCAGCAGGGCGGCACCTTCTCGCTCTCCGCACTCATCCGGCAGGCACCGGAACTGCCGCGCACGCCCGAACTACGGGCTGCCATTTGCCTGATCATTCTCGGTGCCTTCACCAAAAGTGCCCAATTCCCCTTCCACTTCTGGCTGCCCAACGCCATGGCGGCACCGACGCCGGTGTCAGCGTATCTGCATTCGGCAACCATGGTCAAACTCGGGGTGTATCTGCTGGCGCGGCTGGATGCCGGCTTTGACGGCTCACGCGAATGGCAGTTGACCCTTGAAACAATAGGTTCGATCACTGCGGCCTGGGGCATGGTGCTTGCCCTGAAAGAACGGGATTTGAAGCGTATCCTTGCCTGGTCGACCGTGGCCACCCTCGGCACCCTCATTACCTTTATCGGTTTGTCCGGTCAATACGCAGCCCTGGCCGTGGCCGCCCTGCTCCTTACGCATGCCCTCTACAAGGCCCCGCTTTTTTTTGTGGCAGGCAATATCGACAAGGGCGTGGGAACGCGAATCATCGACCATCTCAGCGGCTTGGGCCGGGTCATGCCCTGGACAGCAGCGGCAGCCCTCTTTGCCGGCATCTCCATGGCCGGTCTGCCCTTCTCCTTTGGCTATGTGAGCAAGGAATTGCTTGCCCTGGCCAAGGAGAATGCAGCAGAACTGGCCTTCGTGCCCATGGCCAACCTCATCTTCAGCGCCATCGCGGTAGGGGTGGCCACGGTGGCGGCCATACGCCTCTTCTGGACCTATCCCTTAAAGACCGGCGAGGCAAACCAGGTGCGGGAAGGCTCCTTTTCCCTAGTGGCGCCTCCTCTTCTGTTGGCGGGAGGCGGCATGGTTTTCGGCATCTTCCCCCAGCTCTTGCAGCCCTTACTGAACGCAGCCGTACTGGCCATGCTGCCCCAAGAGCGTGCCGCTCATTTTTCCCTGCAGCCGGCCACCTCTGTCGACCCTTCCCTGCTCATGGCGGTTTTTGGCCTTGGTACAGCGTTTTTCTTCTTCTGGGATTTCCTGCACTGCATCGTCGACGCCCTTGTCAATCCGGTACTCAAACGCTTTGGCGCATCGAGCTGGTACGGACGAGGGCTCAGGGCAATACCGCACATTGCCGCAAGCTTTACCCGCCGCACCCAGCACGGTTTGCTGCCGCGCTATCTGATCGTGATTGTACTGTTTTGCACGCTGGTACCGGCTTTTTTTCTCTGGCAGGCCCGGTACTTTATGCAGTTGCCGGCCTTCTCCTTGCAAGGAAGCGAGTGGTTTGCCTGGGCTGCGGTACTGCTCATTGGCGTGGGGGCCTCTTTTGCCGCACTCGTAAAAGAACGGCTGACCATGGTCTTGGCTTCGACCCTGGTGGGATACGGCAGCGCCTTGCTGTTCTTGTTTGCCGGCGCTCCGGATGTGGCCCTGACCCAGTTCGTGGTGGACACCGTCTTTGTTATCATTGTGGCGGCAGTCCTGCTAATACTCACCAAAATGTCTCGTGCCATGGTTAGCGATCCAGGTTGGCGGCCGGGCTCCCTGGTGATTGCCCTTGGCTTTTCAACGGTTATTACCCTACTGCTGCTTGTGGCCCTTGCTTTTCCTTTTACCACCGATCTTTCCGACTGGTTTGGCCGGGAAAGCGTACCGAGAGCCCATGGCCGCAATGTGGTCAACGTCATTCTTGTCGACTTCAGGGCCTTTGACACCTTGGGCGAAATAACCGTGGTCCTGATCTCCTTTATGGCGGCACTGGCCGTCTTGCACAAAAAGTCTGAGAGCATACCGGCAGCGCTGGCCGCAGAGCAGGGAGGCTTCTCTTCTGTACCTGTTTACATTGTGATGGCGGTGGCTGCGCGCTACCTCTACCCGCTGATGATCGCTGTTTCCCTGTGGATGCTCATCCGGGGGCACAACGAACCCGGCGGCGGCTTTATCGGTGGCTTGACGGCAACTACGGCCAGCGTGCTCTGGGCAATCACCAGGGGCGCTTCAGCGGCTCAAATACGCATGCCGCTCAAGGCACCGCTCATCCTGGCCGCATCCGGCCTGCTTTTGGCTGCATTTTCCGGTCTGCCGGGCTGGTGGGCCGGTCAGACCTTTCTCAGCCATCAGTGGTTTGAGTTCTCCCTTGGCCAGATGGTCCTCCCCCTGTCCACAACCCTCCTCTTTGATCTGGGCGTATACCTGTGCGTCTGGGGCGCATTGGGAGGCTATGCCCTGCACTTGCTGGCACGCGGCAGCAAGCAGACCTCTGCTCCCCTTGAAGAACGGATACTATGATTCCAGCCTTTATCTGCGCCATGTGGCTTACCCTGACAACCGGCGTTTACCTGCTGCTTTCCCGTGATATCTTGCGCTGTGTCATCGGGCTTGGGCTGATGGGCAATGCGGTCAACCTGCTTCTGCTGGTCTCCGGCAGAATGCCCTACCTGGAACCCGCTGTTATTCCTTCGGGAGAAAATATGCTGAAGGCTGCGGCTAATCCACTCCCCCAGGCCCTGGTTTTAACCGCCATTGTCATCGGTCTTGCCCTGCTCTGCTTTTCCCTGGTGCTTGTCCTAGCCATTGCAGAGCGCTCCGGCGAAGACGACCTCAGCGCGCTGCGCCATACAGAGCCCAAGGCCACCAAGCCGCTTCGTCCTCCTTTTCTGCAAGAAGGGAAGTAATTGCCCATGAACGCCCTGGTCGTTTTGCCGGTACTGCTTCCTCTTGCCGCCATGCTCTGTTCCGTCTTTACCCTCAGACAGCGGGCCTGGCAAGAGAGACTCAGCCTGGGCGGCGCTGGGGTGCTTGTGCTTGCGGCCTGTCTGCTGTTTTGGCAGGTGATGGTGCGCGGCACTCTGGAGATAACGCTTGGCGGCTGGCCCGCGCCATACGGCATACTCTTTCGCATCGACCTCTTAAGCGCTCTTATGGTGCTAGTGACTGCGCTCATGGCCTGGATAACGCTACTCTACATGAAGAGCGGGGTTGAAAGACTCTCCCCGCACCCCTTGTCTCTGCCCCTGATCCACGGCATGATCGCCGGTGTTTGCGGGGCGTTCTGCACGGCGGATCTCTTCAACCTCTACGTCTGGTATGAGGTGATGTTGGTCTGTGCCCTGGGCCTGCTTGCCCTGGGGGGCCGGATCCTGCAACTGGATGCCGTGTTCAAATACTTCGCCCCCAACCTTTTTGGCACCCTCTTGCTCCTCATGGCTGTCGGGCTGATCTACGCCGCCACCGGGCATCTCCAGTTTGACGCGCTGCACCAGAGCAGCACAGTCCTTCCTGAAGCTGTATTGACCGCGCTTTTGACCATACTGCTCCTTGCTCTTCTGATCAAGTCCGCGGCTTTTCCGCTCTACGCCTGGCTTCCGGCAGCCTATCCCGCGCTACCGGTGCCGGTCATGGCCCTTTTTGCAGGCCTTCTCACCAAGGTGGGCACCTATGCGATCCTTCGCCTCAACGGCGGTGTTTTTGCAAGCCCGGAGGCACTCATGGAAGGACTGGGCTGGATTGCCGTTGCCACCATGGTTGCCGGCGTGCTGGGCGCTGCCTACCACTGGGATATCCGCCGCATCCTCGCCTTTCACATCATCAGTCAGATCGGCTATATATTCCTGGCCATAGCCCTGGGGGGCCTTGCCCGGGATAGCGCCGGCGCGCAGGCCGCCTATGGCGCAGCGCTTTTCTATACCGTGCACCACATCATTGTGAAGGCCAACCTGTTCCTGCTGGCCGGTTTTGTGCTCAATAATACCGGCAGCTTTGATCTGCGCAAGATAGGCGGTCTGGCCGGCAGCAAGCCGCTGCTGGCGCTGATCTTTGCCGTTCCGGTCCTGTCCCTGGTGGGGATTCCTCCGCTTTCCGGGTTTTGGGCTAAACTGCTGGTCATTCGCGAGGCCTTTGCCCAAGAGCGCTTGCTTTGGGCCGCAGCAGCCCTTGCGGTAAGCGGCCTGACGCTCTATTCCATGATGAAAATCTGGATGGAGGCTTTTTGGAAGCCGCACCCGGATGGCAAACCAGAAAACGAAGCGGATACCCCGCTCCTTCCAGCATGGATCTCGGTCACGATGTTGTCGGCAATAACGATGCTTCTGGGTTTCTTTCCACAAGCGCTCTTAACCGTTTCCGTGCAGGCTGTTCGCATCATGGCAGGCATTCCATGAAAACCGTGTCGATTTCGCTCATTTTAATGTTCCGTTTTGTGTGGGGGGTGCTGACAAGCGGCCTGCAGACTCTTTTCTTTATCCTTGAGTATGCACTGGGTAAGGAGGTGCCGCCTGCAGGCATAGTGGAAATGCGTTTTCCGCCACTGCGCCTTGAAGGCATTACCCTTTTGGCCTGGATGATTTCCCTCACCCCGGGCACAACCGTACTCCATGTCAACCAGGAAGAAAGGATCTTCAGGCTGCACATGCTGGATGTACGGAGTCTTGAAAAAACCCAAAAAAGTATTCAACACCATTTTTTCCCCAGTGTGATCGCCCTGTTTGGCCTAGAACCATGACCATGACGCAAATGATTATGTACTCTGCTTTTTTTCTGGGATGCGCCGCCTTTCTGGCCGCCGCCTTTGCCTGTATCCGCCTGCTTCGCGGCCCTATGCAGGCAGACCGGATCGTTGCCCTGGATATTTTTCTCGCTGCTGCCATCACCCTGTGCCTGGCCACAGGTCTGATGAGCGGCCGGGTTCTTTTTCTAGATGTCGCTATCGCTTTGGCTATTGCCAATTTTGTCGCGACCTTGGGCTGGGCTCGTTTGATTGAGCTGTCTTGGGTAAAAAACACGGGGGAGGAAAAATCATGATTTCGTATCTGGGTGCCGGCATAACGGTGCTGGGCGGCTGTGCACTTTTTCTGGCCGCCCTGGGAGTATGGGCTTTGCCGGATGCCCTGTCGCGGCAGCATGCTGCCACCAAGGCCGGAACACTTGCCCTTGCCCTGATCTGTCTGGGCAGCGCCTGTCTGATGCAGCAATGGGCCTGGTCCGGCAGAGTCATTGTAATCACTTGTTTTGTCATGGCCTCCCTGCCGGCATCATCTCAGATGCTGGCCCGGGCAGCGGTTGTTGAACAGGATGGAGAATTAGTCGTCCCTGAACAACTTCCAACCTTTTGAAATGTATGGATAAAAGCACCAAAATATAGCCCTGTGAATTGCAGGATATTGCACTGTAGCCCTTCAATTCCTGGTGGTTTTTTATGCAGCCCAAGAAGCCGATTGCAACACCTCAGTTGGATATGTTCCGCAACCGTCTGGAAAATATTCTTGGGCCGGAACCATGAATTGTACCGGCTGGCAGCCCTGATCGACTGGGCTTTGCTTGAGCAGGAATTCGGCGCACGCTATTCGGAAAATGGCCGACCCGAAATCCCCATCCGCCTGATGGCAGGCCTGTCCTACCTCAGCCACGCCTTCAAAACCTCGGATGAAGAAACCGTGCGGCGCCGGCTGGAAAACCCGTATCACCAGCATTTCTGCGGGGAGGAGTACTTTTGCCATGAGCTACCCATTGATTCGTCGTCACTTTACCGCTTTCGCAAACGCATCGGCGAGAAAGGGTGCGAACTGATGTTGCAAGTGACGGTACAGGCCGGTCTGGTCAGTCGAACGGTCAAGACAAACAGTCTTGAGCGGGTTACCATCGACACCACGGTGCAGGAGAAGGCGATTGCCTATCCCACGGATGCGCGTCTGTTCAACAGGAGCCGTGAGCGGCTGGTGCGGCTTGCCGGGAAGTATGGTGTGCGGCTTAGGCAGAATTACAACCGGCTTGGCCCCCGCGCCCTGATGTGGGTTGGCCGGTATTTTCACGCCCGCCAGACGAAACGGGCGCGGCGTGAGATCAAGCGGCTGAAGGTTTTTCTGGGCCGGGTGTATCGAGATATTATTTGTAAAATCGATGGGAAAGATGATCTGCAAACCGTGTTCTCAGCGGAACTTGCTCTGGCCAAGCGTTTGCTCATTCAGCAGCGGCAAGACAAGAACAAGCTCTACAGCCTGCACGCGCCCGAGGTGGAGTGCATCGGCAAAGGCAAGGCACACAAGAAGTTCGAATTTGGGGTCAAGGTGAGTGTGGCGGTGACCAACCGTGACAACTTTATCGTGGGCATGCAGTCTGAGCCGGGCAAGCCTTACGACGGCCACACCCTGGCCGGGGCGACCACGCAGGTGGAACGGATCACCGAGCAGGCGATCAAGCGGGCTTTTGTTGATCGAGGTTATCGTGGCCACAAACTGAAATTGCTACAGGTGTTGATCAGCGGCAGCAAGCGAGGCCAATGCGCCGCAGATGAAGAAGGAGCTGAAACGGCGAAACGCTATCGAGTCGGTGATCGGCCACATGAAGACGGACGGCAAACTGGGACGCAACCATCTTTTGGGTACTTTGGGCGACAAAATCCGTGCCCTTCTGTGCGGAGCCGGGCACAATATCCGGCTTATCCTCAGGAAACTGAGGGAGCTGTTGCTTTTTTTGTGCGCCGGGATGCTTGCAGGACTTTTTGCAGGCTGCAATTGGCTTTTACGACTCGTTAACCGCCTTGCTTGGCTCCAAGCAGATGGTGCCTTGACGCAAACGGCAAGATAAAAACAGCCTTTTTCAAGGGCGGCTCATTCCGATTACAGATCAAAAATGATATCAAGGAGGCGAGACAAATGCGACGCAGGCGTACAAATGGTACGTCTTGCGAGCAGGTGCCGAAACCGACCAGACAGGGCTTTGATATGGAATGGAATTAAACCTGCCGCTCCGGCAGGATGTGTCCATGGCGGGCATAGACCTCGGCAAGCCGCTGCATCATGGCGGCAAGGCCGTAGCGGGCATTGATGGCCGCATGCTGGGCGGCCATGGCCTCCGGGTCACGCCGGGGCTGGGCCGCAAGAGCGCCGAGCGCCTCAACGGCGGCTTCAATGTCGCCGTACTGCACCAGGCGGCTGTTGGCCACCCCCTGCAAGACCTCCTCATTGGAGTGCAGGCGGCAGGATAGAACCGGCAGGCCGTTGAGCAGGGCCTGCACCAGGGCCTGGGAGACCCCTTCGGCCGCATGGGAGGAAAAGAAAAACAGATCAAAGGCGTGGTAAAAATCCTCGGGTCGTTCCTGGTGTCCGACAAAGATGACCCGATCCGCAATGCCCAGCCTTTGGGCCTGCTTCTGCAAGGCGCTGCGCAACTCGCCATCGCCCACCAACATTACTTTATAGACCGGCGCTAGGCCGGCTAGGACATCTAAAATAAAGGCATGGCCCTTGTAGTCCCGCAAGAAACCCACATTGCCGATGAGGATATCGGCTACATCCAGGCCATAACGGCTGCGCAGTTTCTGCCGCTTTACCGCTGAAAACTGGAAGCGGGCCGCATCGTTGCCGGTGGCCACAACGCTGATCCGCTCCTCTGCAATCCCCTGACTGACGAGCTGGTCGGCAATAGCCTCGCTGCAGGCCAAAATGGCATGGGGAAAACGGTAACTGAGCGTTGAGGACACCGGCGCCGACACATGCCGGGTGCGCAGCACCAGGGGTACCCCGACAAGGCGAGCCAGGGGCGCTGCCATCCAGGAATCTTCCGAGGAATGGGTGTTGAGCACCGTAGGTCTGATTCTGCGGATGAGCTGGCGCAGGAGCAGCCAGGCTGCAGGGCTGAACTTGTTGAAGTCCGACACCTGGTAGACGGCAATGGCGGCTTCCTTGCAGCGCTGCACCAGGGGCGCATTCACCCTGGCAATCAATGCCACCCGGCAGCCGCGCCTGCGCATTTCACGCAGCTCGGTGAGCACCCGTATCTCCTGACCGCCCCAGGCTCGGCTGCTGTCGCTGTGCACAATCAGGGGTGGATTTTGCTGGTTTGCAAACTGTGTATGACCATCCATAATCGGTCCAGACCCTGAAAAATCTTTAAAAAACACGGCTAGCTATGAAACACCGTTTGCCGGGAGGGGTACTATATTTTGCGCTGTGGCTCGTTGCGCTGCACCAGGCCCATGAGAGAATAAACCAGTTGGGCGGCAGCAAAGGATGAGGCATGGTCTGCCGCCTGCGGGGCCAGTTCCACCACATCAAAACCCAGTACCCGGCGGCCGGAAATGGCGCGCTCAACCAGCTGCAAACAGTCGTACCAGCCTGGCCCGCCCGGCACCGGGGTGCCGGTGGATCGGATAATGGAGGGATCCAGCCCATCCACATCAAAGGTAATGTACACCTTTTCAGGAAAATCCGGCGGCAGCAGTTGGTCCGGCCAGCCCTGATAGGCAAAGCGGGCAGCATCAAGAAAGCTGATGCGCGGCTCTTTTTGCCGCAGTTCCACCTCCGCAAGCGACAGGGCCCGCACCCCAAATTGAAAAATATGGATATCGAGATCATCCAAAGCGCGCCGCATCACGCAGGCATGGCTGTAGATGCTGCCCTCGTAGCTTTCGCGCAAATCGGCATGGGCATCGATCTGCACCAGGCCCAACGGTTCTTGCAGGTGGGCGGCCAGGGCCCGCAGAGCGCCTAAGGTTACGGTATGCTCGCCACCCAGAAGTACCGGCAGGCGCCCTGCCCCAAGCACTCGGTGCACCGCCTCTTCAATGCGCGGTAAAACCTCTTCCACCCGGCCGCTGCAGTCTACTGCCGGCAGGGTATGGATGCCTTCTTCAAGCGGGCAGGAAAAACCGTCCCACACTTCAAGCTGTTGCGAAGCCGCCAAAATGGCGGCAGGCCCCTGTGCTGTACCCGCCCCGTAGGAAACCGAAGATTCCAGCGGCACCGGCAGCACATGAAAGCGCGCCTCGGGCTCGCTCAAATTTTTTGTATCTGTTTCGCTTGTACCGCATTCTGAGGCCAAAAAACCCGGCAGCGGCTTCATGAGAGCCTGCCGCGGAAATCTTCGTAGGTAAAGGTGCGCACCAGCTCCAGCGTGTCGTCTTCAGGATGAAAGAGCATAATGGAAGGCAGTTGGACGCCATTAAAGGTATTGTTTTTCACCATGGTGTAGATGGCCATATCAGTGAAGACGATTGTATCGCCCACCTGCAAGGGAGCGTCAAAGGAATACTCGCCCGCCACATCGCCGGCCAGGCAGGAAAGTCCGCCGATGCGGCAGGTAAAAGGTTTTTCTCCGGCCTTGCCGGAACCGATGATATGCGGCCTGTAGGGCATTTCCAGCACATCGGGCATATGGGCCGGCACCGAGGCATCGATAATCACATTGGGCCGCTCGCCGGGCTGCACATCCAGCACGGTGGCCACCAGGTAGCCCGCATTTAAGGCCACGGCCTCGCCCGGCTCCAGATACACCTGCACGCCCCAGCGTGCCTGAAAACGCTTGATGATGGCAATCAGCCGTTCCAGCTGGTAGTCTTCCCGGGTGATATGGTGGCCGCCGCCAAAGTTCACGTAGCGCATGCCAGGCAAAATATCGGCAAAAGTTTCTTCCACCGCAGCCACGGTGCGCTCCAGACAATCGGCATCCTGCTCGCAGAGATTGTGCCAATGCAGGCCGCTGATACCCTCCAGTGCATCGCTCAGAAAATCTGCCCGGCGGATGCCCAGCCTGGAGCCGGGCCCGCAGGGATCGTACATGGGGTTGGCCCCCTCCGAATGTTCGGGGTTGATGCGCAGGCCAAATTCCAGCTGGTGGCCGAACTGGATGGCCAGCTCTGCCGCCGGCTGCTGGAAGCGCCTTTTCTGGGCAAAGGAGTTGAACACCAGGTGATCGCTGGTTAAGGCCAAATCAGCAATATCCGCCTCGGAAAAGGCCGCGGCAAAGCTGTGCACCTCACGGCCAAACTCTTCCCGGCCCAGCCGGGCCTCATGCGGCGAACTGCAGCACACCCCATCGAGCACCGTAGCCAGAAGCGGAAAAACCCGGAACATGGCAAAGCACTTTAAGGCCAGCAAAATCTTGCAGCCCGTGGCCTTTTTTACCTGGGCCAAAATGGCCAGATTGTCGCGCAAAAGGCCTTCATCCAGCACATAGGCAGGAGTTGCTACCCGGCCGGGATCAAAACGGCAGCTGTGGCGACCTTTCACGGCAGCTCCACCACTGTCCAGGGCAGGCCGTGGCGGTTTAAATCTGCCATAAAGGGATCTGGATCAAACTCCTCCATGTTCCATACTCCGGGCCTTTGCCACTTGCCTTCCAGCATCATCTTGGCGCCGATCATGGCCGGCACGCCGGTGGTATAGGAAATGGCCTGGGAACCCACCTCGGAAAAGGCCTCTTCATGGCTGCAAATATTGTAGATATAGAGCTGTTTTTCCTGACCATTTTTCACCCCGCGCATCAGGCAGCCAATGCAGGTGCGGCCCTTGGTGAGCGGGCCAAGCGAGGCTGGTTCCGGTAAAACAGCCTTTAAAAACTGGATAGGCACAATCTCTTTGCCCTGGTAGGGCACCGGATCAATCCGGGTCATGCCCACGTTTTCTAAAACCCGCAAGTGGGTAAGATACTGCTCGGAAAAGGTCATCCAGAAACGGGCCCGCTTCAGGCCCTTAATGTTCTGCACCAAAGATTCCAGTTCCTCGTGGAACATAAGGTAGCATTTTTTCGGGCCGATACCCTCGGGAAAATCGAAGTTCATCGACCAGGAGAGCGGGTCGGTTTCCACCCATTCACCATGCTCAAAATAGCGGCCGCGCTGGGTAATTTCGCGGATATTGATTTCCGGGTTGAAGTTGGTGGCAAAGGCCTGGCCATGGTCACCGGCATTGCAGTCGATGATGTCCAACTGATGGATCTCGTCAAAATGGTGTTTGGCGGCCCAGGCAGTGAACACATTGGTGACCCCCGGATCAAAGCCGGAACCCAAGAGGGCCATGATGCCCTTTTGTTGGAAACGCTCACGATAGGCCCACTGCCATTTGTACTCAAATTTAGCCACATCCGGCGGCTCGTAGTTGGCGGTATCCAGATAATCCACCCCGGCCTGCAAGCAGGCGTCCATCAGGGGTAAATCCTGATAGGGCAAGGCGACATTTAACAGCAGATCCGGCTTAATGCGCTCCAGAAGCGCCACTGTGGCCGCCACATTATCGGCATCGAGTGCCTCAGTGGCAATGTGTACGCCGGTGCGCTCCTTGACCGAGGCGGCAATGGCCTCGCACTTACTGAGGGTGCGGCTGGCCAGGGTAATCTTGCTGAATACCTCCGGCACCTGGGCGCACTTGTGGGCCACCACACTGCCGACACCACCGGCGCCAATAATCAATACATGCGACATAACAAGCTCCTATGTAAAATGAGGCCGGTAATCCGGCACCGTATTTTCCGTTGAAATACGCCGCAACATGCCATGTTTTCATGGAGAGGGCAAGAAGAGCCTGCCCTGCCCCGGCGGCCCTTAAAAAACAAAGAAACCCTACAATTGCACTGCACTACCCAGTATACTATCCCCATCCATTCACCTTCAATAAGGAGATTTCCAATGGGCATTTTCGCTCTTGTGGTGTTGGCGCTTGTTGTCGCCTTGGTTCTGTACGGCATCGGCATTTACAACCGCCTGGTCAGCATGAAAAACCGCTGCAAAAACGCCTTTGCTCAGATAGAGGTGCAGCTCACCCGGCGCTACGACCTCATTCCCAACCTGGTGGAAACAGCCAAGGCCTACCTCAAGCACGAAAGAGAAACGCTTGAAGCGGTCATCCTGGCCCGTAATCAGGCAGTGGCCGGGCTGAGCGCGGCAGCAGCAGCCCCTGGCAGCGCCCTTGCCCTGCAGCAACTTGCCGGTGCCGAGGGCGGGCTGGCCCAGGCTCTGGGGCGGCTTAATGTGGTAATGGAGGCCTACCCCGAACTCAAGGCCAGCCGGAACATGATGCAGCTGAGCGAGGAGATCAGCTCCACCGAAAACAAGGTAGCCTTTGCCCGCCAGGCCTATAACGACCAGGTGATGAGCTACAACAGCTACAAGCAGTCTTTTCCGGCGGTGCTCCTGGCTGGCAGTTTCGGCCACAGTGAGGATGCGGCCCTGTTGGAATTTGCCAACAGCCATGAGATACAGGCTGCACCCAAGGTGAGTTTTTAGTGTAGTAATGCTTGATGAGGAATGGCTTCAGATTTGGACAGGGGAATATGATCTGAAAAGCAGGAGAAGAGGCACACGCGGGGCAGGCTGGAAGCGAGCGGCAAAAGGGGTTTGAATGCTGCTGAAACAGGGACGTTTCCTGCGGATTCAGCACGGATGAAGGCGAGTTATTGCTGTGGCGCACAGTTCATAACCCGGCAGCAGACAAGGACGATTAAAAAATCAGCCTCAACCGCCTGCAAGTTTAACCGTAAAGCCGCGCGCCTGCAGCATCGACTGCACAGCTTGCCGATGCTCGCCCTGAATTTCAACTACCCCATCCACTACCCGGCCGCCACTTGCGCAGCGCTTTTTCAGTTCCTTGGCAAGTTGTGCCAAGGCGGCCGTCTGCAAAGGCAAACCGGTAATCACCGTAACCCCGCTCCCCTTGAGACCCTTGGTCTGGCGGCTGATACGTACGATGCCGTCGCCGACCGGTGTTTTCGGCGCGGCAGAACCGATCTTGCGGCAAGCACAGGCCGAAACGGTCTGGCCGCAGTCCCGGCAGTGCCGCCCCTGTTCCGTGCTGTAAACGAGGGTGGAGGAATTAGGTCGTTTCATCTTTTCTCGGAAATCTCTTTAAACTTCTGCATCCACAAGCTGCCACTGCAGCTCTTCGCCAGCCAGAAAGGGTCTGACCGGACCGTAGTTTTCCGGCACCCGCCAAGGCTTCCGCTGCAGGCAAACCGTTTTATCCGGCGGGGTGATGCCGTAAAAACGCAGGCCATTATCCCGAACAAAGGCCTGCAACGCCTCCAGTCGTCCAGCCTGGTCAAAGATCTGTGCCAGCATGGGCAGAGCCACGGGTGCTGAAAAAATACCCGCCGCACAGCCGCAGCATTCCTTGGTATGGCGCGGGTGCGGTGCAGAATCCGAACCGAAAATCAGACGAGGATGTCCAGCCAGCACCGCCCGGCGCAGGGCATCCCGGTCGCGCGGTGTTTTGGCAATGGGCTTGCAGAAGAGGTGCGGCTGCAAAAGGCCCCCGGCCATATCATCAAGGGTGAGCATGAGGTGATGCAGAGTGACGGTGGCTGCCATCTGCTCATGTTTGTCCAGAAATTCCAAGGCCGCCGCAGTGCTGATGTGCTCCATCACCAGGCGCAGTCTGGGAAAATTCCGGATGAGGTCTGCATAGACTTGCAAAAATTCCGCCTCCCTGTCCATGACAAAGCCGCTGCTTTCCCCGTGCACCAGAAGCGGAATATCCAGCTCTTCCAAAAGCGCCACCGTAGCAGCAATGGCGTCGAAATCGCGCACACCGGCCTCGCTTTGGGTGGTGATACCAGCAGGATAGAGCTTGACGCCGATAATTTCCGGCCGGGCAGCAATCAGTTCTGCCCGGCTGTAGTTCCGGAAAAAGAGGGTCATCCAGGGAGTGAAAACGACATCTTCGCAGGCAGTGCTAATGGCTCCCTTAATAGCGCTGCAATAGGCGCGCACCTTGTCCAGACTGTTTACCGGCTGCAGCAGATTCGGCATGACAACCGCAGCGGCAAAGGATTTTGCGGTCAAAGGCGCCACCGTGCGTAGCATGTCCTGCTCGCGCAGGTGCAGATGCATATCCAGGGGTGATTGCAGGCTCAACATGGCAAAAAAATGGTCCAGAACAAATGAAGATGCGCAAAAGCCACTGTTAACGGTTCAGTAGCTCAGCGGCTCAGACAAGGAGACAAGCAAAAAAGACGAGAGGGCCGGATCAGGTCCCGCCCAGGTAGGCGTCGAGCACCTCGGGGTTGGTAAGCAGATCGCCGGCAGGGCCGGAGAGAATGACATTGCCCACTTCCAGCACATAGCCCCGGTGCGCTAGGCGCAAAGCGGCCTTGGCATTCTGCTCCACCAGCACCACAGTGACGCCGGCGGCATTGATTTCCCGAATCGTTTGAAAGATGGCCTTGACCAAGAGGGGAGCAAGACCCAAGCTGGGTTCATCTAAAAGCAGCACCTTCGGGTCGCTCATCAAGGCCCGGCCAATGGCCAGCATCTGCTGTTCACCACCACTGAGCGTACCGGCCAACTGGTGTTGACGCTCTTCCAGGCGGGGAAAAAGTTCATAGATCCACTTACGGGTCCCGGCAATTTTTTCCTTGTCCTTGATGGTATAGGCACCTAGATCAATATTTTCCTGCACGGTTAACGTGCCGAAAACCCGGCGACCTTCAGGCGACTGGCTGATACGGGCCTTGACCACCTGGTGCGCAGGCAACTTGTGCAGGGCCTTGCCCTCAAAAAGGACTTCTCCCTGTGAAGGCTTGACCAGGCCACTGATGGAA
Source organism: bacterium (assembly GCA_030538155.1). Lineage (GTDB taxonomy): Bacteria > Desulfobacterota > Desulfobulbia > Desulfobulbales > Desulfobulbaceae > Desulfobulbus. Next base: position 18,385 of record JAUNUN010000020.1, read on the forward strand.
AGCAGAGTGGTGGACTTGCCCGCTCCATTTGCGCCCAGAATGGTGACGATCTCACCCTCGTCCACTTCCAGGTTGATGCCATGGAGGACTTCCACATTGCCGTACTTGACGTGCAGATCTTTAATTTCAAGCAGCATCAGATATCGTCTTCGTTGTCTGCGCCAAGGTAGGCTTCGATCACTTTGGGGTTGTGCTGAATCTCCACCGGCGTGCCTTCGGCGATCTTGCGGCCGTATTCAATCACCACCAGATAATTGCAAGCCTTCATCACCAGCTTCATGTCGTGCTCGATCAAGAGGATGCTCAAGCCCTGCTCCCGCATGCGGTCAATCAGGCCGATGAGGATCTGGGTCTCCTGCTCGTTCATGCCGCCTGCCGGTTCATCCAGGATGAGCAGGCGGGGCTGGGTGGCCAGCGCACGGGCGATTTCAAGCAGGCGCTGGTTGCCGTAGGACAGGTTCTTGGCGAGCTGATCCGCACTGGCCTCCAAACCGACAAAGTTGAGCGCATCCATGGACTGGCGCAGGGCTCGGCGTTCTTCCCGCCTCTGGCCGGGCGTATGCAAAAGCGAGCCGAAAAGGCCGGTATGCATGCGGCAGTGGCAGCCGGCGAGCACGTTTTCAAGCACCGTCATGTTCTGAAACAGACGGATGGTCTGGAAGGTGCGGGCAACACCCAGGGCCACGATCTGGTGGGGCGGCTTGGCACGAATGGACTGCTCCTGAAAAAAGACATCCCCGCCGTCGGGTTTGTAGTTGCCGGTGATCAGATTGAAGACCGTGGTTTTACCGGCGCCGTTCGGGCCAATCAGCCCGACTACACTGCCCTCCTCCACGGCAAAGCTCACCCGGTCTACAGCAACCAGTCCGCCGAAACGCTTGTTGAGATGATCCAGGCGCAGAATGCTCACGTCAGTTCCCGAATGGAATCAAGATTATGCTTGCGTGGCCGGGGCGGCAGCAGGCCCTGGGGCCGGACGATCATCATCACCATCAGGGCCAAACCAAAGATCAGGAGGCGGGCATCGGCAAAGTCGCGGAACAGTTCAGGCAATCCCATCACCAGAAAAGCGCCCAGGATAACACCCGGGATGCTGCCCGAACCACCCAGGATAACGATCATAAAGAGCACCACCGATTCCCAGAAATTAAAAGACTGTGGCGAAATGATGGTCATCTTGGCGGCAAAGATGGTACCACACATACCGGCCCAGCCTGCGCCCAGAATAAAGGCCGCGAGCTTGTAACGCGCGGTGTTGATGCCACTGCCCTCGGCCGCAACTTCGTCTTCCTTCAGGTACTTCAGGGCCCGGCCAAAGCGGGAATTTTCCAGCAGGGAAAAGAGCAGCACCGTGAGCGCGGCAAAAAACCAGATCAGGTAGAAGAAATGCTTCGGCTGGCTGATGCGAAATCCGAACAGTTCGGGTCTGGATATACCGAAGATGCCGTTTGCGCCGCCGGTCAGCCCAAAGATATCGTTGATCAGGGCGATGCGTACAATTTCCACCATGCCGATGGTGACAATAAGCAGGTAGTCGCCGCGCAGGTGGATGATGGGCCTCGCCACCACCAGGGCAAAAAGCGCTGCCGCCACGCCGCTCACCGGTAGGGCCCAGAGCACGGGCACCCCGTAGCGGGTGTTGATGATGGCGGTGGTGTACGCGCCTACGGCGTAAAAGGCGGCATGCCCCATGTGGAACATACCGGCATAGCCCAAAATGACATTCAGGCTCAGGGCGAGAATGAGATACAAGCCCACGCTGTTGAGCACATCCACCCAGTAACGGTCAAGCGCCAGGGGGGCGGCGGCAAGTAGCGCAAAAAAAATCAGATAGCCTGGCCAGGTCGCATTTTTCATATTTTCTCAGCCACCCGCTCTCCGAGAAGTCCGGTGGGGCGCACGATCAGGATGAGAATGAGCACAAAGAAGGCAATGGCATCCTTCCAGGCAATGGAGATATAGGCCGCGCCCAGGGCCTCGATCACGCCCAAAAGCAAACCGCCGACCATGGCTCCGGGAATATTGCCGATACCGCCCAGAATGGCGGCGGTAAAGGCCTTGAGCCCGTAGATCCAGCCCATGGTGAAGTTGATCTGGCCGTAGTAGACGCCCACCATCAAGCCGGCAGCGCCGCCCAAGGCGGGTCCGATGAAGAACACGATCATGATGACGAAATTCACATCAATGCCCATCAGCCGGGCCGCGCCCTGATCGATGGCTGCAGCGCGAATGGCGGTGCCGATCTTTGTTTTCTGCACAAAGAGATAAAGGGCGATCATCATGACCACTGAGGTCAAAAGAATGATGATGCGCATGAGCGGGATGGAGAGGCCAAAGATATTGACCGGCACTACCGGCAGCAGATCCTGGGGATAGACATAAAATTTGGCCCCATAGATAAGCATGACCGCGTTCTGGAAAAAGATGGAAGCGCCCAAAGCGGAAACAACAGCGGAAAGCCGGGGCGACTGCCGCAGGGGTCGGTAGGCGATGCGTTCCAGCAGGATACCGATAATACCGACCAGGCCCATGACCATGACCGCCAGAATAAACAGGCCCAGAAAACCGCCGACATGGTCGTTGAGCGCAAGCGAGGTCAGAAGAGTGAGGCCAAGGTAAGCGCCAATAGTAAAGAGGTCGCCATGGGCAAAGTTAATGAGTTTTAAGACACCGTACACCATGGTGTAGCCGAGCGCGATCAGCGCATAGATGCCGCCGACAGCTAGGCCATTGGTCAACTGCTGAAAAAACTGTTCCATGAAGACTCCAGATCTTCCAGGGACTGTGCCGGTAGCCGGCGCCCCTGGAATCAACACCATGACTGCTTAGGGCTCCAGAACGAATTGTCCCTTGTTGTCTACCTTGTACACACGGTACACCTCGCCAACACGGTCGCCCTTGTCGTCAAAGGCAAGGGTGCCGGTCAGGCCGGGATAATCCTTCAAAGAAGACTTCAGATAGGAGGAAATTTTCTCTGCCTCGGTGGACTCTGTCGCCTTGATGGCCTCGACAATCACGCGGAAACCGTCACCTGCAAGTACCGGGTAAATCGACTTGGGCGCATTGCCGTATTTCTTGGAGAAGGCCTCGACAAAGGTCTTCGCATCCGGGGTGTCCAGATCCTTGGGCAGCGGCGGGCTCAGGAAGTAAAAGCCCTCGGCTGCGGCTGCACCTGCGGTTTCAACCAGGGCCGGATTGTTGACTGCATCACCGCCCATGAAGGCCACATCCCAACCCATTTCTTTTTTCTGACGCAGCAGGAGACCTGCTTCCGGATAGTAGCCGGTAAAGAAGACAAAGTCCGGATTGGCAGCCTTCAGTTTGGTGAGGATGGCGTTGTAATCGCGTTCGCCCGGGGTCAGGGCATCAAAAAAGACCACCTCAACCTTGGCCGCCTTCAAATTGGACTGACTCTCTTCGGCAAGCCCCTTGGCATAGGAGGTATTGTCGTGCAGAATAGCCACCTTTTTTGCACCGAGCTTCTGGATAGTGCTGGTGGCAACCTTGCCCTGCTCGTCATCACGGGGGCAGGTTCTAAAAAAATTCTTCAAGCCCTTTTCAGAAAGACGGATGGCGGTGGAACCATTGGCAATCTGGACAATGTCGGACTCATCATAGATATTCTGCGAAGCCTCGGTGATGGAAGAGCCATAGGTACCGACTACCGCAACGATGCTGCGCGTGGCCAGGCGATTGGCCGCCAAAGAGGCTGTGCGCGGGTCGCCGCCGTCATCTTCGGTCAGGATTTCAATTTTCTTGCCCAGTAGGCCACCCTGCTGGTTGTACTGATCGGCAAGCAAATCCAACACCTGCTTCATTTCCTGACCTTCGCTGGCCCAAGATCCGGTCATCGGGCCCATCAGGCCGATTTTTACCGTGTCGGCAGCAAAGGCGATTGGGGCCAACATAAGGCACAGGACCGCCGTCCAACCTGCAATTTTTTTCATGTGCTCCTCCTGGAAATGTTTCTTGAATGGTAGCGCCTGACCAACTGGATTCCGGCATGCAGAACGCACCGGAGTGGTTTTTCTAACAATAAATTCATTAGATGTCAATTTGCATTATTGTTTGTCAATAGCCTGTAAACAGCAATTTCAAGCCGTTTTTTAGGGCACTATAATTTCTTGCAAAATAGAGGGAACATGTCATAATGCCAAGTTGAAATGGTGTTTATTTCTTTCTAAAAATTCTAAACTTCGCCTACTTACCGCTCCTCAAACGCACGACCGATGCATTAATCTTATTGAAAGATGCTTAAAAGGGACTAGACCATGCCACAACTTCATTTTGCCGCCCGGCTCCTCCGTGTTCATCTTCCCGTGTTCGCCTTGGCCCTCACCTGTTGTCTGTTCAGCTTGGTAGTACCTGCTCAGGCCCTTGAGCGCAACACCGTCTTTTTGCCCTTCAAAGTCAATGCCACTGAGCAAAACGAGCTGACAGACACGGCAGACAAGGCACTTGAGCTGGAAGCCAAGGCCAAGGGGATGAGCATGATGTCCCGAACCCAAGCCGAGCGCTATATCAACTATGCAGATACCTGGCCGCCTCCGCGCGCAGCCTTGGAGACAGTGGCCAAAGCCGCCGGCGCTGATTTTGTCGGCGTGGGCAGCATCACCCAGTTGGGCAGGCGCATCAGTGTGGATGCCGCCATCTTTGATGCAGTCACGGCCAAGGCCCCCCACACCGCCTACCGGGTCGGTGAGTCGCAGCAGGAACTCCCCCGCCTGACCACTGAGGTCATGAGCGATCTGCTCACCTACTCCAACAAGACCTTTACCGTGTCCTCCATCTCCGCTGTGGGCAACAATCGCATCGACACCGGCGCGATCCTGCAAAAAATAGCCACTAAACCCGGCGACTTGTACGATCCGGTTGTTCTGCGAGAAGATATCAAGTCTGTTTTCTCCATGGGCTTTTTTGATAACGTTGAAGTCGAAGTCGAGGATGAAAGCGACGGTAAGGCGGTTGTCTTCCGAGTGGTGGAAAAACCGCTCATCAACGAGGTAGTCATTACCGGGGCTGCTGCGGTGAAGGAGCAGGAAATCCGCGATGCTGCGGGCATTACCGCCAACTCCATCATCAACCCGACCAAGGTTAACGAAGCGGCGGAAAAAATCCGGGACCTGTACAAGTCCAAGGGCTACTACACCGCAGAGGTGCAGAGCAGCATTGAAAATACCGAGGATGGCGCTTCCGTGGTCCGTTTCGATATCCAGGAGCGGGACAAGGTAGTTATCCGTCAGATCAACTTTACCGGTAACGAGCACTTCTCGGACGGCGATTTGCGTGACGCCATCCAGACCTCGACCCGGTCCTGGTGGATTTCCTGGCTGACCGGTTCAGGTATTTTGCGCATGGATGTCCTCCATCAGGATATGGAGCGCGTTGCCGCCTTCTACCACAACCATGGTTACCTGGACGCCAAAATCGGTGAGCCCGAGGTGGCGCACCAGGATGATGGTCTGCATATCACCTTCCCAGTGGAAGAAGGCCAGCGCTACCGGCTCGGCACGGTGGATATCCGGGGTGACCTCATCAAGGACAAGACCGAGATGCTGCGCAACCTTAAAATTCGTGATGAGGAGTATTTGAACCGCCAGACCATGCGCGAGGATATCGTGCGTCTGACTGATCTCTATGCCGAAGAGGGATATGCCTACACCGAGATCAACCCGAGAATCAACAAGGCCCCTACCGGCAACCGAATCGATCTGGTGCTCGACATCAATCAGGGCCCGGTGGTGTACGTCAACCGTGTTGAAATCCAGGGCAATACCCGCACCAGGGACAACGTCATCCGTCGCGATATCGCCCTGGAAGAAGGCAGCAAATTCGACTCCAAGGCTCTGCGCACCTCTACCCAGAAGCTTAACCGGCTGGATTACTTTGAGAGTGTGAACATCACCCCCAAACCCACCATGCGGGAAGACCTGCTTGACGTAGTGGTTGATGTGAAAGAAAAGCCGACCGGACAGTTTGCCGTGGGCGCAGGTTACTCTTCTTCCGACAATCTGCTCTTCATGGGTGAGATTTCAGAGCGGAACCTTTTCGGTACCGGCAACCGGCTGGCGTTGCAGGCCAATACCAGCGGCAAGAGCACCCGGTATAACCTGCGCTTCACCAACCCACGCATCTATGATTCCCAGGTTTCGGGCTCAGTGGAAGGCTATGACTGGAAGCGGGAATACGATGACTACACCCGCGACACCCTGGGAGCCGGCTTCAATATCGGCCATCCGCTTTTCGAAGAGTGGCGTATTTACTATGGGTATTCCATTTCCGATACCGACCTGAGCGACATCAACCCGTACGCCTCTGCGGTCATCCTCCGCTCCAAGGATATCCACGTTATCAGTGAGGGCGAGCTCTCCCTGGTGCGAGACACCCGCGACCGCTACTTCTCGCCCACCAAGGGTTCGCGCAACAGCGTCACAGTGGCCTATGCAGGTGGTCCCTTGGGCGGCGATGGCGAATACACCAAGGTAGAGGGATCGTCTTCCTGGTACTTTCCCATGGTTTGGCAGACGGTCTTTCACGTGAAGGGTGCTGCCGGCCAGGCCTTTGAAAACAAGAACAACAAACTGCCGGTATACGAGCATTTCTATCTGGGCGGCATGAACTCTATCCGCGGTTTTGAATCGGCCAAGATCAGCCCCCGTGATCCCGTTACCGGTGAGCGTATCGGTGGCGACAAGATGTGGTACGTCAACCTTGGCATCCTCTTCCCACTGGTGAAAGACATGGGCCTGGACGGCGAAATTTTCACCGACTTTGGCAATGTCTATGATGTGGATGATGATTGGGACTTCGGAGAATACAAAAAAGCGGCCGGCTTCGGCATAAACTGGGCTTCACCGCTTGGCCCCCTGCGCATGGCACTGGGCTTCAACCTGGATAAAAAAGAAGGTGAAGACAGTTCCACCTGGGACTTCAGCATCGGCGGCACCTTCTAATTGCCGATATTTAGCTTTTTGCGTTTTTTCTTATAGCCGTTCATGCAGACCATTCTTGCCCGGCTGCAGGAAGGCAATCATACCCCTGTAGACATATCCGGATGTTCAAGCGCCTCGGCAGCTTTGCTCCTCGCAAGGCTGCTTGAGGCAAATAAACAGAGCATCTGCTGCTTTCTTCCTTCTGAAGAAGAAATGCAGGTGCTGGCTCAGGATTTCTCTTTTTTTTCCTCAGCGCCGCTGCTTCAGTTTCCCGACATCGGTATCCCTCCCTATACAGTACTCAAGCCGGAAGCGGCTGCGGTCAGCGCCCGCATCTCTACCCTGTACCAGTTACAGGAAATTGATGAGCCGACCCTGGTGCTGACCACCATCGAGGCCGTTTGCCGTCGCCTGCCCGCACCCCAACGCCTGCACGATCAAATCGAACTCGTACAGGCCGGTGAAGAAACCGATCGGGACGCCTTCATTGCCGCAGCCATACATTCCGGCTACCACCTCTGTGATCTGGTACGTCAGGAAGGTGATATTGCCCTGCGCGGCGGCATCATCGATATTTACCCTCCTGCCTGGCAGGGAGAGTCGCCGGGGCCGCTACGCCTTGATTTTTTTGGCGACACGGTCGACTCCATCCGTGCCTTTGACCCGCTCAGTCAGCGATCAAGTGCTGAACTGAACGAGGTTATCCTGCTGCCGGCAACCGAATTCCTCTATCCCCGCTCCCAGGAAGACCGGATAGACATGCTGTCTTCCTTTGATGACCTCAGGGAGGAAACCGGCTGCTCTGGAGATGAGGATAAAGGAGTCCGCGAACAGCTTAAGCTTGTGCAACGTTTCGCAGGACTGGACATGCTCGCCCCTGTCCTGACCGGCGGGCCGGCTTCTATGCGCAGTTTTTTTGAATATCTGCCTGAACGTTCGGCCCTGATGCTGGTCAATGCGCCCGCCTGTAAGCGCCGCCTGGATGATCTTTATGAGCGCATCTTTTCCAACTTTGCAGAGATCCAGGCACAATGTCGTACAGTCTCGCCGCCCCAGGATCTTTTCCTCAGTGAAGAACAGGCCCATGCCGCCCTCAGTACAGGAGTTCTGGCCAGGCTGTCCCGCCTTCCTGATCCGGACGCACAAACGGAGCTGTTGACTTTTCCGGCCAAAGACCATGCCCTGCTCGCCCAGGAAATAGCTCTTTCAAGGCAGAAAAAGGGCATGTTGGCCCCGCTCTCCACTCGCATCACCGAGTGGCAGCAGCAAGGTGAAACAACCATACTTGCCTGCCGCTCAGCTCGCCAGGCCGCCCATTTGCAGGCCATGCTCAGCCGGCACCAGGTAGAGGTGGTGACTGCAGAACAATCATATGCTCAGAGCCGGCCACCAGAGAAAGGTTCGGTTACCTGCTTTGCCCAACCGCTCTCCCAGGGTTTTGATCTGCCTGCAGAGTACTTGCATATCCTCTCAACCGCAGAGCTTTTTGGTGATAAACGGCTCTCACCCCGCAGACGTTCAAAAGGGGCGGATGCAGATAGCCCGCCAGTGCGTTTGGATGAGTTGCATCAGGGTGATGTGGTGGTGCATTCCGATCATGGCATCGCCCTTTTTCAGGGCTTGGTCAACCTTGAGTTTTCCGGTATTCAGGGAGATTTTCTGCTGCTGCTCTTCCGCAATGATGACAAGCTCTATGTTCCGGTTGATAAGCTGCACAAGGTCAGCAAATATCAGGGCCTGAGCGAACAGGAACCAAGGCTGGATGTGCTCGGCTCCCAGCGCTGGCTGTACACCAAGCAAAAGGTCAGCGATGCGGTCTGGAAGGTTGCCCAGGAACTGCTGGATATCTATGCGAAACGGGCTCTGCGCCAAGGACATCGTTTTACCCGGCCGGGCGAATTTTACCGGGAACTGGAAGAATCCTTCCCCTATGACGAAACCAGTGGCCAGCTCAAGGCCATTGACGAAGTGGTTGAGGATCTATGCAAAGACCAACCCATGGACCGACTCGTTTGCGGCGACGTGGGCTACGGCAAAACCGAGGTGGCCGCGCGTGCCGCTTTCAAGGTGATAGAAGATGGTTTTCAGGTTGCGATTCTGGTGCCGACCACGGTTTTGGCAGAACAGCATGCGGTAACCTTTCATGAGCGATTTGCCACCTTTCCGGTGCGTATCGCCTGTTTGAACCGCTTCCGCACCCGGCCGGAACAAAAACAGATCATAGGCGACTTGGCTGCCGGTAAAATCGATATTGTCATCGGTACCCATCGCCTCCTATCCAAGGATATTGTTTACAACAAGTTAGGCCTGCTGGTTGTGGATGAGGAGCACCGTTTTGGTGTGGCCCACAAAGAAAAAATCAAAAAAATCAAGGCCAGTGTGGATGTACTCACCCTTACTGCCACGCCTATTCCTCGCACCCTGCAGATGTCGCTATTGGGAATCCGCGACCTGTCCATCATCTCAACCCCGCCCAAGCAGCGGCGGCCTGTCAAGACACTGCTTGCTCGCCGCGATGCCCTTATTATCAAGGAGGCATGTCAGCGCGAGTTGGAACGCAGAGGCCAAATTTTTTATCTCCACAACCGGGTGCAATCCATAATGCAGGCCGCAGCCCGGATAGCAGATTTAGTGCCCCAGGCTCGCGTAGGTGTGGCCCATGGGCAAATGCCTGCTGCTGAGCTTGAAGAGGCCATGGTGCGGTTTATCCGTCACGAGCTTGATATACTTGTCTGCACCACTATCGTGGAATCCGGCCTTGATATCACCAATGCCAACACCATTCTTATCGACCGGGCCGACCGTCTGGGCCTGGCCGATCTGTATCAGCTCCGCGGCAGGGTGGGTCGGGGCGACCGCCAAGCCTATGCCTATCTGCTTGTTCCATCCCTTGATCACATGACCGACGATGCAGAACGCAGACTTCAGGCCCTGCTCGATCATTCCGACCTGGGTGATGGATTCCAGGTGGCAATGAATGATCTACAAATTCGAGGAGGAGGCAATCTGCTCGGGATTTCCCAATCCGGACACATAGCCGCTGTCGGCTATGATTTATATCTGCAACTCTTGCAGGAAACCGTTGCCGATCTGCAGGCGCAGCAAGGGCAGGGAGACGAGCATCAGCGGGAGCAAATCTTTGAACCGGAAATCAAGCTGCATGGAGCTGCTTTCTTTCCGGAAAGCTATATCAATGATACCGGTTTGCGCTACCAGGCATATCGTAAACTATCGTATGCAGGCAATGGCAGGGCCGAGGAATTAGCTGCACTCGCAGAAGAGCTTACTGATCGTTTCGGTCCTTTACCTGCTCCAGCGCAAGCCTTGTTTGCGACCATCGCCATTAAACAGCGACTCATACGACTGCGTATTAAACGGCTTGAACAGGGACCACAAACTCTGCTCATCTGTTTTGATGAAAGTACACCAGTTGATCCTGAACGCATTCTTGGCTATGTTCAACAGGAAAATACCGGTAAGAAAAAAGGACAATTGAGCCGCTTCACTCCGGAAGGCCACCTCATTATTCCTTTCACTGATAAAGGAGGGATACTTACTCTAATCGATAAGATCTTGTACGCTCTTGAACGTTCGTGAGTCATTCACCGAAAAAGAAGCCTAAAACATACGTCGAAACTCATGGCTCGAACGGCTTTAACAGGAGTCATTTTTTACTTCTAAACATCTTATAATCTCGCATTTTCCCCAATAAAAAAAGGGATCAGCATGCTGATCCCTTTTTTCTCACTCTTACACAATCATCACGATGACTGCGCCGGGCTCTTTTTACGGGTCCGCCCCTTGGCAGCAGGCTTTGGCTTCAATGCCGCTATCTGTTGCTGCACTTCACTGCGCAAGTCTGCCACCTGTTGGGGGATGGCTTCAGATGCAGTGGTGAATTCATCACGCAATTCCGTAACTTGCTGAGGCAGTTCGGCTAGGTTTGTTACCTTCTGCTCAAGCGTTACAATACGCTGAGCAATATCACCAAGCTTCTTGTTGGCTGCATTCAATTCTTCGTTTTGCTTACTCATTTGCTCTAGCTGTTCTTGCATAGGGCTGATGCTGGTTTCCCAGGTTTCATGAAAACGCGCATCGGCTGTCTGTACAGCCGCTCCCATCGCTTCAAGCTGCTCGGTTCGGGCAAAATGTGCGGAGTTTGATTCTATGGCTTGAACATTCATCTCAATAGATGTTAACCGATTCTCAACCTTACACAGTACTTCAGCCAGTTGAGCACTGGTGCTTATCTCTTGCCGCACTGACTCAAAGCCTTTGCCCTCATCACGCAGAGGCAAAGCGCTGGTTGAGCTTGCTACAACAGGCTCTAGTACCACTGACTCACTGCTTGCGCCACTATATGCGAGCGCGGGCTGAAGTGTGCCAAACTTTCCCGGGGCTATGAGCGACAGCATCCACCTGAGTTGCGAATAGGCTGCATTTTTGGTTTTTTGCGCTATCTCTCTGCCCAAGCGACTGTCAACAAGATATGCTGCAGCGACAAAAATGAGCAACATAACCGCAATACATACAGCAATTCCTATAGCCAAACCGATCACAAAGAAAACAAGCTGGAAAAGGGAAACAATAAGGATACCAAGAGAACTGAAAACTCCACCGTCTGGCCGGGACACAGTCAAGTGTGCCATCAGGATAAAAAAGAGTAAAACTGCTCCAGCATAAATGAGCGAATTCCTGGTTGGATTATTTTCCATGCATGCCACCCTTTCCGGTTGAATTTAAAATTTCAGTCTCCAAAATTTGCCAGCACTCTGCGCAGGTTTCATAGCACTGCTTTTCAACATTATGATTGGTAGTATCATTAACGTTGAAATGTACCGCCTTGACGAAAATAACGCAACAACGCTGAACACAAAAAGGGCGGTCACATGACCGCCCTCTCAGTTCAACTAAACGTATTTACTTGCTCTTGCCAGTTCGGCCCTCCACAAATGGTGGTGTGAAGTAGAATTACTCGACCGCCTGAGAGCTCGTGGAGGTTTTAGTGGTGGAGGATGAACGCGTGGTGTGACGTCGGTAGGTCCTTGTTTTTTTCTTGGCATCAACCTCTTTTTGACGTGCCAGAGTCTGAGCACCAGGGTCAAGGGCATACATGAAATCATCCATCAGTACTTTGACTGCTTGTTCGGTAGCCCCCTCAAAAAGGGCATCATACTGGTAGTCAGCAAGGACAGACTGCGGTGATACTTTAACATCTACCCGGTTAGTCCACACGACCTGACCATTGTACGCGTCTTGTACCCACATGCGAAGTTGCACCACCGCCTGCGGTATATCGCCTGAATTATAGGCCATGTTGCCCAATCCCGCTCCAATAGCGCCCCAAACAATCGTGTTGCCCGCAGTTCCGCCGGAAACACCTAAAATTGACTTATTTGAATTGCTGTACGGCCACTTGGGATCCCAATCTCCATATAGAGCGCCCAAAGCCCCACCAGTAACCATATGTCCAAGTTCATCATAGGTATCGGAACGAGCTTGACCAAAGGCAATCTTGTTGGTCACACCGGTCACAAAACCGATTACACCTTTCTTCCATGGAGCCCAGGACGGATCCTGCCGTGTTTTATACTGAATAATGCTTCCGCGCACGACATAGTCTGCAGAAAAATATTGACCCAGATGGGATACTTCCGCCTGATCCAAACCAAGAGTACCGGGTGAATCAAGTACTGGATTAGATGGCGCATTCATTCGTGATTGATGCATATAGCGCTGTAGTTCGCGCTTCATCGTTGGAGACCAGTCTTTATTCAACTCATACTCAAGAGAGCGCGACAGGTTTTCCGAGTAGGCAACCACATTGATTATATTGCGATTAACAAGATAACGGAAAATATCTTCCTGAACAGGCACTGAAAAACCGTTTAACACAAACCTGTCTGTCAGGTTTTCGTTGATGAACATGTTGCGACGGTAAGCCGACTCAAGATTGCCCGCATCAGTGTAATCCGCAAAGGGTAGAACAACAACTTGTTTACTTTTACCAATATTTGTTTTGAAATTTTGATTGACTTTGAGGGACTCTGTGATATTGGCACCACACCCAAAAAGCAAGAGGGACAGTGGCAATGCTATAAAGCTTACCTTAATTTTCATAATAAAATATCTCCAGCATTGTGAGTTATATAATTTTTGGGGATAGCAGGATAACTAGCTCACGCTTTCTCATTTCTTTTTCAGTATATCCAAATAAATATTTTACCAGCGGGATCTTGCCTACAATTGGTGCAAAGCTATCAACCTTATCTTCAATATTGTCAATTAACCCACCAATAATAAGCATCTCACCGTCACTCACATCTACTACGGTTGACATTTGCCGGATCGCTACAACAGGTAATCCAACTTCATTACCTTCACTAAATGCTCTATAAGGTATTTCACCGCCTTCAAGCTCTGTAGTTATAGGAGTCAAGTGCATGATAATACGGCTATTATCAACTATTGTAGCCATAACACCAAGGGCTACCCCTTCTACAACGTTATCAACTTCAAAGCTCCAAGTTTCATCACCATCATCACCATCAACTTCACGAGTGACCTCCTTCACGTAAGCATGATCTTTACCTACACTTATTAGGGCCGGTTGACCATTTAAAACCGTTATTTTAGGATTAGATAAAACATGCGAATCTCCTTGTTCGTTTAAAGCGTTCAGCAAAACATTAAAATCTAAAAAACCGGCATTTCTATTGCCTAACGAATAAGGGCTCCCGAGTTGAACTTTACTAACAAAACGAGTCGGTGACTCAGCATCGCCTTTAGTGGGTATCCAAGGATAAACTTGCCCACCAGCTCCAAAAGTGACGGCTCCTGGAATGTTAAAATTTCTCAAAACACTACCCCAATCTAGACCAATCTTAGATCGATCGTGCAAAAAAACCTCTATAATCTTAGCTTCAATAGCTATTTGCTGATAAAGTTGTTTCTTAAAGTTGGTTAAATAACTTTCGACAGTTGTCATTACTGACGGCTTTGCTGTAACAGTAATAGAGCCAATACTTTTATCAATAATATAAAATGCTCCATCCTCTGTACGCTGAGTTGATTCATTTTTTTGTTGCGATTCAACACTACTTATGGATTGCTCGGATGTTGGTATCGTGGATTCCTGCTGACGTTGCGCTACCGCTGCAGCCTGACTGGCGGCAAGAGCAGCTCTTTCCTTCCCTGCAACACCTAAAATGACGTCAAGGTTTTTTTGTACGGTTCCCCAAACATCAAATTCATTTTGTTCACTAACAATTTTAACTATTCCTTCAGTTCCTTCTGCAGCCTTCCGTTGCGCTAAATGATTACCTCCAACAGTTGTTGTGTATTGACCACGCATAGATGGCATACCAAGTTGAAATATTTTCGTGGTCTTATTTCGAACAACGATGGTTTTTCCTTCCATTTCATAAAAATAGTCTGCTTGACGTAGTAGATTTCCTACAGCATCAAGGAATAGATCCTGAGCATTAATATCAACATCAACAAGATAATTTTGGTCGACATCATTAGCCCAACTAACTGTCATGCCCTTCAAATTCGCCAGCCTTTTAAGTACATCCCACAAGGGCTGCGGTCCGGAGGTTGACTTGATAGTTGCGCCAACACGAATTTGAAACTCTTCTTGTGTCGCACCCAATTCTTCGTCAACGCTGCTTTTTGGCGTCATATAGCCTGGATTTTGGTAGCGGGCAGGCATCTGAGGAGCAGAGGCGAGGCTTTGCTGCGTGGCCAAAGCAGAGGATGATACATCTGCTGACGCCGCTGGATCAGATTTTCCTCTCTTACCGCTACACGCACCCATTGCGCAGACCAAGGCCACTGCGGCTATGATCGTCAAAATTTTTTGTTGCTTCATCTCTTTTCTCTCCAAAAGTATATAGTTCAATTCACCATTCCTATCCTGGCCTTGATGAACCGTGATAAATCTGGTGGGATTGCGAAACCTGAGCCTAGAATCGACCTGTACTCTTGAATTGCCTGGGCGCCGGCACCATTTTTGTCAAAAATTCGGGCCGTTGCGATCATAGTATCCAAGCTCTTTCCGTAGAGTGCTTCATGCTTGTCTAGAAGTTGTAGGGCCTGTTCATATTGTCTGTTCTCTTCTCGAAAGAGGGCATAGCTCAACAGTGCCTCCTGGCTTGGCTTATCTCCTTGAATACTCATGTCGAAATATATTGTTGCGGTTTGCAGATCACGCATATTCGCAGCAGCAATAGCAGCATTTAATGCTGCAACTTTATCAGTTTTATCTATCGACAGTGCCTGTTTTGCATAGTGCAACGCTTTCGTATTTTGACGCAAATCAACTAAATAAATGGCTGCAATCCGGTTCGCAAGCTTCGCATTTGTGTTCCATTTAGTAAAAGCCTCTTCGTATGTTTGCGCTGCCATAGCCGGATTATGCTGCTTCTCGAATTCTCTTGCTTTTGCAATTAATTGTGTGGCTTCAACAAGCCCTGGCGGCTGCTGATCCATCTGGGTGATAATAAGCGCTTCTTGCTGAGCTATATGTTCATCGGCTTCAAAAGACAATTTACTCTCAGCCTTTCCGGGCCAGGCGAACTCCTTATCCTTTGGATAGATAACTATCGTATTGAAGCGTTCTTCCTGACGTAAATCCTTCAAATTTAAAATGACATCAAGCGCAAAATCCCAAGGAACGTTGTCAAGCGTGAGCGTCAAGGAACCTTGTACAGACTCGTCGACGATAATATTGGTTCCACTAATTTCTCGTAAAAAACGAAATACGTTATGCAAATCCATTTTATAGAAATCAACGCTGATCCGCTCCCGATCGTAACCAGAAAAGCTGAAGTCATCCTGCAATTTCCCAGAGACCGGCCCACGTCCTGCGCGGGTGGTATCGGGCAGGTGTTTTTCAAGTGCTGATTGTGGTGCAACGGGTTGGACAGATGATGCAACAGGAGCCGTTTGGGCTTCATTGCCCTTCATCTCAAAATCCACGAACAGTGAGCTACCATCTTGTTTCGTTGTAAAGGGTACAGATTTTTCCAAAAGAAATTCCAGGCGCAAAATTTGTGGTTGAGCGTCTGCAATTTCCTTTGTTTGCAACTTAACCTGATCGTCACCAGGCAAATTTACAATAGCACCTGGTTGCAGTCGAGCATTGGCAACATCTACCACGACACGTGTCGGGTTAGGTAACTCGTAGGAGGTAAAGGTCAAGCTCGCATCGCCTTTAATGCTAACTTTCAGGGTATCGCCAACTTTTTTGCCGATTATTTCCGTAATCGTAGCGTTACCAGCTTCCTCTGCCTGTACCTGGGAACCAAAAGAGAATAGAGCAAACACTGTCAAAGCAGCTGCTATCCACTGGTGTTGAAACATTTGAAGTACTGCACTGAACGCGCGGCTTTTCATCGACCTTCTCCATCTCTTTTCAGCTTCATGGCCACAACCGTTTTTATCTCTTCACCACCACGGGTGTGCGCCGTTTCGGTAACAACGACCTGATCTCTTTTTATTTCAGTTACTTCGCCATATCTTCCAACCAAAATTCCTTCCTTAAGCATGTAGCCTTTCTTAGTCACGTCTTCCACCATAGCCACGCGCCCACCAGGTGTATCCATTATGGCAACAAGGGTTAACTGTCCGGGCTCAAAGAGTTGCATACCTGTCAGTTCCCGCTCCATATCTACCAATTCATTGGCATCGACAGCTTTGGGGGCAATAAAGGGCTTGAATGGATCCGGCCTGGACGACAGTTGATATTCATAGGGTGGCGAGGCAGGAATTAGTGCATCCGGGCCCGGTTCAACCGTGCCTGGAGCTACTGCCGTAGCGCTCTGCTCCACCGGCGGGGGAGTAGCTGTATTCAATGCCGGCGTTTCAACTGCGTACGCACCTGACACACCAAAGCTAATACACAAAGCCCAAACGCTTACATATGTCTTTTGTATAAAAAATGACACTGGGTTCACCATCTTTTGCTTTTCTTCGGCACGTTGCATATACAATTTAGCTACTCAGCATGCTTATTTCTTAGTCCCTTTAGGATCCGGTAGTTTTTGCCCTGTGAAACGGTACGTGACAAGCTGGCAAGTTGAGGTCAGAAGTATTTCTCCTGTCACCTCTTTAGGTTGAGCCATTTTAATATTATTAACCGTCACAATGCGGTCGAGCTTGGAGACCTTATCCAAAAAACTGCCTACGTTGTGATACGGGCCTAGCAATGTGATATTGATAGGTATCTCGGCGTAAAAATCCTTTTGTATTTCCTGGGCCGGCACAAAAGATACAAATTCAAGCCCCGTAGTTTTACCAAGATCAGAAATATTTCTGAGCAGATCAGGTATCTCCTGAGTTTTAGGGAGCATAACTACGGTTTCTTCAAATTTTTTCTGGGTTTCCTCCAGCTCCGCTTTGTGCTTCGCCAAATTTCTAATAACTGCTTCCGCTTTCTGGATTTCAGTCTTAACTTTGCCGATCTCGCCGCTTAATCTTTCTTGCTCAGCCGCCTTGGGGCCGTAGAGCAAAAAATAAAAAAGCGCCAATGGCACCAAAATCAAGGCAGCCAAACCCAGCAACTTTACCTTTTTATCAAGTGTCTGATACTGGCCGTCAATAAAGGTATCCAGCTTATTTTTTTTAATTTCTTTAGCCATGTGCTCAAACCTTATTGAGGAGTAGCAGGGGTTTGCTCATTCAGTTCAGGAGTGGTAATAGAACTGGTAATAGTAAAGGCCTTGAGGTCGCGATCCGCATATTTTTTCATGTCTGATTTAACCAGCACTAAATTTTCCATATAGGATGATCCCTCCAGATCAACCATGTATTTTGCGATGGTCTGGTTGTCCAGTGACATCCCACCCAGTTGCACCTGATTGCCGCTTTGCGAGAGATCCGTTAACCAGATCCTATCAGAAGGGGTACGGCCTGCCACATCATCCAGTACATGAACTGTAAGGGAGGCAGAGTTTTTCAGTTGCTCAATTACCCCAATTCTGGTCAAGAGCAGTTCTTTTTCCTCTTCCAGCTTCTTGATTTCCTGCAACCGCGTGTCATACTGCTTTTTCTTGTTTTGCAGGTCGGCAAGATCAGATTGCAGGCCCTTAACGGTCATAATTTTGTAGGAACCGAAAACAACCAGAAGTGCTACCAAGAGAGCTACCCCCGTGGCAGCTAAGGTAAGTTCTTTCTTGGCTTTGTTTCTGCGTTTGATTTCCCGGACGGGCAGTAGGTTAATTCGTATCATGGCTTAGAGTATGGCTGGGCGAATTGCAAGACCTGTTGCTATTGCCATTTCAGGACCAATGGCCGACAAAAATTGCCGGTCAAATTTCTTTTCGTCAATCTGCATGTGAGAAAACGGGTCAAATACCGAGACCGGAAGCTCTGTTTCTTGTGCAATAAACTCAGGCAATCCAGCCACCTTTGCTCCCCCACCGCTGAGGACAATACTCTGCAGTGTTCGCTTCGGATTATTTGAACGATACAAATCCGTTGCTTTTTTTATCTCCGCCACCCATTGGCCGCAAACCTTGGCAAATATGCCCCTTATCTTTTCGTCATACTCAGGGGCAGCCAAGGCTCCTATCTTAATTTTTTCCGCCTGGTCATATTCAATGTCCAAGGCGACAGCTATCTGGTTGGTCAACTGCTCACTTCCCACAACAACATCCCTGGCTAGAACAGATACACCATCAGCAATTATATTGATATTCATCTTGGATGCGCCAATATCGATTAACGCCGTATTTACAGCACTGTCGTTCGTGACACTCCACACATTGCTCAGCGCAAAGCCGTCCACATCAACGAGTACAGGACTCAACTTTAAAGCGGACAGCATATTAAGATATTCATTGACGACATCTTTCTTGGCCGCGACCAGCATGATATCATCCCGATCAGATCCGGGCTTTTTACTGGGAAGACGTTGAAAATCCAGGTAAACATCATTGACATCAAAGGGAATATATTGCTCAGCCTCGGTGGTTATGTATTTGGCTAGTTCTTCATCACTCATTGCCTCTAGATTTATTTTCTTGACAATGACAGAATAGCCTGAAATAGAAACGCCTACTTTTTTCCCTTTGATTTTTAGATTCTTGAGCAGTGCAGCAACGACCTTGCCCACGGCTTCCGGCTCGTGTATTGCCCCATCCTCAACCGCCTCGGCAGGTAAAAGGGCGCTACCAGCGGCCAGCAATCGATATCCCCCTTTTGCCACTCGTTGCAGCTGGCAAATCTTTACGGCATGCGTACCGATATCTATTCCAACAACCAGCTCTTCTTTCTTCGCCATGGTCTCTCTTACCAGTAATGGGCTACGCTGACAAACTAAACGCATTGATGTATCTTTTATAGCTCATACAGAAGGTGGTTTGTCAAGGAAAGGAAAGTTTTTTTTCAATTTTTTCTAAAAAAAAAACAGACTGCTAACTCTTTTTTTCCCCACGCCCACCGTCCAACACACTAGCCGCACACCATAACCTATTGAAATATTATTAATTTCCAACTTTCACCTTGTTTTTAATGCTTGCTCACCTCTGGAGTTTCGGGTAGTAATCGATTTTCCTCAAAACTCAATCTCACAGGCTACATAAACGTGCGCACGTCTCCAACCCGCCAACGCGGCTCCGCTCTCTGGGAAAATATCCAGGCAATTTGCATTGCCCTGCTGCTGGCCTTGTTTATCCGCACTTTTATAGTGCAGGCCTTCAAGATTCCCAGCGGCTCAATGCTGCCGACCTTGCAGATCGGCGACCACATTCTGGTCAACAAGTTCATTTATGGCGTGAAAATGCCCTTTACAGGCACAACGCTTATTCCGGTTTCTCAGCCGGAAGTCAACGATATAATCGTTTTCGAATACCCGGTTGACCGAAAACTCGACTACATCAAACGCGTTATTGCTGTTGCCGGCGATGAGGTTGAAATACGTGACAAAAAGGTGTTTATCAACAAAAAACCTTTTGTTGATACCCATGGGGTCTTTACCGACCCCATCATCCATCCTGTTGCTCTTGATAACAGGGATAATTTTGGCCCGGTTACGGTGCCTGCAGATTCGCTCTTTGTCATGGGAGACAATCGCGACAACTCTTTTGACGGCCGTTTTTGGGGTTTTGTCAAGCTTGAGGCAGTACGAGGTGAGGCTTGGCGTATCTATTGGTCTTGGGACTTACGCCTGCCCCTTTTCTCTGTGGAGCGCCTGCAATCCATTCGCTGGACCCGCATTGGCAACCCTGTTGACTAAAGATTGCTGTCATGCAAACTGAACACATCTTTCCCCATCACCACATCCTCGGGATGGAACAATTTTCCCGTCAGGATATCGCCCACATCCTTGCCACGGCAGAATCTTTCAGAGAAATATCTTCCCGTTCCATTAAGAAGGTTCCTGTTTTGCGTGGCCGTACCGTCGTCAACCTCTTTTTCGAACCCTCGACCCGCACCCGTCTGTCCTTTGAAGTTGCTGCCAAACGCATGAGCGCAGACACCTTCAACATCAGTGCCTCGACCAGCAGCACCACCAAGGGCGAGACCCTGATCGACACGGCCCGCAATATTTCGGCCATGCATCCGGATGTCATTGTATTGCGTCATTCATCTTCGGGGGCTCCGCAGTTGTTGAGCCGGCACGTTCAGGCCGCAGTGATTAATGCCGGTGACGGCGCGCATCAACATCCTTCGCAGTCCCTACTCGACCTTATGACCGTACAGGAACATAAGGGCCGTCTTGACGGATTGAAGGTTGCCATCATCGGCGACATTACCCACAGCCGGGTCGCCCGCTCAAACATTCAGGGCTTTACCACTATGGGTTCTGCGGTGCATGTTTTCGGCCCCTCCACACTTCTGCCGCTGCATATCGAAAGCCTTGGCGCCATCAGGGCCCGCAGCCTGCACGATGCCCTGGAAGGTGCAGATGTGGTCATGGCCCTGCGTATCCAGCGGGAAAGACTGCACGATCCGCTTCTGCCCTCCCTGCGCGAATACGCGCAACGTTTTGGCCTTTCCCGCGATCCCATGGCCTGGGCCAAGGAGGACGCCATCATCATGCATCCGGGCCCGGTCAACCGCGGCGTTGAAATGAATCCGGAAATCGCGGACTCGCCACGTTCGGTTATCCTAGATCAGGTCAGTAACGGGGTGGCGGTGCGTATGGCTCTCTTGTACCTTGTGGGGAATGCCTGATGCCAAACTCCTGGATCATAACAAATGGCCGCATCATCGACCCTGCCGGCGGCCGAGACGAGCAAGGGGATCTCTATATTATTGATGGGCGCGTCGCGGCAGTTGGCGCAGCAATTCCACCAGACGCCGGGCGGATTGAAGCTGAGGGCTGTTGGGTAACTCCTGGCTTAATCGACATGCACACCCACCTGCGCGAACCTGGTGAGGAGTATAAGGAGGACATCCTGTCCGGTGCGCGTGCAGCGGCTGCCGGCGGCTTCACCGGTATTGCCTGTATGCCCAATACTACCCCGGTCAACGACTGTGCCGCTGTTACCAATTTCATAGTGGACCGGGCAAGGCAGGCAGCAGTGCGAGTGTATCCGATCGGCGCCATCAGCAGAGGGAGCAAAGGCGAACTGCTGGCTGATTTTGGCGAACTTAAAGAGGCGGGTGCGGTCGCAGTCAGTGACGACGGCAAACCGGTAGTGAACAGCCAGCTCATGCGCCGAGCACTGGAGTATGCGAGCGATTTTGGCCTTCCTGTCATTTCCCACTGCGAAGACATTTACCTGGGCCAAGGGGTGATGCACGAGGGTCCGGTCGCGACTCGCCTTGGACTTAGAGGAATTTCGACTGCTGCCGAGGCCGTCATGGTCTATCGGGATATTGCCCTGGCCGAATGGACGGGCCTGGCGGTGCACATCGCTCATGTGAGCACGGCCCAGTCACTTGCTCTTATCCGTGCCGCCAAGGAGCGTGGCGTACAGGTGACGGCAGAGACAGCACCGCACTATTTCACCCTGACGGAAGAGGCGGCCGCCGGCTACGACACCAATGCCAAGATGAATCCGCCCCTGCGCAGTGAAGCTGACCGTGAGGCAATCCGCGAAGCCCTGGCCGACGGCACCCTTGACGCCATCGCCACTGATCATGCCCCTCATTCCTGCCTGGAAAAAGACTGCGAATTTGAACTGGCAGCAAACGGTATTATCGGCCTGGAAAGCGCCCTGCCCCTCAGCCTGAATCTGGTTGCCTGGGGTATTCTTTCACCCATGCGGCTGATTGAGTTGATGGCGCTTAACCCTGCAAAAATTCTTGGTTTGCCCGCAGGCACCCTCCAGTCCGGCGCACCTGCAGACATCACCATCATCAAGGCTGGCCAACCCTTTACCTTTTCCGAGGCCGATATCTGCTCGAAAAGCCGCAACACCCCCTTTCTGGGCCGTCAGCTTCCAGGCCGGGCCGTGCTCACCATGGTAGGGGGCGAAGTGCGCTTCCAAAAGGGACTATTGTAAACAGCCCAGATGCTTCCTACCCTTCCCGCCAGCCTGGCTAGCCGACATATCCCGCCGGATCCTCCAAACCAGCTTCTCTGAAACCCTGCAACCGTAAAAGGCAGGCGTCACAATGGCCGCATGCCAGTTCACCCACCGGATCGTAGCAGCTGTGGGTCATGCTGTAATCAACCCCCAATTCCATGCCACGAAGGATAATTTCTCTCTTGCTCAGGTGTTGCAGGGGCGCATGAAAGCGCAGTTCCTTGCCTAACGCGCCTGCCTTGGTGCCGAGTTTAGCCATGTGGGCAAACGCCTCCAGAAATTCCGGTCGGCAATCCGGGTAGCCGCTGTAATCAATGGCGTTGATGCCCAAAAAAATATCAGTCGCTCCCAGCACCTCGGCCCATGAAAGGGCATGGGCCAAAAAAATGATGTTGCGGGCAGGCACATAGGTAGAAGGGATATCATCCTCGCTTTGCCTTGGCTGGTCTTTGGGCACCGCAATATCGCTGGTCAGGGCGGATCCGCCGATAGCATCCAGGTCCACGCGTAAAACCAGGTGTTGCTTCGCCTCAAAATGCCGGGCAATCCGTTGTGCTCGCGCCAGTTCCACCTCCTGCCGCTGGCCATAGCGAAAACTGAGGCAGTAACACAAAAAACCCTCTGCCCCAGCCATGGCCAGCACAGTTGTGGAATCCAGCCCGCCACTCAGCAGCACCACTGCTTTTTTTACATTCGATTTCATGAGTCAACTCTTGTTGGCAGACAAAAAGGTATCTGATTGGTCATGCACAAAAACTGCGGCTGCACCTCGGTTTGCCAGGCAAGAAAACGCACACCGCACGCTGCCGCCTTGTGCACGGCAAGGGCATAGGCCGGATCAATATGCGCTGCCACCGAGCAAGTTTCGGCATCCGCCCGCTGTACACAAAAGAGCACGGCAGCCTGCATGCCGGCCATAGCCAGGGCTTCCAATTCCCGCATATGCTTTGCCCCTCGTGTAGTCACCGCGTCTGGAAAGAGTCCGACCCCATTCTGGGCCAGGGAGCAATGCTTCACCTCCAGATAGACCGGCCCGGATACCGTCTCCAGAAGAAAATCCAGCCTGCTTCCGCTTGCAACACGCACTTCCCGGGTTATGCCGTTCACCTGGCCAAAAGCGTCGATAGCCCCCTGTTCCAGCCCTTCCTGCACCAGGTGATTGGTGCGGCCAGTGTGCACGCCGATCCAAAAACCGTTTGAGCGCACCATTTCAAGCGACCAGGGATATTTTCTGGCAGGATTGTCCGACCAGGAAATAATCACCTGGCTGCCCGGGTTTGAACAGCCGAGCATGGAGCCCGAGTTGGGGCAATGCACGGTTATTTCCTGACCGTCGTTTAAGCGGATATCTGCCAGAAAGCGTTTATAGCGCCGCAGCAAAATGCCCTGCTCCTGTTTTTCAGGCAGCAGCACGGGTGGCCTCAAGGGAAAAGTAGTGGTGATCTTGCTTCAGCATGGTGGTTTTTTTCACCAACATCAGGTAGAGTGGGTGCAAAAGATACGTTAAGAGACTAGCGGTGAAGCGAGCCGCATCGTAGCCTTGTCTGCTGCTGCAACGCTTCCGGCTGACCAGTAAACAGCCAGCCCAACATGATCCATTTAACATAGCTAGGCGCTAAGGAGAATTCCAGCATGAAACTCGGATTGAATGGTCTTGGAAGAATCGGCAAGCTTTCGCTGTGGAATCATGTCGCAAAAAAATATTTTTCAGAAGTGGTGGTCAACCTCGGCCGGGACGTGGGCAGCGGACTGGAAGATATCGCCGCTGCCATTGAAAAAGACTCCACCTATGGACGGCTCAGCACCTATATCAATGGCTTCAAGGGCGGCCGAGTAATCGAGAACCTCGATGAGGCCGCCGGAACAATGACCGTGAACGGCCTTCCGGTCAGTTTTCTCCGCACCGCCCGTAACCCGAAAGACATCGACTGGCAGGGAAACCAGGTACGACTGGTCGTAGACACCACCGGTCAATTCAAGGATCCAACCGCAGATGCCGATGAAGGCCGAGGTTCGGTGCGCGGCCACCTGCAGGCAGGTGCCGAGAAGGTCATTGTGTCGGCGCCGTTTAAGATCAAGGCAAAAGGCCTTGATATGCCCGATGACGCCCTCACCACAGTTATGGGTATCAATGATGACGATTTTGATCCTGCGCGGCACAGCATCATCTCGGCCGCATCGTGTACCACCACCTGTCTTTCCTACATGATCAAACCGCTGCTTGATCATTTCGGTGCAGACCGCTTGCTCTCCGCCTCCATGGTGACGGTGCACGCCGCCACCGGCTCACAGGAGGTACTGGATCGCCTGCCCGCTGCCGGGGCTACGGATCTGCGTAAAAACAGGTCTATTCTCAATAACATCATCCTCACCACCACGGGTGCGGCCAAGGCCCTTGGCCTGGTTATTCCGGAGATGCAGTCCATCGGTTTCATTGCAGAATCCGTGCGCATCCCCACCTCGACCGGGTCTTTAATCGTTCTGGTGCTCAACCTGCAGGATGAGTTGGACAATCCCATCAAGCGCAACCTGTTAAACGACATTTACGAGGAATACTCCAAAACCAGCCCGTACCTGCTCTATTCGACCGAGCAGAATGTTTCCTCCGATATTGTCGGCATGCCCAAGGCGGCAGTGGTCATCGAATCCACCGAAATCCATACCCGTACCGCCACCATCCGGGTCAACCTCAATCAGTTGAAAAACATCAAGGTTGAGGGTTCTGGCTCTTCGATTCTCGAAGTGCCTTTTACCCAGGCGGCCATCTACGGTTGGTATGACAACGAGTTCGGCAGCTACACCAATATGCTGGGAGAACTGACCAAGACCATTGCCGACCGGATGGTGTGATCCTGCGCAGGCTCCACGCTGACGACGCCTCTTCTGTGCTGGCCATAGAAGAGGCGTCCATGAACGCACCTTGGAGTATCGCGCAGATTGAAAGTGAGTTGCTTTTTCCGGCAAGTCTTGGTTTTGCCGCTGAAATCGGCGAACAACTTGTGGCCTTTGCCCTGTTCCGATCCTGCCCGCCCGAATGTGAATTGCTGCGGGTGGCGGTGCTTCCGCAAGAGCGATGCAATGGGTTGGCAAACTCACTATTACTTTTTGGCTTGAATCATTGTAGCCAAGTCGGTTGCCGGGCCTGTTTTCTGGAAGTTCGGGCCTCCAATACGGCGGCCCTTCAACTCTACGCCGCCCTTGGTTTTCGCCAGGATGGACGGCGCAAGCGCTATTACAGCAATCCCGAGGAGGATGCTCTGCTTTTCCACCGGGGTTTGAATTGAGATAAGGGAGAAACCTATGAAAAATCTGCGTGACCTGCACGTACAGGGAAAACGGGTCCTCGTTCGGGTTGACTTCAACGTTCCCATGAACGACAAGGGCGAGGTCAGTGACGATTTACGCATCCGCATGGTTTTACCCACCTTGGAGCATCTTATCGAACAGGGAGCCAAGATTATTCTCTGCACCCACATGGGTCGGCCCAAGGGGCAGCGGGTAGAAAAGTACTCCCTTGCCCCAATTGCGGCCTATCTGGCCAATTTGCTGGACAAACCAGTGCCGCTTGCCCCGGATTGCATTGGCCCTGAGGCAGAGAAAATGGCTAAGAGCGTGCAGAACGGCGAGTTGCTCATGCTGGAGAACCTGCGTTTTCATCCGGAAGAGGAAAAGAACGACCCTGCCTTTTCCCAGCAGTTGGCCGGCCTTGCAGAAGTATATGTGAATGACGCCTTTGCTGTTTCCCACCGCGCCCATGCCTCGGTTGTGGGCGTCACTGCCCATGTGGCGGAGAAGGCTCCGGGTTTTCTTCTGCAAAGGGAAATTGATTATTTTCACCGCGCCTTTGACGAACCACAGAGGCCCCTCATTGCGCTGGTGGGCGGGGCCAAGGTCTCGGGCAAGCTTGAGGCCCTTGAGAACATGCTGAACAAGGTAGACCGGCTTATCTTGGGCGGTGCCATGGCCAATACCTTTTTAAAGAGCCAGGGTTATAATGTGGGTGCCTCCAAGGTCGAAGACGACCTGCTCGATACCGCAAGAAACCTCCTACAAAAGGCCAAAGAGAAAAAGGTGAAGGTCTACCTGCCGGTGGATGTGATTGCCGCCGACAGATTTGCCGCCGATGCCGTCAGCAAGGCGGTTACTATCCAGGATATACCTGCCGGCTGGATGGCGCTTGACATCGGTCCGGCTTCGGTGCTCTGCTTTAAGGAAGTGCTGGCCGAAGCGAAAACCATTGTTTGGAACGGCCCCATGGGTGCCTTTGAGATGGATGCCTTTGCCCGGGGCACGATGGCCATGGCGCACGAAGTCGCAGCAGCGCATGCCCTTAGCGTTACCGGTGGGGGCGACTCCAATGCGGCCATCGAGCAGTCCGGCGAGGCAGACAATATTTCCTACATGTCCACCGGCGGCGGCGCCTTTCTCATGCTGATGGAGGGCAAAGAACTGCCTGGTATCAAGGCGCTGCAGTAAAAGCATCGTTTCCCAGCCAGCAACCACGAGGTCAGATATGAATAGACGAGCCCTTCTTGCCGGAAACTGGAAAATGCACATGAACATCGCGCAGGCGGTTGAGTTGGCGCAGGCCGTTGCCAAAGCCGGCTCTGGCTGCACGGATCGCGACGTCATGCTGGCCCCGCCCTTCACCGCCCTGGCCAGTGTGGCCCAGGCCCTGCAAGGGAGCAATGTCCTGCTCGCTTCCCAGAATGTGGCCTGGGAGGCGCAAGGCGCATTCACCGGGGAGATTGCACCGCCCATGCTTACCGATATTGGCGTGCGCATGGCCATTATCGGCCATTCCGAGCGGCGGCAGATATTCCTGGAAGACGATGCCATGATCAATCGTCGCCTGCGCGCAGCCCTTGCCTTTGGACTCACGCCGGTGCTCTGTATCGGCGAGACCCTGCGGGAGCGCGAAAGCGGAGCCACCTTCCGCGTACTGGAACAACAACTGCGCGGAGCCTTGCAGGAAGTATCGGCAGATCGGGCAGAACAGATTGTGCTCGCCTACGAACCGGTCTGGGCGATTGGCACCGGTAAAACCGCCACAACCGCACAGGCCCAAGAAGCACATGCTTTTTTGCGTGGCTTGCTGGCAGATATGTTCAACAAAAAGGTTGCTGAAACAATCCGCATCCTGTATGGTGGATCGGTTAAGCCTGACAATATTGATGAATTAATGGCTCAGGCAGATATTGACGGTGCCTTGGTTGGTGGGGCAGCGCTTAAAATTGAATCGTTCGAGCGGATCATTCGCTTTCAATGACTACTATACTGATTGTTCTGCACGTTGTTGTCTGTTTCTTCCTGATCAGCATAGTCTTGCTGCAACATGGTAAGGGAGCGGATATCGGTGCGACATTTGGCGGTTCTAATCAGTCCCTTTTTGGGACCGAAGGCCCCTTGCCATTGCTGAATAAGGTTACCACCTTGGCTGCCATCGTTTTTATGGGCACCTCCGTGAGTCTGGCCTATATTTCTGCCAATAAAAGTACTGGTTCGGTAATGAGCAATTTACCAGCCCAAGAGCAAACCGTGCCGGTTGTACCAACTCTGCCGCAGGCGACACAACCTGCGCAGCCGGTGCCTCCTGCAACTATTCCTCAGTCTGCGGCACCGCAGCAACAGCAGAGCAAGGAGTAACAGACTTTTCATTTTGCCGAAGTGGTGGAACTGGTAGACACGCTATCTTGAGGGGGTAGTGGCCCACGGTCGTGCGAGTTCGAGTCTCGCCTTCGGCACCAAATTGACATCCAAAGAAGTACCAAGAAGTACATTAGCCCCGTGAAACCATTAGGTTTTTCGGGGTTTTTC
>JAUNUN010000021.1 GCA_030538155.1 bacterium
GTACGGACTTCAGACATGGCGGCAGAAGGGGATGCAGTTCAGTGGGAAAGCCTGCTATGGGCAAACAAAATTGGGCAGACCAAGATAAGCAGACGAAAACAATCATACGAAGCCGGCCGTGCACGGGCCAAGTGGAAAATTTCTGTAGATTCCCGGCCTGATCATAGGCAGAAAGCCTGCAGGTGAAAACCTATGGGAAATTCCCGCTTTAACGCAGCAGCAACCTTCTTCCAATCTGAAAAAAATAGAATTCTGACCAGAAGCAAACACCCGCTCGCTACCTTGGCGACATCTTGCAGTTCCACAGCGGAGATGAACCACAGAGGAGGATGTATGCCGCTTCAATTCCGATCCATCTGGATTTCCGACCTGCATCTGGGCACGAAAAACCTGCAGAGCGAGCAGTTGCTCGATTTTCTGCAAAAAACCGAATCCGAATATCTGTATCTGGTCGGTGATATCCTGGATCTGCTCCAGGCCAGAAGAAGCTGGTACTGGCCCAAAATCAACGACCGCATTGTGCAAACCGTGCTCGATAAGGCCAAAAACGGCACCAAGGTGGTCTATATCCCAGGCAACCATGACCACGTTTTGCGCCGCTTTGACGGCATGGTCTTCAACAACGTGCGCATCAGCAACCGCGCCGTGCACGAAACCGCAGACGGCCGCCGTTATCTGGTCATCCATGGGGACAAGTTCGACCCGGTGGTGCAAAACAGCCCTTGGCTGGCCACCATCGGCAGTATGCTCTACAACCTTGCCCTTACCATGAACCGCTTCTGCAACCTTGGCCGCCGCCGCATGGGTTATGAGTATCGTTCGGTTTCATCCTGGCTCAAGCATCAGGTCAAGATCGCGGTCAACTACATGGGTCGTTTTGAGGAAGTAGTGGCCCAGGAAGGCATTGCCAACCAGGTCGACGGTCTCATTTGCGGCCATATCCACCGCGCCGGCATTCGGGAAATAGGCAAGGTGCTGTACAGCAACAGCGGCGACTGGGTGGAGAGTTGCACCGCTCTTGCCGAAAACCACAACGGCAGCCTGGGTCTTGTGCAATGGCCGGATCAGCGCGGCCTCACTTCTCCTGCAGCCAACAGTGTCTATGAAGATATGTATCGTGACCGATGCCTGGCATCCACAAATTAACGGCGTAGTCACTACCTTAAGCCGCACCGCGGAAACGCTCCGCACATGGGGTCATGAGGTCTTGCTCATCACGCCGGAGCGTTTTGCCACTCTGCCCTGTCCAACCTATCCCGAGATACGGCTCTCTCTGGTGTCACCCGCCACCATAGAGCACATGCTCTCCGAGTTTGCGCCCGAAGCGGTGCATATCGCCACCGAAGGCCCACTAGGATGGTGTGCCCGCAGTGCCTGCAAGCGCATGGCACTCGCCTTCACCACTTCCTACCACACCCGCTTTCCCGAATATGTGCGCATGCGCGCGCCTGTGCCCATGAAGATGAGCTACTCGCTCATGCGGGGTTTTCACGGCGCGGCCCGCCGCACCATGGCTGCGCCCACTATTTTGGATGAACTGGAGGCCAGGGATTTCAACCACCTGGTGCCCTGGTCGCGCGGCGTGGATACCACCTTGTTCCGGCCCAGGGAGCGAAAGGAGCGGGAGCAACCGGTTTTTCTCTACATGGGCCGGGTGGCCATGGAAAAAAATCTGCCCGCCTTTCTGGATCTGGATCTGCCCGGCGAAAAGCGGGTCATCGGCGGTGGGCCGGCACTTGCAACCCTTAAGGCGACCTATCCCGAGGTCTCTTTCACCGGCCCGAAAACCGGGGAAGATTTGGCCGGTGCCCTTGCCGAGGCGGATGTCTTTGTTTTCCCGAGCCTGACCGATACCTTTGGTGTGGTGCTGCTTGAGGCCATGGCTTCAGGCGTGCCGGTGGCGGCCTTTCCGGTGACCGGGCCGAAATATATTGTGCAGGAAGGGGTAAACGGCTGCCTGGACAGTGACCTGCGCAGTGCGGCCCTGCGAGCGCTTAAGGTGAGCCGCAAGAGCTGCCGCGCCTTTGCCGGCGAGTATTCCTGGACAAGTTGTACCCGGCAGTTTGTAACGAACCTTGCCCCGACACGCAGGCTTGCGCACTGATTCTCGTACTGATTACATTTCCATATCAAAGCCGACACGAATAGGGCTTTGATATGGAACGGAATTATTGTGGCTGCAGGTCTATCACGGTCTCATCCGTACCCGGCGGCCCGTTCACCCCTTGGTAGCGCAGAAAGGCCTGATCCGCATCTCTGAACCAGTAGGAAGCCTCCCAAAAGGCGGCCATCAAACTGTCGAGCTTGATGCGCACCCGCCGTGCCGCCACTGCTTTACCGTCTGCCTCCACCTGCTCCTTGCCTGCAAGTTCAGCCCGCATAGCCAAAAGTTCCAGCTTATCGGAACGTAAAAACCAAAATTCCGTCTTGGCCCGTTCAAGGGCCACCATGCGGCTGAGGGCAAAGGAGAGCGACTGGAACCAGGGTTTGTTGCCAAGCGGCAGTTGCTTGTCAACCACCTTTCCCTGCAAGATTCCCTGTATGTGGAGCTTGTCTGCTTTGCGCTCTGCACGCAACCTGGTGTTTGGCGGTGCCGCCATGGTCCAGCTCAGGGTTGCGCCGTCGGGCGTACAGAGGTTGGTGAAGGTGGCATCCGGTTCCTCCACGGTGATGAGCACATTTTCTCCCTGTGCTTCCCGTTTCCAGGTGTAGATATGCGCGGCCTTGCCGGTCTGCTCGCGGTAGCGCAGTATTTTCGTCTGTTGGCCGCTTTCCTGTTTTGCCGGGCTTGCTGCGGGCATGCCGAGACCAAGACTAATTGCCGTCACTGCCGCCAGAGAGAAGGCACGGGCAAAAAAAAGATGTCTATTCATAGGAGTTCACTTGCCAGCATGGCGAGTTCGGAGCGCTCGCCTTTTTCCAGGTTGACATGGGAGTAGAGCCGCTGGCCCTGCATCTTTTCGATGAGATAGCTCAGCCCGTTGGATAGGGTGTCTAGGTAGGGGTGGTCGATCTGGTAGATATCGCCGGTAAAGACCACCTTGGTCTGTTCGCCTGCCCTGGTGATGATGGTTTTCACCTCGTGGGGGGTTAGGTTCTGGGCCTCATCCACGATGATGAACATCTTAACCAGGCTGCGGCCACGGATATAGGCAAGCGGTTCGATGATCAGTTTTTTTTCATCCAGCAACCTGGCAAGGAGCTGGCTCATTTCGCTTTGCTCCGGGAACTGATTGCGGATTACCGCCAGATTATCATAGAGCGGCTGCATATAGGGACTGATTTTTGAAGCAATATCACCGGGCAGGTAGCCGATGTCCTTGTTGGAAAGCGGTACGATCGGCCGGGCCAGCATGATCTGCCGGTATTGCGAACGCTGCTCAAGGGCAGCGGCCAGGGCCAAGAGAGTCTTGCCGGTACCGGCCTTGCCGGAAAGGCTGACCAGGGGCGCGTCCTGATTTAAGAGCGCATGCACCGCAAAGCTCTGCTCAGCATTGCGCGAACTGATGCCGTAGACCGTGCTCCGCTCGACCTTTTCAAGCAAGCCGCTTTGGGGCGAGTGAAAGGCCAGCACTGATTGCTTGCCGTTGCGGATAATAAGGTACTCATTGGGCCGCAGCGGTGTTTCAAGGTCCAGATCCTGGGCGCAGACACTGCTTGCGTCCGTATGCAGCGCATCGATCAGGTGGGGAGCGGCCGCTTCAAGCAGGCGGCAACCGGTGTAGAGCTTGCCCACATCCTTAACGTGATCAGTGGTGTAATCCTCCGCCATCAGACCGGCTGCCTTGGCCTTCATACGCAGGTTCACATCCTTGCTCACCAGGATGTAGCGGCGCTTCGGGTCTGCCTTGGCCAGACAGTAGCCGATATTGAGAATTTGGTGATCGGGTTTGCCTGCAGCCGGGAAGTGCTGGCGCAGGTCTTCGTGCAGGGCTTGTTCCAGCTTGATGACCACCTTGCCCTTGTCGGGGCCGATCTGCACACCGCCGTTGAAGAGTTTGTTGGCGCTTAAGGCATCGAGATTGCGTACAAATTCCCGGGCGTGATAGTTGAGGGCCAGGTTTCCTTTTTTGAAGTGATCCAGCTCCTCGATCACTGTAATGGGGATGACAATGTCGTGTTCGGCAAAATTCTTGAGGCAGGCTGAGTCATGCAGGATGACGTTGGTATCCAGAATAAAGGTTTTGGGCACGGTTACGGTTGCAGAAGGCATGGAGTTCTTGTCAGAGGGGTAGGAAGCACAGCCACAGAAATGCGGCCGGCGTCATTTCTCAACTCAGATTGTGCAACTATCAGACGTATTGATTCAGGATGGGTGAGTTTTTGGTCAGGATTGTGCAAGCGCCCCGCCTGTGCCGCTGTACCGTCCTTTTTGCCTTTACCTGAATGTTTTTTAACTATCACCGCATTGTTCCAATCATAACATGGATCTAACCCGGCTGTAACCGCTTTTGTGTAGACAGAGGCCGCAGGGCTGCATTGGCCGCCGAAGCAGGCGCGTAATGTATTTTGCCTTGCCGCAATTGTACACGATCCTCTTTCTTCAGGAACAGCCATGATCCGCATCGCTACCCTCTGTCAAACACATTTTCCGCTCTCTCAGCAGCAAGCGCTGCACAGCCGGAATACGCCGGCACCACTGGACATCCTCTGCTGCCGGATCCGGCATGAGGAGGATCAAGACGGTCAGCACTCAGTGCGCAATTTGGCCGCCTCCTTGCAGATGGCCTGCAGTTCCACCCTGATTGCCGGCCCTGATAGCAATCGGCCCAGCCAACAAGGTCGCCAGGGCCGGAGCGTGCTCTCCATTTTAACCGGCAAGGGCGTGTGGGTGCTCAACAGCGGCAGCATTACAGTCGATGTTGCGGTCGAATTGGGTCCGCAGACAAAAGAGCGGGTTCAGTTTGCCCTGGTTCGTAAAGGAGCTGCCGCCGTGCTGGTGCTGCATCTGCACCATGATGGTCCACGCCGGGAACGCCAGGCCCTGGTGCGCGCCCTCTTTGACCATCAGCTCCTTAAGGAGCGGCAGTATCGCGCGGTGATTCTGTGCAGCCGACGCCACCTGCGCCTGTCGCGCACTGAAGCGGCCCAGTTGATGACCGGTACCGGTTTCATGCTGCACAGCAATCTAAAACATGAACTGCGTGGGGCCGGAGCGATGATGCTCTGCGTGGCCCGGGAGTACGGATTGGCCGGGGTGGAACTTGATAGCCGGGAAAGCGCTCTGTTGCTCTCTGCAGAAGGAGACGCGGAGACTGGTCTACCTGCCCTGGTTTGCGCCGTTCAGGTGCAGGCTGCCAGCCGAAAACCAGGCAGAAAACCGCATTATCCCCTTTCCTTTGCCGAACAGTGGGCCGGCTACAAGGAGCATTTCCGCCCGACTGCCCTGTAAGTAAGGCAAAGACCATGGTGCACAGCGCTCTTCCGGCCCTGTTTCACTGCTCTTGTACCATCACCATTCTTTTTCACCATGTTTACCACCGAAGATTTGCTGCACCAGTACTACCCGAGACTGAATTCCAGGCCCCTGCTGGGCCCGCCTGCGCGCAGCCTGCTGCGACGGCTGTTGCGAGAACAGCGCTTTGCCGATTTCACCAGCCGGCACCCCGGCCTTACAGGCATGGACTTTGTCGAGCAGGTCTTGGAGAGCTTTCACTTTTCCTATGCGGTCACCGAGCGGGAGCGGGAAAATATCCCGGTAAGCGGCCGTTTGGTGATCGTGGCCAACCATCCCATCGGCACCCTCGATGGTCTGGCCCTCCTGAAGCTGGTGCATGATGTCCGCCCGGATGTGCGCATTGTGGCAAACGATGTCCTGGCTTCGGTGCAGGCCTTGCAGCCCTGCCTCCTGCCGGTGCGAACCCTTGGCGGCAGCAGCGCAAAGCAGCAGATTGCCCGCATTGAAGAGGCGCTGCGCCGCGAGGAGGCGGTGATCTTTTTCCCGTCCGGGGTGGTTTCTCGACTGGGCGCACGCGGCATCCGCGATGGTAGGTGGCAAAAGGGATTTCTCCGCCTGGCGGTGAAGACCCGTGCCCCCATCCTGCCCATCCATATCCGGGCGCGCAACTCAATGCTCTTTTATCTGGCTTCAGTGCTGGCCCGACCGCTCTCCACCCTGATGCTGGCGGGCGAAATGTTCCATCACCGCAAAAAGCCGGTACAGATGACCATTGGTGGGCTCATCCCCTTTGCCTCCTACGATGCCCTCTCCATACGGGAAAAGGACAAGCTGGCCCTGTTCCGGCGGCATCTGTACCGGATCGGAGCACACAAGGGGCCGGTGTTTCATACCGAAACAGCCATTGCCCGGCCCGAGCGGCGGGTCTTGCTCCACAAGGCCGTCCGCCAGGGCGAACTGCTGGGCCGCACCCCGGACGGCATGGAAATCTACCTGTTTCATGACGGCAGCAACGAAGTCCTGTTCCGGGAGATAGCCCGTTTGCGCGAACTTACCTTCCGTTTGGTGGGGGAGGGGTCGGGCAAGCGCCGCGACCGGGACCAGTTCGATCACTACTACCAGCACCTGGTGCTGTGGTCGCCGGAAGACCTAGAAGTGGTCGGCGCGTACCGTTTCGCCGACAGTTCCGAGGTCATTGCCGCAAAAGGGCTCGAAGGTC
The DNA here is from genome assembly GCA_030538155.1 of bacterium. Lineage (GTDB taxonomy): Bacteria > Desulfobacterota > Desulfobulbia > Desulfobulbales > Desulfobulbaceae > Desulfobulbus. Next base: position 6,618 of record JAUNUN010000021.1, read on the forward strand.
TGTACAGCCACAGCCTCTTTGCCCTGGATACTGCAACTTGTCCGTTTTTGCAGCAGGGCTTGGAGCTTGGCCGCAGCTTTGTGCAGCAGCGCTATTGGGGCAAGCGCAGCCTGGATTATCTCTGGTTCGGCATTGGTGCGTTTTTACGGCGCAACCCGCAATACCGCTTCCTTTTCGGCCCGGTGAGCATCAGCAATGCCATGCCGCGCACGGCCAAGGAACTCCTGATCCTTTTCTACCGGCTCTATTTTTCAAGGCCGGAAACACACTCCTGCTCGCGCAACCCCTTTTGCTTTTCGCTCTCTGCCCAGGAACTGGCTACCTCCTTTTCAGGGCAGGACTATCGTGCCGATTTTACCACCCTCAAGTCGATGCTGGCCGCCATGGGCGTTTCGGTACCCACCCTGTACAAACAGTACACCGAGCTGTGCGGGCCGGGCGGGGTTTACTTTCTTGATTTCAACGTGGATCCCGCCTTTTCCGGTTGTATTGACGGTTTGGTGGTGGTGGATATCGGCCTGCTTAAGCCGCAGAAACGCAAGCGCTATATTGAGCTGAACGAGGTAACTCTAAGTGTTTAGCCGGAATATCAGATACTTTTTACGACCTGCTGCACATTGGTGCCGGCAGCAGGGCAGGAAAAGATCTGGGGGAAATACTGCTTGACGCAGCCGGTAAAAGAGATTTCACTAGACGAACAGTTCAGGTTCCATACAGGAATAAAAGGGAACTCCGTGCAAATCGGAGACGGGCCCGCCGCTGTAACCGGGGACAAACGCCGCTTCATGCCACTGATGGATATCGGGAAGGCGCGGCGCACGGATGATCCGGGAGTCAGAAGACCTACCTGAACACCTGCATAGCGCTTCCCCGTGGACAAGGGATGCGACCCTTCGAGACGCGGATAAACCAGGGCATCCCCGGATCATTTAATTGATCCGGGGATTTTTTGTTGCTGGGCGCTGTGCGCAGGCAGTCCATCACTTAAGCGACACTGTACAGCCGCATACCTTGCCATGTCGGTATGTTGTGGAGGGGCCGTTTGCCGGCGGCCCTTCTACAGGCTCCTGTATGGGCAACAGACGGTTCAGGCCCAATATTCCTGAACCAAGCTTACTGACGCATCTGCCGAACGCCCTCGGTATTTCTTCGGGCAAGCCGGTAATCTGTGCTGAGCCGCTTGCCGCGACGCTGCAGTTGATAGGGCTGTTTTTGGCGTACTGTACTGTTCGGGACAAACAGGGACTCCCGGATCAACCCACCCTTGGCCGGTCGTATGCCGACCAGTAGCAGAAGGAGCATGTCATGATAAGATTTGCAGCATTTTTTGTCGCCCTGCATCTGCTTTTTTTCAGCAGCGTGCACAACAGCCAGGCCGGTGCCGACTATGAGGCGGAGCACAAGCATGCCATTGTGCTGGCCATGTTCGGCACCACGGTAGAGCCTGCGCTTGACGGGCTTTTGAACATCCGCAGCCGGCTCATGGAGCAGTACCCCCACACCCCGGTCAGAATCGCTTTTACCTCGAACATTATCCGCAAAAAATGGCAGCAGCGGGCCCAGGATCCGGATTACATCAAGACTCATCCGGAAATTCTCCCGGAAATCCTCCATGTGAAGACCCCGCTGGCCACCATTGCCGATCTGCAGAACGAGGGTTTTGACAGCATTGTCCTGCAGCCCACTCATATTTCCATGGGCGAAGAGTTCCTTGATTTGCAGACCTATGTTGACGCTCTGATGCGAATGGGAACCGTGAAAAAGGAAAAATACAAGCCCTTCCACACCATTGCGCTTGGACGGCCGGCCATGGGCACCTATGGCACGGGGCATCCTTACGGCAAAGATTTAGAGCGGATTGTGCAGGTGCTGGCCCCGGATGTGCAGCTGGCCAAAAAAGAACAGGCAGGGCTTGTCTATATGGGGCACGGCAATGAATATTTTCCGGGCAGCGGCGGCGCTTATCTGGAACTGGCCGCGAAGATGCGCGAGATGTACCCCGATGTGGTGACTGCCATCGGCTGCGTGGAGGGGTTCCCCGGTATTGCCGAGGTGATGGAAACCTTGAAGCTGCGCCAGGTGCAAAAGGTGGTGCTGAAGCCATTCATGGTGGTGGCAGGTGATCATACCATCAACGATATGTCCGGCGAGGACGAGGATTCGTGGCAATCCATTCTGCAGAAGAACGGCTTTGAGGTGATCAGCGTCAATGAAGGGCTGGGCGAAAACAAGGATTTTGCCGGAATTTTTGTAGAGAATGCCATTGATGCGGCTGAAGACGCCGGCATCAAGCTCAATTAATTCCATATCAAAGCCCTATCTGTGACGGCTTCAGCAAATGTTCGCAAGGCGTACCTTTATGTACGCCTGCGTCACATTTGCCTCGCCTCCTTGATATTTTTTGATCTGGAAACGGAATAACATTCAGGCTGATAGTTTTTCCGCATACCGCCCGTTCAGGTCTGTAAGGCGTCCCCGGCAAAGGATTTCAGTTTTGCCGGGGACATTTTTTACTACTTGCCGCTTATTCCGGTAGCCTGTGCCGAAGTCGGTACACGGCGGCGCTTTGATCTGCAATCGGCGTGACCGGTCTGCGCAGGTCGGAACAATCCGGGGCATATTACAGGCACAGGCCTGAACTTGGGGCTGTTCTTTTCCACAGACAAACAAGAAAAAGCAGATATACTGACCTATCCGACAGGATTATACACACGCATCCTGCCCAGTCCGTCCGCTTTTCTTCCTTTGTTGTGGAGCTCTAGATGTCCGAATCAGCAGCGCGTCAGAAAATAGCCCAGGAACGCTCGGCCCTCTTGGTCTGTACCCTGTCCTCCTTTCTGGCCCCCTTTATCATCTCAGCGGTCAACGTGGCCATGCCCGCCATTCAGGCCGATCTTCAGCTTAAAAGCATTGCCCTGACTTGGGTGGCCACCATCTACCTGCTTACCATGGCCATGACCCTGGCCCCGGTTGGCGCCCTGGCCGACATGTATGGCCGCAAGAAGTTCTTTAGTGCGGGTTTGTCGGTGTTTACTCTGGCTTCCATTTTGGCGGCACTCGCGCCCAACGGCGTGGTGCTCATTGCCTGCCGGGGCCTGCAGGGTGTGGGTGCGGGCATGTTTGTCAGCACCGGCATGGCCATCCTTACCTCTGTGTATCCGCCGGAAAAAAGGGGCAGGGTGCTGGGCATGTATGTGGCGGCGGTGTATATCGGTCTCTCGGCCGGGCCCTTTGCAGGTGGGCTGATCACCGCATATCTGGGCTGGCGCAGCATTTTTTTGCTGATGCTGCCCCTGGGCATTCTCTGTATCGTGCTGACACGCCTGCATCTCAAGGATGAATGGGCCGGTGCACGCAAAGGGGCTTTTGATCCGGCCGGAGCGCTGCTCTATGCCATTGCCATCTGCAGCCTGGTGTACGGGGCTTCGATTGTCACCACGAAAGCTGGTGCGGCACTGGTAGTTTTTGGCCTGCTCTGCACCATCATTTTTTTCCGGCACCAGCATCAAAGCACCCATCCCATGCTGGATGTGCGGCTTTTTACCAACAATCACACCTTTACCTTTTCCAGCCTGGCCGCCCTGCTCAACTACAGCTCCACCTTTGCGGTCACCTTTTTGATGAGCCTCTATCTGCAGTATATTCAGGGTATGAGCCCGCAGGCAGCAGGAACCCTGCTGGTGGCACAACCCATAGTGATGGCCCTGGGCTCACCCCTGGCCGGGCGCTTGTCCGAGCAGGTGGAGGCGCGCTGGCTGGCCACGGCAGGCATGCTCATGACCACCATCGGCATTGCCTTCTATACCCAACTGGGCATGGATACGCCGCGATCCTGGATACTTGCCAACCTGATTTTTTTGGGGGCAGGATTTGCCCTGTTTTCCTCTCCTAACACCAATGCCATCATGGGTGCGGTGGACAAGAGCCAGTACGGTTTGGCCTCTGGTGTGGTGGGGATCATGCGCCTTTTGGGCCAGATGCTGAGCATGGCCATTGCCACGGTGGTGCTGGCCCTGATGCTGGGAAATGTGCTCATCACTCCAGAGGTCTACCCGCGCTTTTTGCGCAGCATCCATACTGTTTTTTACTGTTCCGCGGCTCTCTGCGGCCTGGGCGTATTTTTCTCCTTTGCCCGCGGCAAGACCAGGCAGGCTGTGAAAAACTAACCTGCTTTGGGCAAGCAGAGCTACAAGGAGACAGGAAAACAGAAAACGCCGGAGATCATACCGATCCCCGGCGTTCACACACGCAGAAAGACTTGTGCAGATATGGTTTTGGTGTGGATCAGAATTACTTCTTGGGGCAGAGGGCGCTCTTCAGGGCCGCATCCGTGCTGGTAACGCAACTCAGCGCCTGATCCTGCACCTCCCGGCTCAACTTGCCGCGTTTGCCCATATCCGCGACAATGACAGGCCAGTCGGCATCAGCCTTGTCCATGGTCTTGCAGATACGCTTCACGCCATGGCACTTGGTGCAGCTGTTGTCCAGCACCTGTTGACAGTTCTGCGGAGTGGCTTCCGTGCCGCTGACCAGGGCGGCAAAGGCGAAGATGCAGACCGTTGCGCACAATATTCCCAGCAATTTGTTCATGATTGTTCCTCCCTGAAAGACTGGTGACTAAGGTGGTCTCTCTGCCCGGATTTTTCCGGATGATTGATCAACGGTACCATGCCTGCTAAGGAGGAAAAAGAAAAAAGCGCCTTATTCCATTTCCATATCAAAGCCTATCTGTGTCGGCATCGGCAAATGTTCCTCGGAGTACCCTATGTACGCCTGCGTCGCATTTGCCTCGCCTCCTTGATACACTTCTTTAATCTGGAAACGGAATTGCCCATGAACAGCGGTAAGACGCTTTTTAAGATCGGCTACCCTGGATTAACGCGACCATCTGCGTTCCTGCATGGTTTTCTGCTCCTTGGGAATGCGCTGTTCCTTGTAGGTATCCCGGCGGAACCGCTCTTCCCGTGCCTGGGGAGTGTAACGCTCCACCCGGTAGCGGCGATCGTTGTCGGAGCCATAATAACGGTCTCTATCCCGTTCGCGGTAGTAACGGCGCCCATCGTAATATCTGTCCCGGTCACGGTAAGAGCGCGGGCCATCGTAGTACCTGTCGCGGTAAAATCGTGGGCCGTCATCGCGGTAGCGGTCACCGTAAAAGTAGGTGCCTGCAACAGGGGAGCTGCGACGGTAGTTACCGTAATAATAGGATGGGCCGTACACGTAGGAATGGCCAGGCACTACGTAGCGATGGCGTGGATACGGGCTGTCCACCCGGTAGATCAGGCCTGGGCCAAACAATTGAGAGCCGATAATGATCCGTTCCCCGGCCTGGAGCGGGGGCGCTGGGGCAAATACCAGGCTCAAACCGAGCACTGCTGCCAGGAAAAGGGTCTTGTGTAGGGTTTTCATCTGCTGATTCTCCATGAGAATGTCTTGTCTTCAGTTTGGCGGCGCCGGCAACCGCACAGTCGAATTACTCATTCCTCATATCTCGTCGCACCGGAGTGTTTGTTCTGCCTATGCAGGAAATGTACGGCCAGTCCCATTCAATTTTGTAAGATAATTCTTTTTGTTTTTCTTGTCCAGCAACAAGCAGGGCAGCAGATGGAGATGAATTTTCTATCTATTATTCTGAGGTTCCGTTGTTTTCTTTGTTGATCAGGGCCTTTTGCGCGGCCAGTTCTACCTTGTCCAGGAGATCCGGTACATCGATGGGCTTGAGGCAGTAGTCGAAAGCGCCGCTTTCCATGCCCTCGATACCGCTCTGTACTGAGGCATGACCGGTGAGGAGGATGACCTCCGCCTTGGGCCAGGCCTGTTTCACCTGGCGCAGGCACTCGATGCCGTCAACTCCCGGCATCTGCATATCCATGATGACCACATCCACATTCTGCCGGGTCATAAGGTGCAGGGCTTGGCTGCAGCCGCCCGCGGCCATCAACTGTAAACCCATGGCCTGGAGCCTTTGCTGCAACTCGAGGCGGAAGGTGCTGTCATCATCGACCAGCAGCAATTTAACCTGGGTTACGGCATCTGATTGGGTGATTTGTACAAAGCTCATAATGCCTTATCTGGTCAATGCCCATGAAGGCTTGGTTCTGTCTGTTCTGTCAGGGTCTGGATAGCGAGCGCGCCGAGCAACCGGAGATCGTGTTCGAAGGGCTGAAAGGATGTTCGGGCAACGAGCGCGCGCAGGCTTTGGCCTGCTGCCTGGACTCTCAGGCCGTGGCCGACAAGGAGATCGGCGAGTTGAGAGAGGCGCTGCGCACTGCCTACCCTGCTGTCTTCCAGCAGAACAACAAGGCGGAAGTTCTGCCCATGCCTGTCCTGCTCTGCGGTCAGATTGAAGAAGAAATCCGGGCACACAACCTGCAATGTACAGCATTTACCGTTAAGAAGAACGGAGTTTTTCAAGACAGATACATCAAGTGCTGCCATACGACCAGGCTCCACCTCCACCTGCTGCCTCATGCCTCGCCAGAGTGCTTGCAGCAAGGGAGCAGTAAGGGGCTCTGCGGCAAGGATTTGCTCATCGTTGCCCTGTGTCGGTAATCGTGCCGACAATAATTCATCAATACTATAAAGAAAAAACCTGAGGGCCGGGGTGAGCTGCAGGATACCTCCATGGGAGCTTTGGCAGAGCAGCGCCTGTAGCGCCCTGCACCGGCATGCAAGGATGAGGTCAAGCATGCTGGTGTACATACTCGTACTGCCGCACGCTTCTGCCGTACCTCGTAATGGCGGCAGCATGCAGTCAGAGGCGAGAGGGGCAAGGTTCGCGCCGGTGAGCCGGCAGAGGGCGGACAAGGCCTTTACAACCGGGCTGCCTGTGCAACCCTGTAGCAGAGGGGCTGAAGGCTCAGCAAGTAGTGGCTGCGGCGGCTGGGTCAGCGCTCGCGAAAGGATTGCATCCTCCGGCACACAGAGCACGGAAATGCCGGTGCTTTCGTGGCGCAGGCCTCTGGCCTCCATGTAGACCAGGCAATGCGGTGAATAGAGCGCGGCCAGGATCTCTTTGTAGGCCTGCTCTGCCGCTCCTGCAACATTCCAGGCTATCTGCCTCAAAGCGGGAATGAGTCCGGCAAAGGAACTGCGGCTGCCATCCTCGCTGTGCACCTGGGGGAAAAGGGCGATGGCTCCTTTTTCTTGAGGAGAAAAAAGTTCCTGTAGTTCCTGCACCAAACCAGTCTGTACCTCGTCGGGCAGCGGCGCGGTCATAATCAATCGCTGGATGTCGGCGCTCAGCAGCGCAAGCGAGGCACTGTTGCTGTAGTCGAGTTGCTGCAGGCTGTGGTTGATGCGGGCATAGAGCCTGGCTGCGTGGAAAAAGCGGCGGCCTGCCGCCTTATTTATGATGAAGGCGGGGGAGCATGTATCGCGCTTAAAGCGAATTTCAGGAAAGGCTTTCTGCTGAACAGATGCACAAGCCGTATCCTGTCGGCCACTCCTCAGCCGCTGGAACAGGGGCTCGTTCTCCGACGGTGGCCCATCCCCGAGTATTGTGGCCAAATTCTGCAATTGCCCGTTCAGTGCGCTGCGCAGGACGGCATCATCCTCGCCACTGATCACAGTCAAGAGGCGAATGCATTTATGGGCCTGCACACTCAGTTGCAGGCCGAGTTTTTTCAGGAGAGAAAAGCTGAGCCCTTGCTCCTGCCGGCGAACAGCCACTTCGCTGATGCCCTTGTGCAGGTTTGCGAGGGCATCCAGCGCGTCCAAGGCGCTGCTGCTCGCACTGCACAGCTCTTTGAAGCTGTTGACGTTGCGCCTAAGCGCTGTGCTGCTGCAGGCAGGCTGTACTGGATCGACTCGTCCGGGCAAGGGAGTCTGCGGCAATTACTGCTCGGGATGCTGCTTGTTGCTGCGGCGATGGCGCAGGCGTGCGCCCAGCGCCATGCCGATAATCAGTGAGCCGACGATGATAAGAAAAATGTATAAACTGTTGAACATGGCTACCAGTCCGGTTCAGGTTTCGCTCTCTGCCACTGACGGGTCTTCCTGGGCGTGGAGCTTGTAGTTGCCGGCCAAGAAGTTTTCAGCCGCCCAGTGCACGCTCTGCTCGGTGGTCATGAGCATATCGAGCTGGCGGGTGAAGATGAGCAAACGGCCGAGCATGTCGATTTTGAGTTCAATGTAGGATTTCGGATACTTCTGGAGGCGGGCATCCACCTTGTCCACCTTGACGCTCACCTTGAAGCCTTCCCGCTCCAGAATCAGGGAAATGGCCCGCACCCGTCTGTTTTTCCGCACCGAGTCGGCTGCACCTCCCTTAAAGCTGAAGGTGACGTAGTTCTTGTTGACCGTATCACCGCAGTAGGCATCCACCACGCTGTAGTGGTAGCCAACCCGCGAGCTGAAGTTGAGGTACTTGTCGGCGATAATCGCATAGCTGCGGTCACCGAAGCGCTCGCCCACATGACCTGGAGAAAAGCTCTGCTCCATCATCACCGATAAAAGTCCCCCCAGATTAACCGGCCGCGGCTCATTGCCATGCACGTCCTCATTGAGCATACCGGCGATAAGGGCGCGGAACGGTGCTGATTCGATGTCGGCAAGCCGCACCGTTTCCTGCTCCGGCGGAACCTGGTCGCTCAGGCCCCCGCCCAGGTCGATCAGATGGATGTCCATGGGCAGGGCTGCATCCAGTTTGAGCGACCAGCCGTGCAGTTTCGAGGCCAGGTCGCTGATCTGAAACATCTCCTTGTACGACTGCTCATGGCAGAACCGGGCGAGATCGTGCAGGGTGGTGCAGTATTCCGGAGCAAATTCCGGAGCTGCGGGATTGGTCAGGTTCAGGGGTACGATGTGCCTGGCGATGCTCTGGAGCTGTTCATAGACCGGCGTACCCTTCATGTGGGCATCGCGTGTTTTGCTCACCGCCTTGAGCAGCTCCTCTACCCGGCCTCCGTACACCCGGCCTGCATAGGCGTCCACAGTCACCATGGCGCCCGCCGGGATGCGCTCCATGGCCGGTTCCGGGCTGATCATGGTCGGCACCTCGAATTCACGCGCCAGTGCCGCCATATGGCCGCTGACACTGCCGGCCTCAACCACAATGGCGCTGCAGATGCGCATGACCGTCACATATTCCGGCGAGGAGTGGTGCGCAATGAGTACGCCGTCTTCCGGAAAATCCGCCAGATCATCCAACTTGTCCACATGCACGGCCGGGCCGCAGGCCACGCCCTGGGCCGCAATATCGCATTCGTTGAGTAAGAGCTCATAGCCTGCCAGCGGTGCTGATTCAAGCAGGCAGAAATTTTTTGGATTCTCTATCTTCAGCGGCCGCGACTGCAGAATGAGCAGTTCACCATTTTCCTTCAGAGCCCATTCCACATCCTGCGGACAGTTGTAATGCCGCTCCAGGGCAGCGCCATAGCCGGCCACCCGGCGGATCTCTTCATCACTCAAACAGGGCGCATTCTGCTCCTCAACGGGCACTGGTCGCTCTTCCACACCCCCTTCCGGGTTGAGCTTGAGCTGCACCGGTTTGTTGGAAATGGTCTTTTTTTGGATGGTCAGGGCCTCGTCCTTGGAAACCGCATAGGAATCCGGAATGATGACGCCGTCCACCGCATAGGGGCCCAGTCCCCACACCGCATTGATGAGGATATCTTCATCGACGATGTTGTAGGGGTGTCTGGTGTAGAGTACGCCGCTGGCCTTGGAATCCACCATCTCCAGGCAGGCCACTGCCATGGCCAGGTGTTCGTCAAGCACGCCTTTCGAACTGCGGTAGGAAAGGGAGCGGGCCGAATAGAGGCTGGCAATGACTGCCTTGTAGGCCTCGTTCAGTTCCGGGAAGCGTACACCCAGCATGGTGAGATACTGGCCCGCATAGGAGAGGTCGCCGTCCTCGCCCACCGCACTGCTGCGCAGGGCCAAGAGCACCTCCTTGTCGTCCCCCCAGATGTCGCGATAGGCATCCTGCAGTTCCTGCGCCAGTTCCGGCGGCATGGGCTTGCTGCGGATGAGCTTCATGGTCTCTTCACTCAGCTTGGTGAGCTGCTCGATTTCATTGACATAGAGGATATTTTTCTGATTGATGATCTCATCCTTCAGGTCGTTGAAATCAAAAAAGGTGGTGAATGCCTTGGTGGTGACGGCAAAACCGCGGGGCACGGGTATGCCGATTTTATTGAGGATTTCACCAAGGTTGGCGTTCTTGCCGCCAGCCCAGTCGGCATCTTGCAGGGAGATGCGGGTATAGGGCACGGCATTGGCCGGAGCATGGTCGATTTGATGCTCGTCGGTGATGTCCTTGATGGTGTTGTTGATGTTTTCAAGCGAGGTATACAGGCCCCGGTACTTTGAGCCTGACATCACGTTCAAGCTCTTCACCATCTGGAAGGCATGCTGCAACGACTTGTTGACCTGGTTTTTGATGTAGGAAAAGCCAAAGACCTGCTCCCCTTTCAGTTTTTCGTCAATGTCGGAGAGCAGGGTCAGGAGCTGGGAGTTGGCGGAGAGCAGTTCCTTGAACAGGGTGTAGCGGAAGCGGAACAGCTCGTTCATGGCCGTTTGGCTGCTCGATACATCCTGCCCGCGCTTTTTGCGCAGACCTTGGAACATTTCTTTGAGATTGCCGAGTATGGTCGTCATAGCAAGCGCCTCTTTTATGGTGAGTGAGCGTTTGCGCCGGCAGGCCCCCCGGTAACCCTGCCTAAAGCCTCAAACTTATACGCCTCAAACTGCGCAGGAATGCTCCCCGGCGAGCATCTGGTCGATATCACCGGTGAGTTTTTTCAGATAGTAGTTCACATGGCCCGTATTCCCCATGATCATGTCGAGCTGGCGGGTATGCAGGGTCAGATAGCCAAGGATCTTCAGCCGGTCCAGCATGTACTCCATGTTGCGGCCCTCGATGCGGGCATCGAGGTTGTCGCCGTTGATGCTCGCCCGGAAACCGTAGCGCTCCAAAATCTCCTGAATAAAACGCAGCCTGCCCAGGCAGCGTTCAAAATCCGCGGCTCCGCCTTTGAATTTAAAGCCCAGATAGTTCTCGACCGAGCGTTCACTCACCATGGCTTCCATGGTAGAAAAATGGTAGCCCAGGCGCGAACTGAGGGTGCAGAAGTTTTTAGACACCATGAAATAGTTGCGATCCGCATACTTGGACTGGGATCCTGTTACAAGAGCGGTGTTCATGGTGGAACGGAAGAGGATGGTGGTCATGCCGCCGCCGTCCATGGCGGGCGGACCGTCCCAAGGGATGGCCACAAAGCCTTCCCAGAAGGCAAGCATAGGGATGGAAGCAATGTCCTCCAGTTTGACGTATTTGCCCTGCACCTCATGGACAAAGCCGTCATCCAGGTTCAAGATCCACCAGTTCATCGGCACCCGGTAGTGGAGCTGTTTGCTGGAACGCTCCGAAAAGTGGTGGTCTTTACCGAAGTTGAACATCTCCACCACGGATTTCTCGTGGATAAAGCGGGTGATGTCGTGAAAGGTGCTGCAGTTTTGCGGCTGAAAGTCGCGCGACTCGGGGTCGATCAGATTCAGGGGAATGATGTGCCTGCTGGTCTCCTGCAGCACCTCATAGATGGGGCTGCCCTTCATGGGCGTCAGCTCCGGCCGCTTCCATTCCAGAAGCGGTGCGATACTGCCCAGATAGACCTGGCCCAAGTCGGCCGCCACTGTAACCAATTCCCCGTTTTCAACCATGTCCATGGCCCCGGTCACGCCAAAGATGGCGGGGATGCCGAATTCTCTTGCCACATTGGCCAAATGGCCGGCAAAACCGCCCCGCTCCGAAATCACTGCGGCAGCCCTGGCCACCAGGGGGGCCCAGGTCGGCAGGGCCTGTTCCACCACCAGAACCGCGTCTTCGGGAAACTGCAGAATATCGACTTTTTTAGCAACTTTGAACACCCTGCCCGAGGCAGTGCCGGGGCTGGCATTGATGCCGCCTTCAGAAAGAAGGGAAGCGGCAAAACGGCCCAGGTTCAGTTCCTCAACCGGTAGAATGGCCTCCATCTGCTGCAGCGGGCGCGACTGGAGAAAATAAATGTCCCCGTCTTCGTTCATGGCCCATTCAATATCCTGGGCCCGCTCATAGTAGTCTTCAATCTGGATGGCGGCATCGGCCAGTTCCCGGATCTTGCCGGCAGAGAGCGAGGGCTGGCTTGCAACCTCTTTATCCGTTTCCGTGCGGATACAGCCATCGGTCTCGTAGCACACCACCTGGAAGGCCTTTTCGCGCACATCCTCTTTGACGATACTGAGTTGTTCGTCTCTGGAAACGACAAACAAATCGCACAGGGTGTCGCCGTCCACCACTGCCTTGGGCAGGCCCCAGGTGGAGTTGATGTAGATGTTGTCGTCTCGCCGGTCGAGCGGGTTACGGGTGTAGACCACGCCGCCGGCAACCGCATCCACCATGGCCAGGCAGCCCACGCACATGGCAATGTCTTCGTCGCGGAAGCCCTTGTTGATTTTGTAGGCAATGGCCTGGGGGCTGTATTTGCTGGCCAGCACCTGCTTGTAGACGTAGAAGAACTGGGAGAAGTGCACATTGAGTTCGCTGCGGTACTGCCCGGCAAAGGAGCTGTTCTCCGCATCTTCTCCATGGGCGCTGCTGCGCACCGCCAGGTGTAGTTCCGGGCCATTATACTGTTTTTCCAGTTTTTCGTAGGCCGTATGCACGGCTGCGCGGATGGGTTCCGGTACTTCAGCGGCCAGGATAAGCTGGCGAATCTGTGAGCTGACCAGGTCCAAGTTGCGGTCCAGATCGGAGCCGGCCACCTGAAAGAGGCGATCCACCTCTTTTTGCAGGCCGTCTGTCTCCATGAAGAGCTGGTGAGCCGCGGCAGTGACCACAAAGCCTGGCGGCACTCGCATGCGCAGCCGATTTTTCACATCGCCCAGGTTGGCCATCTTGCCGCCCACCACATCCATCATGTCGCTGGTGACCGCCTCAAGCGGGATGACCAAGCGGCGGTCGCTCAGATCTCTTTTCTGGTGGAGCAGGGCGTCGATGCGGCTCTGGATAGAGGCAAAGGAATCCCTGAGCGCGTTGTACTTGCCTGGGGCAATGTTTTCCATATGCTTGATCATATTGAAAACATTGATGGAAACCGTGCTGCACGCCTTTTGCACAAAGGAGAAGCTGAAGGGCTCGGTGCCTTGCAGCGCCTTTTCGATCTCCGCCATGGATTCGAGCGTTTTGGTGTTGGCCGTGAGCAGTTGGCGGAAGCTGTAGTAGCGCGATTTGAAGGTGAGCTGCAACTCCTCGACTGCGGCAGCATCCAGGGCCGGAATGGTGTTGTCCTGGTCCTTGCCGAACAATTTTTGCAAACGGCCACCCAGATTTTTCAGCATGATCAACCTCGTTTGAATTCCACTACCATGCAAAGCGCTCTGTTCATCGTCTGCAGGGGGCTATGCCGGAGTGCCTGTATCTACGCCTACCTCGCATTCCGCCCAGCCCCTTTGCCGAGCTGTGCTCTGATAGTGGAATAAGGTTTCAGCAATCCGCTCTCACCTCAAGATGGGGCGGTGTTGCTGCGTTGCCGGCGCTCGTTGAGTTGCTTGCGCGCATGTGCGTCTTCGATTTTGTAGAGCAACTCATCGATATTGACCGGCTTCATCAGGTAGTCAAAGGTGCCCAGTTTCATTAGTTCAAGAGCGTTGTCCACACTGGTATTGCCGGTGAGCATGATTACCTCGATGAGGGGATTGAGCTCTTTGATGGCAACAAAGGTTTCCGTGCCGTGCATGCCTGGCATCTCCTGGTCGAGCAGCACTACATCGGGCGGGTCGCTTTGCACCAGTTCAAGCGCTGCCTCGCCGCCGTCTGCCGTCAACACGGTGAAGCCGCGTACCTTGAGCTGGCGGGCCGTGGCCTCGCGGAATATGTCTTCGTCGTCAACCAGAAGTACTTTGAATTTCTTTTGTTTGTCCATGTGCTGTGCACTCACTTATGTATCGAGTGGGCAGTAGAAGTTGTGCGGCAGCAGCACGGTAAAGGTGCTGCCTCTGCCGACAATGCTGTTGACCTTGATCACCCCGCCAAGGTGTTTGACAATGCTGGCGGCAATACTCAAACCAAGGCCTGTGCCCTGGCCTCCGCCCTTGGTGGTGAAGAAGGGGTGAAAAATCCGCTCCAGATTCTGTGGCGGAATGCCTCTGCCGGTATCGGCAATGGTAATGGCTACCATGCTGTCCTGAACAGCGGTAGTAACGGTGATGATACCCTTATCGCTAATCGCGTCTGCAGCGTTGAGCATCAGGTTGGTGAACACCTGACGCAAAGGTTCTGCCTCCGCCAGAATAGGCGGCAGATCCTCTGCCGGATTGAACTGCACATCAATGGCTTTTGATTTGAGTTCCACCTTTTTCAGCCGGGCCAGCACGGTTTCCACCTGGGCATTGATGTCGCAGGGTTCGGTTTGCGGCATGCGGGTCTTGCCCATTTCCTGCAGTTTCTTGGTGATGCCCTTGGCCCTGGTGGCGGCGTTGTCAATCACGTCCAGTTCCTTAAAGAGCGCTTCAGGGCTGTTGTCGAGGTCGAATTCCGGGTTGAACATATCCCGGACCACGCCGCTGGTGGCCATGATGATGGCCAGCGGATTGTTGATTTCGTGGGCCACGCCTGCGGCAAGCTCGCCGATCGAGGCCAGCTTTGAGGCATGGGCGAGCATCTCCTGCAACTGATGCCCCTTTTCCGCCATGCGTCGGGCATCGTCCATGAGCTTTCTGATAGTGAAGAAAATGATGACACAGAAGAGCAGGCTAATGCTCACTAGACTGATGGTGAGGATGAGCCGCGCCTGGTACATGCCCGACTGGGCTACGGCCAGCGGCTGACTGACCAAGAGAGACCAGGGCGCTTCCGTCAGCCAAGTGTAGGCAATGAGGGTGCGGGTTTCTTCAATGTCCTGCTCGTGTATGGCCACGCTTTCCGTGGCAGGCGGCAGAAAGGGGGCTTGGTCCGTGGCCGTGGCGATCTTCGGATCAACCACCTGGTACCGCCCCTGCGCGTTGACCAGGGAGGATTCAACATTGCTGCCATGCACGGTGGAGCGGAGCAGCAAATAGAGTTCGTCCGGATCAAGAGTGGCGCGCAGCACATAGACCTGACCCTGAATCACGTGGCGCACCGCCACCGTGAAGTGTGCCGCCCGCCGGGAATCCAGGTAGCTGTCGCTGATAATGTGGCTCGTGTCCCGGTTGAGCAACTGTTTGAGCCAGGGTGCATCGCTGAAGTCCTGGCCGAGTTGTTCGGGCGTGGGGCCGGCATAGCCGATGAGGATGCCCTTGGCATCTATCAGACCCACATCGATAAAGCCGTCGTGAAAGCGGACCAGGCTGCGCAGATAGCCGTCCATGGTGGCCTGGGTCGGCGGCACCGTGGCGCTGGGGTTGAGCAGGAGGTTGTAGAGGTTGCCGATCCGCTCCCTGAGATACAGGTCCAGCGAGTTTTTCTGGTTGTCGGCCACCGATTCCAGGCTCAGGATGGCGCTGTCTCGTAAGGTGTGGGTAAACTGGTAGTGGAAGTAGGCCGATAACAGGGCATTGGGCAGGAGGAAGCCGATAATCAGCCCGATAATCAGCTTTCTTTGCAGTTTGGTGAAGTGCTGGTCTACCCGCCTGCGGTTTTCTTCGCTGTCTACATAGTCATAGATATGTTCTGTGCGCCGCTTCTCCGTTGGCAGGTCGTCTTGCAACAACCGCATATCCCAAACTCGCATCTGAACACCTCCAGTGTATCAGCGGCGGCACAATAACTCAGGCAACCAGCGCGTGAGGCTCGCCAAGAAAAAATCAAACCAGGCCCTGCTTTTTGTTAAAGGCCTGGCCGATGGTATCCATCAATTCGTTAATAGGGGCGGGTTTCATGATGTAGTCAAAGGCCCCAAGTTGCATTCCCTTCAAACCAAACTCCACCGAGGCATGACCGGTCAGCATGATGACTTCTATCTCAGGGGTCATTTTCTTCACGTGGCGAAGGGTTTCAATGCCGTCCATGTCCGGCATTTTCACATCCAGCACCATGACGTCAAATTCCCGTTCCTTCAGCACTTCAAGCGCTTTTACACCGCTGCTCGCGCCTTCAGCCTGAAGCTTGCGCGCATTCAAACGCTTAACGATCGTTTCCCGGAAATCGTCTTCATCATCTACAATGAGTACCCGTATTGCGTTCTCCATCGCACCCTCAGTGTTTTGGTAAAAGAATAGTAAAGACTGTACCTTTGCCTAGTGTACTCTGTACTTTTATTTTTCCACCAAGTTTTTCGATGATGCTGTATGAAATTGAAAGACCAAGCCCGGTTCCCTTGCCGACTTCCTTGGTTGTGAAGAAGGGGTCAAAAATTTTGTTCACTTCAGCCTCGGTCATGCCTTTACCGGTATCGGCAATCGATATTTCAACCTCATCGCTTTTAGCCAGATAGCGAGAACTCACTGTAATAACGCCATTTGAACCTACTGCGTCAAAAGCGTTGTTGAGTAAGTTCAAGACTACCTGCTGAATCTGGGAAAGATCGCTGGTGATCACCGGCACGTCATCGGCATAGTCCTTTTCAATGTTGATGTTGACATAGAGTGCCTCGTTTTCGAGAAAACCGGTAGTTTCATCCAAGAGGTTGTTCACATTGATTTTTTCCTTGGCAGGCTCCATGCGTCGGGCAAAGCCAAGCAGGTTGTGGATGATCTTCCTGGCCCTGGCCACATGCTGCTCGATTTTGTCGACCGCCTTGTCGAACTCTTCGAAGTTCGGGCTTTTGCTCAGGTCTTCCTCGGCGAGCAAGTCTTTCATCCAGCCCGCATTTTCCGCAATCGAGGCGAGCGGGTTGTTTACCTCGTGGGCAATGCCTGCCGCCATTTTGCTCAGCGCAATCATCTTGTTGGCCTGCAGGAGCATATCGGAGCTGGCGGCATTTTCCCGGTCCGTCTCCTTTATGCGGTTGATGAGCGCATTGGTGAACAGGGCCGCGCCCGTGCAGATAACAAAAAGACCTAGGCTGGTGAAGAAAATCATCCAGTTTCTTCCCTGGGCAAGGGGAGAGAGGATCTCATCCGGGCTTTCCTTGACCACCAGAACCCAGCTGTTGCTGCGCACTGTGGCTGCGCCGATGAATACATCGTGCCCCTGAATCGACATGCGTTCTACCCGTGTTTTCACAGTGGAGCTGAAATTAGGGTAGGGAATATGCCGGCTGTTTGCTTCCCTGGCAAAGCCCATGAAGATTGGAGAGGAGAGGTACTCGCCGCCGAAGCGGGGCAGGGTTTGTAACTTATTGACATTGTTGATGATAAAGGCGTCGCTGAGTTCGCCCAGCCAGGCCTTTTGCACAATGTCGTCAAGGTTTTTCAGATTGATGGTCAGGCGGAGGATCCAGGTTCCGCCATTCTCTCGGATGAGCACGGCTATGATGAAGTGGGGATAGTGTCGGTAACCCATGAAGATATCGCTGATGAACACGCCCTGCGACATCACCGCATCGAACCAAGGCTCGTTTTTGTAGTTGGCTGTTTTCAGGGCATCATAATAAGGACCGACGTAGGCAATATGGTTTCCTTCCTTGTCTATAATGCCGACATCAACATAGGAGTCGGATTTGGCATGCATGGTGGCAAAGACCTGACCGAGATAGGCTTCATTGTTCAGATCATCCACTTTATTAGTGTTGGCAACGGTATATATTTGCGCCACCCTTTCCCTGAGGAACAGATCCAGGGTGTCTCTTCTTGCTTCAACCCGGTTGAGCAGGTTTTCCGATACTTTTTCCGTATATATCCTGTTGTAGAGCGCATAGAGTAAAAGATTGACGATAAGCAGCGGAATAACAGAAAATCCGACAATGGCCAGGCAATGTTGCCACCAGATCTTGGTATAATTTCTATCCATCGCGCGCTCCCCGGCAGTTGTTGCAGAAACGACTGTTTCGTTATGATGAATTTGTGAATCAGTGACCCGAAAAAAATATAAGCATACAACCTGGGTCAGGCTTCATGCTTGCGTTCCATTTCCCTATCAAAACACTGTTGAATAACACCTTCGGACAGTGTGTACTGTGTTTGCGTTCATTATGAAATCATCTCAGTTTTTCCTCGTCTTCTTAAATGTAATGTAAATGCAATACTCCTGTAAAAATGAGACCATGCTTGTACAGGTCGAATATTTTTTTAAGTGGTCCTTTTTACTGCTTTTTTTTAGAAATTTGTTCAGGCTGGTGCCGAGTTGTCAGGCGCTTCGAGAATTGCCGTCGCTTTCAGGCAGACCACATCGCCAATGCGCACCTCGTTGTCTTTTTCAATAAGTAGGATAACATCCCTTTTTCGTATGCCCACCACTGTTGCGCCGGCCAAGGCCTCGCCTGTGCTGCGAAAGACGGGGCATTCCATGCCGACAACCGCCTGGACCGCGGCAGGAAGATCGCAGGTCAGCTCGGTGCCGCTTTCAGAGCGAGTGAGTTTGTAGATCTCACTGCAGCCATGTTCCGCTAAAAGCCGGTTCCACCTGCGGCCCAGCAAAAAGGTGGCGAAGCCGGTTGCTATGCCGCCGATAGTACAGAGTATAACAAACAAAAAGGGGCTTTGCCCTGTTTGTCTGGTCAAAAACGAGGAGGAATGGGCGTTCAGGGTGGGCTGGTCGGGCCAGATTCTGATGGTGTAGACCAGTGCGGGGTTTTGTTTTTCACCGTAATGATCCCTGACCTTGACGACATATTTATCTTCCTGGGCAGTGTCGGCAACCTCAATGCTGCCGCGCCACATGGCCCCGCCGAGCCAGAAACCAGTGAAAATTGCCCTGGGAACGACGCGAACAGAACCATCTGCGGGTGCGCCCTCAATGAGCATCTCTTCCAGGGTTTCGGTTTTGGGCGGCATGGGGCCGCTGATGGCGTATGAACTGCCCGGCAGGAGTTCGATGATGCCCCGATTGCCGCTAATGCCGCCAATAAGCGAATCAGCCAGGGAAAACAGGGCGGCAAAGAAAAAAATCGCGGCCAGGGTGCCGGTTCGTTTTTGCCAACTGAGGATGCGGCTGGAATCAGTGGTCACGATGCCAGGGGACGGTAGCGGTTTAGAAGGCGCTTTCCGCCAAGGGCAACAACCAGGGTCAGCAGAAACAGGACGCCAATGGTCTTGAAGAAGGTAAAGGTGAAATCGTCCGGAGTCAGTGAAGCCTGGTACATGGCCACAAACACCGATACCAGCATGAGGCCGTTAACACCGACAACCAGGAGTTTGTGCAACAAGAAAAAAGTGTATTCCGACATGGTGCACCTGCTTGAATGAAAGTATGCGAGCGGGGTTTCCCCCCGCCCGCAACAGGATGGAATTGTTCGGCTTTACCGCTTATAAATATCGGTCTTGCTGATGTTCATGAAGCGAAGCGCCTGGCCTTCCGTCTTAAAGTAGATGCGCACTTCATCGCCGGCATCCCAGGTGCTGAGGGGATAGACGTTCCTGTCTGCATATCCCTCTGGAATGACAAAGGTGCACAATACTTTCTGGCGACTTGAGTATACGGTGACGGTCTTCTTTTCTGAATCAATAATCGGGAAAGGTTTTGCGGCCTTTGCGGTTGCATCGTAAACAAGCGGATGCGTCCGGTCTATTTTTTGCTGCAGATCAACGATCTCAATGTCGAGATATACCAAGTTTGCCTTGGGTATATCGTAGAGTTCAATCTGCTTTTTCTCGATATCCAGTTTCAGCCTCTGGCCGGCCTTGGGCAGTGGGCCGACTTCCGCAGGATCGGTGGGCAGGGTGAACTGCACAGCCGGCATGGTGTCGTAGACCGGGTGAATCGGGTCTATGGCGCTGTCATGTACCACGGTGACAACACGTTTTTCTGCGTCAAAGGCTACTACTCTACCCTGTTCAACTTGGCCGTACTTGGATGTGTCGCAGCCGGCAATGCCCAGCACGAAACAGGCACTGGCAGCAATCAAAAGGATCGGTTTGATATTCATGTGGTTCTCCTTGTGCATTGTCCCTGAGGTTTATTTCTGCTTTTTCATGGCCAGTTCTTTCTTTGCGCCCTGAACCATGCGCACAAAGATGTAGAGCGACATCAGGCTGACGAGGCTCAGCACCAGTACGGTGGAAGCATTGTCCAAGAGCCTCTTGTATGCAGGCAGCCAAGGCTGAACGAGCTTAAGCAGGATGGAAACAGCGCAACCGATTACCGCCAGGCCAAACGCGATACGAATGCCGTAGCCCTTGATATATTTGGTCGCTACAGCGCCTACCTGGGCACCCATGGCTGCACCAACCAGCATGATCAGCGCGGCAACCAGCTCGGTACGACCCTTGAAGGTATAGGTGGCGGCTCCGTACAGACCGGAGATGGCAACCTCAAACAGGTCGGTGCCAACGGCAACGTGGGTCGGACAGCCGACAAGATAAATCAGGGCGGGCATGCGGATAAGGCCGCCGCCGATACCCAGGATACCAGCCAGCCAGCCGGTCAGGAAGCTGACGATAATGGGCAACCATGCGGAGCAGGTGATGCCTGCAGCCTTGAGGTGAACCATCGGCGGGATCTTGATTTTATGTAGGGTCTTGTGCCATTCGACACCAGTGGCGCCGGCTTCCAGCACTTCACCCTTAGCTGCTGCTGCTTTCTCTTTGGCGCGACGTTTGCCGACATCATGGAACACGGTCCAAGCGATGAAGCTCAAGAGGGCGATATAAATCCATCGGACCACAAGGTCAACGGAACCAAGGCGCTCAAGCCACATGATCATCTGGGCTCCGACCTCAAAGCCCACGACCGTACCAACCAGCATGATCATGCCGAGTTTGTAGTCGACGTTGCCGAATTTACCATGACGCATGGTGGAAATAAGCGATTTACCCGCCATATGCGCAATATCCGTACCAATGGCAAAGGCCATGGGGAAACCGAGGATGTTCAGACCGGGCGTGACCATCCAGGCGCCGCCCATACCAAAAAAACCACCGATAATACCAACACCGACACCAAGAATGATGAGGCCGGGCCAAAAGATTTTAACGCCGGCAATAGGCATGAGAATATATAACCAGTCCATGAGCAACTCCTATGGGTTTTGTGGATACAAGTGTTGGATCAATGTTCGGCCAGTTCGCGGGATTTGAGGTCAATCCCGATCCAGCTCATGACGATGTCTGCGATCACGCCAAAAACAACGCCCACGACCGGAATAATGATAATGGTCAGGATCATGAACTCTAGATGACTTTCGTTATACATATTGGCCCACCAAGCCATGATGCCGCTGAGTTTGCGGGTGTCGGCCACAATGACAACAGGAGCGCCTCCACCTCCGGCCGCCAGGACCCAGCTCGGTGCGAACAGTACGAGAGCGGAAAGTGCCCACCACATTCGATGCAAACGTCTTTTCATTGTGTTCTCCTTGTCTTTCTTGCTTGGCTTTTAGCGCGCTCAGACACCCCTGTGCAGACGCGCCCTTATGTAGGCCGGATAAAAGATCCAGGCGCTCCGGCGGGGGATTCCGGAACGCCCGGCGACAAACCCTGTTCTGTTATGGAGCTGAGAAGCGCATGGATAACAGCAGTAAGGTTCCGAATGTTTAAAGCAAACGCCGTGCCATTGCGGGCTTGTATTTGTATTTTGTTGATATCATTGTGAAAAAATAATGAATATTTGCGTGACTGCTGGTTGCGCATATCGCGCAACGGTTGTTGCTTGCGCGATGCCTGCGGAGCTGGTAGGAAAGAAGGCGAGGGCAGGGAAAATTCTGCTTAAACTTGAGCTCTCATCTGAATATGCGCTTTTATTTTCCTCCCCAGGTTAACACCATTCTTCGCCCAGGCTCCCGCCTGACCCGCTGGAGTATCAGCAAGTTTCTCATCTTGCTCGGGGCTGTTCTCATGATGTTCGTTCTGAGCATCTCCTTCTTTGCCGTCTATAAGGCGGCCTCCTCCTATCTCAGGGAGGCTTTCTCCAGAAATGCGCAGATGCGTACTCTGGCGCAGGCCAATGCCGTTAGCGCCATGCTGGATGATGCGCAGCGCGAACTGGAGTATTTGTCGCGCAGCGCGCTCTCCGCAGATGAAATGCGCGCTTATTTCAACCGTAAATCAGCGCAGGAACGAAATCGTTACTGTGAGGCCGGGTTTCAGGGTACTGCCGCTGGTGAGCATTTTGTGCTGGTGAATTCAGGCGAACTGTTTGTGCCGGTTCCGCCCGGTCAGATGCTGGCAGGCAGCGGTGACGGCGTCTTTGCCCATGCCAACAAGGCCGCGCCGTCCACGGCTGCGCCCGAAGTGCATGTGGGTGATCCGGTTGAAACGGTATATGCCGCCCTGCCGGTACCCAATGGGGTGCGCAATATCTTTATGCATGTCATCCGCCTGACGCAGCCCGTTTTCACTGACGAGGGCGAGTATCAGGGCCAGTTGGTTCTGTCGATCAATCTCCAGGAGATGCGCAACATCCTGTCCCTGTACGCCTCTGCTCAGTCACCCTTGTACCTGTCGCCGCAAAACATTGAGCGCAAGCAGAGTTTTGTTTTTGATTTGGGCGGCTGGCTGCTCTTTGAGTCTGAAGAAGTGCAGACACCGCACAAGGCACTCTCGGTAGACCGGCTGCGAGCCGGACTGCAGGGAGACGTAGGCAGACCCGGCTTCAAGGAGGCCTTTCGGCCGGCATATGAATACAAAACCTACTGGACCTTGGTGATCGATGTACAGGCCGGGCAGGCCGGGCAGTTGCTGACCTCGGGTGAGTTTATGCTGCCGCGCTCCGAGGAGCAAACCTTGTTTCTCAGCTATGCCCCCATTGTTTTCCACGGCAACGGCATCAACAAAATCATTGGCGGTATCGGCTGTTTTGACAGCAGCGCCGTGCTGGTACAACTGAACAACAAGATAGCAAAAACGCTCTACTTCCTCTTCTTTTTGAGCGGTATTCTGTTTGTGATTGCCCTCTTTTTTATCGGTCGTCATATCACCAGACAAGTTGAAAATATCTCCAAAGAGATCGAAGAAAAGATCCAGAGTGATGATCAAAGGCCCTTTGCCTACTATTCCTCCTACGCGGAACTTGATCAGTTCCAGCGCACTATCAATATCTTGCTGCATCAGCTGTACATAGCCAGGCGGGATCTGGCGCAGAAGTCATTGAGCGATGAAGATGAACGGCTTCGCCAGAAGATCAGTCTGGAAAAAAAGATAGAGTCAAGCGAAGAATTGAATGAGGAACTGTTGCTGAACCCGCTGCACGGCATTGTCGGCGGCAGCTACGCCATCGCCCAGTTGCGGCAGCAGATACACAAGGCAGCCGGAGTGCTTGCCGATGTGTTGATCATTGGCGAAACCGGCACCGGCAAGGAACTGACTGCAGGGGCCATCCATGCGCTGAGCTATCGCGCCAAGGGCCCCTTCATCTCCATCAGTTGTGGTGCGCTCGATGAAAACCTCCTGATGGATGCGCTCTTCGGCCACGTGAAAGGCGCGCATTCCGAAGCGCAGTCTGATCGTAAAGGGGCGTTTTTAGCAGCTTCCGGCGGCACCCTGCTGCTCGACGAAATCGGCAACGCCTCGGTGCGAGTGCAGCAGGCGCTGTTGCGCGCCCTGTCGGTGCGACGCATCATTCCACTGGGTTCGGATCAGGAGGTTGCCTTTGATGCGCGCATCATTGCGGCAACCAATGTGGATCTGCTGCAAACAGGTGAAGAACACTTTTTTCGCGAAGATCTCTACTATCGTCTGGCCGTGATCACCATCAATACGCCGCCGCTTCGTCACAGGAAGGAAGATATTCCTGTTTTGATCCGTTTCTTTCTGGAACGGCATTTCCGTCAGTCGCAAAATGCCGTGGTCAGCGTGAGCCGGGGGGCCTACGAAAAAATGCTCCAGCATGACTGGCCGGGCAATGTTCGTGAGTTGGAACATTGCCTGACCCGTTCGCTTGCCTTTGTAGACGGAGACACCCTGCTGGCGGAGCACATACTTTTTAATGAACCTGTTTTTGAAGGGGCGAGCACCACGCCGCTCCAGGAAGAACGGACTGGTTCGCGCTCCGGCTCTGCAACTGCGGGGCGCGAACATGCCGCTTCTTCTTCCGGACAGGAAACCGGACCTGACTCAGCCGAGCAAAATGTGGAGGGTCTGAACGAGCGGCAGCAGACGGTGTGGCCCTTAATCGTGCTGCAGGGCAGCATCAGCAGGGGCGAGTACCAGGAGGCACTTGAAGACAGCATTTCCGTGCGCACCGCCCAGTACGATCTCTACGACTTTGTCAGCCGCGGGCTTTTGATCAAGTCTGGGCGCGGCCCTTCCTGCCGCTATACTCTGATCGAATGAGGCAGGTTGAGAACCGGCCATCAGAGCGACCGGACCATACCTTGCCCTGTCATCTCTCTGCCCTGCCGGCTTATTCCAATTTCATAGCAAAGCCCTATCTATTTCGGCCTTGATGCGGCAATGACTGTTGCAGTCAGGGCATCCGTCCCTGGCCGCTCCATATCCCGCGCCCAAGGGCTGATCATCATCGATAGCCATATAAAAAAACCCGGCATCTTCAAAAGATGCCGGGTTTTGTGTGAAGGGCAGGAGTGGTAGCAATTTTCCCGCCCAGCAGTCTGCACTGAAGGCTCAGTGTGCTGTTTTAATGGTCGAGCTTGACCCCCATGGATTCAAACAGGTAGAGGATGCCGAAGCCGTACCAGCAGGTGTAGACCACATAGAACACCAGGGCAAAGATCAAAAGGGGCAAGTTCTGACGAACGGGTTTGCGCTCTACCTGGTAGTAGTTGTAGGAGGGCTCCAGCGCCTTGCTGTTCATGCTCTGGGTGGCGTTGAGCATGGCGGCGGTTTCACTGCCGCCTCTTTCAAAGACTTTGCCTAGGGCGCTCATGGTGTTGTGCCAGGCATAGACTGCGCTTCTTTCGTCCAAAGGCGGGTATTTGCCGGAAATGGCATCGCCCTGGTTCTGGTACATAAAATCAGCGTCGTTCAAGGCTGCATCCAGAAGTTGACCGAAATCGCCGCTGGCTTTGACATTCACATCCTCGGCCGTGGCGCTAAAGCCGTTGGCGCTCAATACCTGGGCAGCCTGTTGAGCCAGAACCGGGCTTTTGTATTTTAGATCTGCATCAAAGGTTTTCCCTGTAAAGGTTTTGGCCTTTTCCCGTTCCTGCGGCACAAAGTAGGCCGAGTCCTTGGACAGGGAGTTGAAGAAGTTGTCCATAAAGGTCAGACCATCGGTTTTGCTCCCAGGCCTCAAGTCTGGGTAGAGCGGCATAAAGATCAAAACCAGGATGATAAAGAACGTGGAGAGCAGAAAAATCGATCTTGTGCGGTACTGTTTGGTGGTGAGCATTAGTGCACCTCATCGGCTTTCAGTTGATTGAAGTTAGAGAAAAAACACCAGAAAACCCAAATGGCAAAGGCGATGATGATCGCAAAGAAGACAATGGTGCCAATGGTGTTAATGGCAGAAGTAATGGATGGGGCTACATTGATGTAGCCCATCTTTGCCAGTTTCTCGGGCAGGGCGGCAAGCCGGTTGATGAAGCCCGCGCTTACAGTCAGGGCGAAGAAACCGCGAATGGTCATGCCCGGAACCACCTTGGTTACCAGAGAGCCGATCTGGATACCGATCAGGGAGCCAAGCAGCATGCCCATGGCCAGGGTGTAGAAGATAAAGCCGTACATGGCGTACTGGGTGATGGAACCATAACCCGCGGTAAACACGATCTGGAAGATATCGGTGCCCACGGTGGTCATGGAGGAAACGCCCAGACCGTATACGAACATGGGGAAGGTGAGGAAGCCGCCGCCGACACCCATCAGCGATGCTGCGGTACCAACGATAAAACCGCTGATAACCAGGAATATCCAGGAAATCTTGCGACCGCCGGGGGTCACGTTTTCGTCGAAGGTAAGCATGGGCGGCAGGTTGACGGATTGCAGCCTCTTGCCCATGGGCGGGATTTCTTCCGCAAAGCGAGTTGCGCCTTCTTCCTTCACAGCCTTTTTACCGCGCGCCTTGAGCCAGTCGTTGATGGCGAAGAAGGCGAGGAAGCCGAGAATGATAACATAAATCAGGGTGATGAAGGTGTCGCTCAGCACCGGGTTCTTGTTGTAGAGCCAGCGGTTGAGGATACCGCCCGCAGTCGAACCGACGATCGCGCCGATAAGAAAGGTGACTGCCAGGGAGACCGAGATGTTGCCGAGCTTGCGGTGCAGAACCGAGCCCATGATGGCCTTGGCAAAGATGTGGAACAGGTCGGTACCGACAGCGAGGATACCTTTAACGCCCGCGCTCATCAGTGCCGGTGCGATGATGAAACCGCCGCCCGCGCCGATGCAGCCGCTGATAAGGCCGGCGCACAAACCAACCACAATGGAGGCTATGAAAATGGTGTTGGTATAGTGCGAGGGGCCATAGGCGGATTTGCCGCCCAAAAAGCCCGGTGCGCCGTCGGCTGCAAAGGCCCAGAAACAGCCCGCAAAAACAGGCAGCAGAAATAAGGCGAGCACAAAGAGCCGCTTTCGGCTCCTTAGGATGTTACTGGACATCTCCAACTCCCAGCGCGCGTGATACTGCGCCCCGGTCAGCATGAACTGGTACAGATCCCGGAAGAATTGCATTGTTTGCTCCTTTGTCAGTGGCTTGTTAATAAAGGCTCAGCCCTCATTGGGCCGGGCCATATCCCGCTTGCCTTGTTGTGCGTCTATCTTTTCTTGCTGGATGCGCTTGCGCTCAAAGGCTGCATCCAGTTTTTCCATCAATG
This sequence comes from bacterium, assembly GCA_030538155.1. Lineage (GTDB taxonomy): Bacteria > Desulfobacterota > Desulfobulbia > Desulfobulbales > Desulfobulbaceae > Desulfobulbus. Next base: position 33,320 of record JAUNUN010000021.1, read on the forward strand.
GTTCGATATCCATTGGTTTCATCAAATAATCAAAGGCACCGTACTTGATGCCGTTAATGCCGGATTCCACGGTGGCATGCCCGGTAAGCATGATCACCTCGGTCATCGGGGCGATACGCTTGATCTCGCGCAGGGTATCGGTACCATCCCTGCCCGGCATCTTCACATCCAAGAGCACCACGTCAAATGGGTGGGCTGTGATGAGTTCCAAGGCGCTGTCGCCATCTGCCGCGCTTTCGCAGTGCAGGTCGCGCCGGGTAAGCTGTTTGGTCACAATTTCACGAAAATCAGCTTCATCATCCACTATGAGAACAGAATATCGGGCCATAGGCTTATCCTTGCATGGTTGAGGTTGTTGCTCCCTAGTTGATGGGAATCTTCACAGTGAAAACAGCTCCTGTTTCACCGGCTTTGTTGTGCGCCCTCAGTTCGCCGCCAAGTGAGCGGACAGTCTGCCGGCTGATGGCGAGACCGAGCCCCGTGCCCTTGCCCCGCTCCTTGGTGGTGAAAAAGGGTTGCCAGATGCGCTCAAGCACCGCTTCCGGAATACCTGGGCCGGTGTCGTCAACCTCAATGAGGATGGTTCCGTCTGCATGGCTGGTGCGAATGCGTATTGCACCGTCTTGACCCGCCGCGCTCATCGCGTCCAGGGCATTGTCCATCAGGTTCAAGAGCACCTGCTGCAACTGGTGGTCCCTGGTCAAAGTGGGGGGCAGGCTCTGGTCAAGCTGAAGACTGTGGCTGATATTGCTGCTGCGCGCCTTTTTCTCCAGAAATGACCAGGTTTCCTCCACCAGCGCATTGATCTGCACACTGGTTTCTTCATCATCAGTTTGCCGACTATAACCAAGCACCCGACCGGTGATGCGGGTGGCACGGGCCACCTGCTGCTTGATGCCGGCAGTGGTCTTGCGGTACTCATCCAGATTTTTTACCTGACCCGGCTCTTCATCGCCCAAAAGCTCCTCGATCCACGAGGCCTGCGACAGGATCAACTGCAGGGGATTGTTGAGTTCATGGGTGATATCGGCGGCAAGGTGTCCCATGTTCGCCATTTTTTCCATCTGCACCATCTGTTCATCCAGACTGGTCTGACCAGCCCCACCGGCCTGGGCCTCCAGGATGCCGTTTTCTGAAGCAGTTGTCGCTAAACGCCCGGCCATATAACGGCTGCACCAGATAGAGATAACAAAGAGCAAACCTATGGCCACTGCCAGAACCAGCATATGCGCCGTACTGCGCACTGTCAGCGCTGCCAGCAGGCCCAGGGGGAGCAGGCCGCAGCAGAAGAGGCCAAGCCTGAGTAAGCTGAGGGTGCGCGTTGGCAATAAGTGCTGGTTCATGCCGGCCTCGGTTCTCTTTGCAGCACCTGGGCATCCACTGCTGATGTCCCCTCTTGCGGATGCAGGCACTGGATACTGGTCTCAGGCGCGAGCAGGCGTCTTAAACCGGCCTGCAGATCCTGTGCCTCCTGATCTGCGCCCAAAAGCACGATTTTGTCCGGTTCCAGGGTGATGATCTTCAACTCGGTGTGTTCGCCGTGCCGGATGAAATCGACAATGAAGTCTTCCCGTTCCCGCAAACGGTAGAGCAGACGGACGACTGCGGCGGCAAGTTCCGGCTCGACGTGGTCGTGCAAACCGATAAAGAGGATTTTCTTGCGCCCGCCCTGCAGCAGCTCTTCGGGTATGCGTATGTTGTGGCTGATGAGGTGTTCAATCAGATCCCGCGATTTAATCAGTTTGCGTCCGCCCTGCCGCACCACCGGCACCAGGCCCTGGCGCATCCAGCTTTCAAATCGGGCCACCGACACTGAACACAGTGTCGCTGCCCGGCTGGGGCTGATGAATTCATGCTCTTGCACCAGATGTTTTGCTGCTCTGTGGGGCATGCGTGCTCCCTGTTTGGTCTCTACCACCGTTTATAGAAGCAGGGTTCGTGCCAGATTGAGCAGGAATTGGGCTGGTTGCTGTTTGCACGCAAAAACAATGCAATATGGTGCAGAATATTCGGAGGGCTTTTGTCTGTTTCTGGTACCGCAGGGTGACAGGCCGGTTTTTTGTGTGTACTTTTGGTGACATCGGTCCTAAAATTCATTCAATTGAAGCGAATGATCAGTTTGGTTGAAGAGGTAAAAAGGATGACAAGGCCCTTTGAATGGGGCAAGTTGTTACTGAAAGGTGACACAAGAGGTGCCTGTGGATCAAAGAACCATCGCCATTTTAGAGAAGCAGCGACAAGACCTAGTGGTGCGCGTGCTGAAGAAGCACGAGGAAGCCGAGGCCGGACGTCTGCTCACCGAGCGTATCCTGGCCGGGATCAGCGAATTCTTCCTGCTCTTTGACCAGGACTTCAATTTGCTCCAGGCCAACCGCAGCTTCAGCCTAGCCCAAGACCGGCTTCCTGTCATGGTTCCGGGTCAGGAAGCTGCAGGTCTGCGCTTGGAACACCTCTTTTCAGAAGAAGAGGGGCAGCGTATTGCGGCGCTCCTGGTCGCGGAAGACAGCAGGGAGACTGAAACCCAACTGCTGCTGGCAGAGGGGCCGGTACCGGTGCGTCTGCGGCCCCAGGTGCATGTCACCCCAGGGGGTCGTGTCCTCTATATCCTCCTCTGCACGGATTTAAGTGAGTTGTACCAGCTCATGGAGCGGATTCGGGAGGGGCAGAAGCAGCTCATGCATTCCAGCCGCCTAGCCAGTCTGGGCGAGATGACTGCCGGTATCGGCCACGAACTGACCCAGCCCCTTAACACCATTTTGCTGCTGGCACGAAATGCCCTCAAGGTGCTGGATGCACCCCAAGGGCATGCGGCGCTGGTGCGGGAAAATCTGGAGCTGATTGTGGACCGGGCAGAACGGGCCGGAACCATCATCAATACCATGCGCAGCTTCGGCCGCCGGGTGGAAGGCGTGCTCACCACGGTAGACATCAATGCGCTGCTGCGTAAAATCGTCCATTTTCTTGCCGGCCAGTTGCGCATCCACGAGGTGGAGGTGGAGCTTGAACTGGCAGCACAGGCCCTGCCTGTCTGGGCGATCGAGGTGCGTTTGGAGCAGGTTTTTCTCAACCTGGTGCAGAACGCCATTCAGGCTATGGGCGAGAAGGAACGGCCGCGCCTGTATCTGGGCACTCGCTTGCGGGAGCGGCTGGATGTGCAGAGCATGCGCTATCAAACCTGCGTGGTTACCGAGGTGCGGGATAATGGCGCGGGTATGAGTGAGGAATTGCAGGGCAAGATTTTTGATCCGTTCTTCACCACCAAGGAAAACGGGGGCGGCATGGGTCTGGGCCTGGCTCTGGTGGATCGGATCGTGCGGGAATTTGCCGGTTTTGTCGATGTGGTCAGCCATCCCGGCGAGGGCTCCTGCTTTTCCATCTGGCTGCCGCTCTCAACTGAAGAAGAGCACCTGCAGGAGAACATGCCATGAGTAGTGTGGGTACAAACAGCCACGACACGCCGCGTCTTTTGGTGGTGGATGATGACCGTTATCTCCTTCTGGCCCTGCGACAGACCCTGGAACTGGCTGGATACGCAGTAGACACCTGCAACCGTGCCCAGGAAGCACTGGCCGCGGCCGGGGAGCAGGCTTATGTCGCCGTGCTCTCCGATATCCGTATGCCGCAAATGGACGGCATGGAACTCTTACAGCGTTTGCAGGCCATTGACCAGGATCTACCGGTCATCCTCATCACCGGCCATGGCGATGTGGCGCTGGCGGTGCGGGCAGTGAAGCAGGGGGCCTATGATTTTCTGCAAAAACCGGTGGATGAGGATGTCCTGCTCAGCGCTTTGGCCAGGGCCGTGGAGCGGCGCAGCTTAGTGCGGGAAAACCGCGCCTTGCAGGCGCGGCTGAGTGCGAGCCGGTCCGGCCGCTCTGTCTTTTATGGCCTGGTGGGTGCGCATCCCTTGATGCAGGAACTCTACAGCCTGATTGAAACCATGGCTCGCGAGCAGGATGCGGTGCTGATCAGTGGCGATACCGGCACCGGCAAGGAGCTGGTGGCCCGCGCCCTGCACACCCTGGCTGCAAGCCCCCGCAGCGGCGGGCCCTTTGTGGCGGTCAATATGGCGGCCATTCCGGCCGAAATGATCGAATCCGAACTGTTTGGCCATGAGCGGGGCGCTTTTACCGGGGCGGATACCCGGAAAACAGGCAAGTTCGAGTTTTCCGGCAAGGGCACGCTCTTTCTCGATGAGATCTGCTCCATGCCGCTGCACCTGCAGGGCAAGCTCTTGCGGGTTTTAGAGGAGCGAGCCTTTTTCCGTTTGGGCGGCAACAGCCTCATTCCTCTGCAGGCCCGGATTATCACCGCCACCAACAGGAATCTGGAAGAAGAGGCGGCAGCCGGCCATTTCCGGCAGGATCTCCTGTACCGCCTCAACGTGCTGCCCCTGCGCATTCCCCCCCTGGCGGAGCGCAGGGAAGACATTCCCTTGTTGGTTCAACATTTTCTGGATGAATACAACGTGTTGCACAACGGCCCGCCTGTCATGTTGCCGCCGCCCCTTTTAGATCAGCTCATGCAGCAGCCCTGGCCGGGCAATGTGCGGGAGCTCCGCAATGTAATCCGCAGGCACTGTATTCTAGGTGCGCAGAGTATTGCCGTAACGGAGACGGCACAGCAGGAAGACGGGCCAGCGCTGCCGGATGCAGAACCCCTTGGCTGGAAGGAACACATGGAGCGCGAGGAAAAGCGCTATCTGGAAGAAGTGCTTGGCCACTGCGGCGGCCAGGTCAGCGCGGCCAGCACGGTCTTGGGCCTTTCCCGTAAAAGCGTGTACGAAAAAATCAATCGGTACCGCATTGATCTTGAGCGGCTGCGGCAAAACAATGAAATGACGCCCTCGCAGTCATGAAGGCCTCTTGACGAAGACCTCTTTGCGCCCCATTGTTTTGAGGCCTGCTGCATTTCTGCAGCAGGCCTGCGATAATCTCAGTTCAGATGGCTCAGTTCACATGGAGGAATCCCATCAATGAATACTGCCCACACTCTTCTCAAAAGTATGCTTCCGGCCCTGTGCCTGGCTGTGCTGCAGTTCTTTTTTCTGGCGGGTTCTCCTGCCCTTGCCCAGGACGAGGCCGATATTGCGCTCCTGGATCGAACCTCCAAGGCCTTCAGCTCGGTGGTGAAAAAGGCGGGCCCGGCAGTGGTGCACGTTGGCGTGGAAAAGAGCGCCGGCAGAAGCGGCACGCAGCAGTTCCCCTTTGATCTGTTCAACGACCCGTTTTTTGAGCATTTCTTCGGGCCCCAGTTCCGCCGGCCGGAGACACCCCAGGGGCCTCAACGCCGCGGCAACCGACCTTTCAAGCAACAGGCCGCAGGTTCTGGTTTTATTATTTCAGCGGATGGCTATGTCCTGACCAACAACCATGTGGTCGATGGTGCGGACAGCATCACTGTGCGCTTGGATGACCGGCGTGAATTCAAGGCTAAGGTGGTGGGTTCCGATCCGCAGACCGACGTGGCCCTGCTGAAGATCGACGGCCGCAATCTGCCGGTGCTGCCTCTGGGTGATTCCGACGCCCTTGAGGTCGGCGAATGGGTTATTGCCATCGGCAGCCCCTTTCAGTTGAACCAGACCGTGACCGTAGGTGTGGTCAGCGCCAAGGGCCGCAACCGCATGGGCATCACCGACTATGAGAATTTCATTCAGACCGATGCCGCCATCAACCCCGGCAACTCCGGCGGCCCGCTCCTGAACATACGCGGCGAGGCCGTGGGCATGAATACCGCCATCTTCTCCCGCAGCGGCGGCTATATGGGCATCGGCTTCGCCATTCCCATCAACATGGCCAAGAACATCGAGCAGCAACTGCGCTCCACCGGCAAGATCACCCGCGGCTGGCTGGGCGTGATGATTCAGGATGTCAATGAAGATTTGGCCAAGCAGTTCGGCACCCAGAACAAGCGCGGTGCCCTTGTTTCCGAGGTGACCCCGGATTCGCCGGCACAGCGCGGCGGCTTGCTCCAGGGCGATATCATCACCTCCATCAATGGCCGGGCCATAGACAATGTGGCTGATCTGCGCAACCGCATCGCGGAAACCGCGCCCAATACCAGTGTGAACCTGCGCATTCTGCGTAATGGCCAGGAAAAGGATCTGAAGCTGAGCATCGGCGAGCAGCCCAAGGATCTGAACGCCCGCATCGGCGCCGGTGGGGCCTCAACGCTGGATTCCATGGGTCTGTCTCTGCAGGATCTGACCGATCCCGTTGCCCGTCAGTTCGGTTATGCAAAGGATCAGGGCGTCTTGATCGCCAGTGTTGAGCCGGGCAGCGCCGCCGAGGCAGCCGGTTTGGCCGGCGGCCAGTTGATCGAAGAGGTGAACCGCACCAGAGTGCGCAACACCAAGGAACTGGAGCAGGCCCTGAGTAAAAATCGGGGCAGCAAGCAGGTGCTCTTGCGGGTGCGGGTCGAAGGCGGCAGCCGCTATGTGGTGCTCCAGTCCGAGTAAATGAGCAGCCGAGAAATACACGGAAACAGGGCATGCGGCACGTGTGCGCAGGCCCTGTCTGAATGGAGAGCGACAACAGCAGCGGCATGGCGGCATTAATCGGCAGACGATCAAATTTGAGGGCAGTCTGGGGCCGGTGGTTGAGTGCCGTCACCCTGCTGCTGATTGCGGCGCAGACTGCATATCTCCTTGTTCAGGGCGAGTCGTACTGCCCGACCACTGGTTGCAAGGTCGTTGAAGAGCAGTCGCCCCTTTCGCCTCTGATCATGAATGCGGGCGGCCTGGTCTTCTTTGCCGCTCTTTTGCTGCTGTTCCTGGCTCTGCGACGGCGCGAAGGCGGCATGGTCGGGGCAGTGCTTGGTCCGCTTTTGCTGGCGGGCATTGCGGCGGAAGGCGTACTCTTTGCCTTTCAGTACCAGACCGGTTTTTTTTGTCTGTACTGCTGCACCATTCTGGCTGCTATTGCGCTCCTCAACCTCTTTCTGGGCGGCGGGCAAGGTTTGCGGGCGCTTTTTGTCTTTGCGGCGGTGTTTCTCGCCTCCTTTTTGTTGACAGTGCCCAGGGGGCTTGATGCCGCAGCCGGGCAGGCCGCAGTCCGGCAGGATATTGATGCCGGTACCCTGGCCTGGCGAGAAGGCCCGGCTGGAGCCGAAAAACGGTATTTCTTTTTTGCCGAGGACTGCAGTCATTGCAAGGCAGCTTTGGCTGCCCTGATGCAAGACCCTAAGCATAAGGCCACCCTGCGGCTCAATCCGCTCGCTCCTCTGCAAGAGCTGGAATTGCCCGGCCTTGAACAGCAGCCTGGTTTCAGGCCTGAAGCCAACCGCATCTTTTTGGCGAGTCTTGGCATCAAGTCCGTGCCCGTGCTCCTGGTGCAGGATAGCGGCGCTATACAGATACTGTTGGGCGCAGAGCAGATTTTGGCCCATGTGCGCGGAGGTGGCGCGACCCAGAACAACAGCTTCATCGAACAGTTAGATGATCAAAGCATACATGGTCAAAGCAGGCAATCGTCGCAAACGGCTGTGCCGCAAACAGATTTCCTGATTCCAGGAAAGGATGGCTGCAGTGTGGATGTCGGCTGCAGTCAATAGTACGTAGAACTACGTAGAAAATTACGTAGAATTAGAAGAGTGGCTCCGAAAAGGTCGCAATGGTCGTATTCAATACACAGACGTGAACAGTCTCAGGAGGATAGTATGGCAACAATAGCACTTCAAGGCAACAAGCTCGAAACTTCCGGTTCCCTGCCGGAAAAAGGCACTCAGGCCCCTAATTTCAAGCTGGTCAAGGGCAATCTCTCCGAGGTCAGCCTGGCAGACTACAAGGGCAAGAAGGTGGTGCTCAACATCTTCCCCAGCATCGATACCGGGGTTTGCGCTGCCTCGGTACGCCGCTTCAACCAGGACGCAACCTCCCTGGCCAATGTAAAGGTGCTGGGTATCTCTGCGGATCTGCCTTTTGCTCTGTCCCGTTTCTGCGCGGCCGAAGGCCTGGACAATGTGGAAACCCTCTCAGCCTATCTGGATTCTTTCCGCGCTCCTTCCTTTGGCAAGGATTACGGCGTACTTATGACCACCGGCCCGCTGCAGGGACTGCTCTCCCGCGCCGTGGTGGTGCTGGATGAGAACGGCAAGGTGCTCTACACCGAGCAGGTGCCGGAAATCACCCAGGAGCCGAACTATGAGGCAGCCCTGGCCGCGCTCAAATAAGGTGCGCCGCTTGTCTTTCCGCTTTACCGGAAAGCCTGGTATGTGAAAAGGAGATCTTCCCCAGTTGTGGGAAGGTCTCCTTTTTTTATCTGCAACTGGAATGGACACAAATGGACACATGAAGGGGGAAGGAATGCACAAAAATCAGTATACGCCCGCATCCGAGCTCATGCGCCGTATTCATGGCCTGCAGCAGGCCCTGGACAAAGAAGCCCTGGATGGAGCCCTTATTTTTCACCACACCAACCTCTTTTACTACAGCGGCACCTCCCAGAGCGCCCATCTCTTTATTCCCCGAAAAGGAGAGCCGCTTTTGCTGGCGCGCAAGAGCTTTGAACGGGCCCGACACGAATCCGCTCTGAGCAATGTGATTGAAAGCCGGAGCCTGAAGGAAATCCCGGCTCTGTTGCGCGAACGCGGCTATGCCCTGCACAAGATCGGCCTTGAGCTGGATATCATCCCCTGGAATACGGTGCAGTTCTACGCCAAGGTCTTTGCTGATTCGGTTTTTACCGATCTTTCCAGGCAGATGAGACTCCTACGCATGATCAAATCCGACTACGAGGTAGGCCTGCTGTCGGCTGCGGCCGAGGTACAAAACACGGTTTTTGCAGAGGTGCCGGCCATGCTGCGTGCAGGCATGACCGAACTGGAATTGGCCGGCCTGTATGAGGCGGCCATGCGGTGCCGTGGCTTCAGCGGCGGCTGCCGGATGCGCGCCTTCAACCAGAGCCTTTTTTTGGGGAATGTCAATTCAGGTGCGAGCGCTGCGGTAGCCACCTTTTTCGATGGCCCGGTTGGCGGGGCAGGGGCCTCTGCGGCCGGCCATCCCCATGGCGCGAGCTGGAAAACCATTGGCCGGGGCGAGCCCATCTATATCGACTATACCTGCATCATCGACGGCTATACCGTGGATCAGACCAGGATGTTCTGCATCGGTGAGATGCCGGAGAAAATGCGCACTGCCTACGAGGCGGCGCTCGCTATTCAGGATGCTGTTCTCACGCGTATTAAACCTGGGGTGCCATGGGAAGACGTGTACCACCACGCCGTGGAACTGGCAGAACAGTATGGCCTGGCAGACTCTTTCATGGGCCTGGGCAAGGACAAGGTACGTTTTGTCGGCCATGGCGTGGGCCTGGAACTGGACGAGTTTCCGGTCTTTGCTCCGGGCCTGAAGATGCCCTTGGAAAAGGGCATGGTCTTTGCCCTGGAACCGACCTTTGTCTTTCCCGATGGTGCGGTGGGCATTGAAAATACCCATGTGGTGACGGCAGACGGAGTGCGCACCCTGACCGGTGCATCACAGGAGATTATCTGCGTGCCGTAAGCAATTTGAAGAGGAACTGAAAAAAGGCCCTGGCGCAAACCAGGGCCCGTTGAATGATAGCCTTCAGCTCAAACAGCTAGGCCAAAGTTCTCTTCCAGGTGACGGGTAACAGCAGGCTCCAGGTTCAGGGCCGCACCCAGCTCATCGAGATACTGCCGCTCTTCCTGGGTATCGACCTCGATAGCCAGAAGGGAAGCGGCATAGACCTCGGCGGCCAATTCCTGGCGGTCGCCCACAGCAGCAACCAGGGCCCCGGTTTGCATGGGTTTTTGCATCTCGGCCAGTACATACTGCAGGGTCTCCGTATCTGCGCCGGATTCCTGCAGATGACCGGCAATGCGCTGCACCTCATCGCCGCTGATCTGCCCATCCGCCTTGGCCGCATTGATCATGGCCTCAACAATGATGCGGGCTTGATTTTCCACTTCCTGTACTTCCGCCTCGTTCTGCGGCTCCACCAGACCTATGGGGGTCTGCGGTTTTTTGCCTGCATTCTGCAAGGCCTGCATGGCCATGGTGCCCAAAAGCGCCAGCAGCCCGCCGCCCACTGCACCGCGCATGGATTTGGAGCCTCCGCCAAATATAGCTCCAGCCAACGAGCCCAAGCCACCGGTGGCCAGGGTGCGGTTATTGCCGACGCTTTTGCCAAGCTGTTCAAGCACCTGACCCAGGCCGCCGCCCACGCCACCGTTCTGACGCGCGCCGGTGCGGGCAGGGCTGCGATTTTGCTGACCAAGTTGTTCAAGAATCTGGCCGGCTTTACCGCCAGCGAGCATGCCGCCCAGAACATCGATTAAAGAGCCATTGCCGTGGCCCATGGAACTGCGCATGCGTCCATTGGCAGATGGGCTCATGCCTGCCTTTGCCAGGGTACCGAGAAGATCTGTAAAATTCATTGCCGCTTCCTTTTGTGGTATGATGGGTGAGTAGCCGCGCTGCGGATAGAGCTGCGGGATATGAGTGCTGCTGCGCCACAGCGGCGCGGTCAAGCCAAAGCCACAAAAATTTAAGCATAAATCCGCGGCCTGCACGTTTTTTTGTGTATCCAGTAGAACAGCGTGTTTTTCCTCTCTGCCCAATCCTTGGCGGCAGCAACCATAAAGAACGACCCATGAAGATCCTCCACACCTCCGACTGGCACCTGGGCCGCAGCCTGCACGGCAAGAAACGCTATGCCGAGTTTGCCGCCTTTCTGGACTGGCTTATCGAAATCATTAAAGAGCAGCAGGTAGATGTAGTCCTGGTGGCGGGCGACGTCTTTGACAGCTCAGTGCCCAGCAATCGCGCCCAAGAGTTGTACTATAACTTCCTCTCTCGGGTGGCGGCCTCTCCCTGCCGCCATGTGGTCGTGATTGCGGGCAATCACGATTCTCCCACCCTCTTGGAAGCGCCCAAGGAACTGCTCCGGGTGCTGGACGTACACGTGGTGGGCGGCATATCGGAGCGTATTGACGATGAAGTGCTGCTCTTGCGTGATCGGGCCGGTGCGCCCGAGCTGATCGTCTGCGCGGTGCCCTATCTGCGCGACCGGGATCTGCGCCTGGCCGAGGCCGGCGAGAGCATCGCAGCCAAGGAGGAGAAGCTCCTGGCTGGCATCCGCAACCACTATGCCGAGGTGTTTGAGCGGGCGGAACAGCTTCGCGGCGAGTATGGCCAGGGTATTCCCCTTATCGCCATGGGCCATCTCTTTGCCGCAGGAGGCTGCATCGGCGAGGGCGAGGGCATGCGTGAGCTGTACATCGGCTCGCTGGCCAGGGTAGATGGCGGCATCTTTCCGGAAAATGTGCAGTACGCCGCCCTGGGGCATCTGCACATCCCGCAGAAAATACGCGGTAACGAGCTGATACGATACAGCGGCTCGCCTCTTGCCATGGGTTTTGGCGAGGCCGGGCAGGCTAAGAGTGTGTGCCTGGTCTGCTGCGAAGGCGGCAAAGCCACGGTGTCTCAACTGCCTGTGCCGCTGCTGCAGCGGCTGGAGCGCCTCAGGGGAGACTGGCCCCAAATCGAGGCGCGGCTGCAGGCCCTTTTTGGGGAAGAGGCGAGCGCCTGGCTTGAGGTGGTCTATGAAGGAGAAGAACTGCTGCCCGATCTGCGCGAGCGCCTGGACGCGAACCTGGCCGGAACAGGGCTTGAGGTGCTGCGGGTACAGAATAACCGGATGGTGCAGCAGGCCTTGGCCCAGGCCCATCTGGAGGAGAGTTTGGATGATCTCAGCGTGGATGAGGTCTTTAGCCGCTGCCTGGAGGCCCAGCAGGTGCCGGAGGAGCAGCGGCCCGCCCTGCTCGCCGCCTATGGCCGGGTGTTGCGCAGTCTGGCCGAAGAAGACAGCCTGGCAGAGTAGGAGAACGACATGCGCATCCTCACGGTTCGTCTGAAAAATCTCAATTCGCTCAGCGGGGAGTGGAGCATTGATTTCACCCACCCCTCCTTTGCCGCCGGCGGTATCTTTGCCATCACCGGGCCCACCGGCGCGGGTAAGAGCACCATTTTAGACGCCATTGGCCTTGCCCTCTACGGCCGTACCCCGCGTTTGGGTAAAATCAGCAAGGGCAGCAATGAGATCATGTCGCGCAGGACCGGCGAATGCTTTGCCGAGGTGAGTTTTATCTCGCAAAAAGGGCATTTCCGCTGCCACTGGAGCCAACACCGGGCCCGGCGACAGGCAGAGGGTGAGCTGCAACTGCCCCGGCATGAAATCAGTGACGCGAGCACTGGTGCAATCCTGGCCGGTTCGGTACGCGGCGTGGCAGAGGAGGTCGAGGCTGCGACCGGCATGGATTTTGACCGTTTTACCCGCTCCATGCTGCTCGCCCAGGGAGGGTTTGCCGCCTTTCTGCATGCCGCTCCGGATGAGCGCGCGCCCGTGCTGGAGCAGATTACCGGTACCGAAATCTACAGCCGCATCTCCATGCGGGTGCATGAACTGCGCAGCACCGAGCTCCGGCTCTTGCAGACTCTGCAGGCGGAACTGAGCGGGATGCAGATACTGGCAGGCGAAGAAGAAGAGAGCTTGCGCCACAGGCTGGCGCAGCAGGAGGGGGTGGCAACAGTATTGGCTGAGCGTTTGCTGCAGGGCAAACAGATGATCACTTGGCGTGAGACCCTGCAGCGACTGGAAGAAGAGTTGCGTAGCCTTG
>JAUNUN010000022.1:0-16450 GCA_030538155.1 bacterium
CTCTCCGCCTATGATATTCAAACTGCCGAGATTGGCGATGACATCGGCAATCATGCTTCCCTCAATCATCTTGTGAAAGCCGCCCATCATGTAGAAGCAGGGTGGACGTACTTTGCACTTGTAGGCCGTACCGCTTCCGTCGGATACAAAATAAAAGCCCAGCTCGCCGTTGGCAGCCTCGTAGGAGTCGTACCACTCACCTAGCGGTGTGCGCACACCCTCGAAGATCAGCTTGAAATGGCCGGCCAGGGCCTCAATATTGCTGTACACCTCCTGCTTGGGCGGCAGGGCCACACGGATATCTCGTACAAAAACCGGCCCCTCCGGCACCATCTTCATGGCCTGACGGATGATGCTGACGCTCTGGTGAATCTCTTCGAAGCGCACCATGATGCGGTCATAGACATCGCCATGTGAGCCAATGGGTACCGAGAAATCAAAGGCATCGTAGTTGTAATACGGTTTGTCCTTGCGCAGATCAAAAGGCACGCCGCTTGCCCGCAGACACGGGCCGGTGAATCCGTAGGACAAGGCCTTTTCCGCAGGGAAGACGCAAACACCCTGGGTACGGTCATGGACTATGCGGTTTTTCTGTACCAGTTTGAAAGAATCAGCCACGCCCATTTCAATGTCGCGCAACTGCTGCTCCATATCGCCCTGCCAGCCCTCGTAAAAATCTCGATACATACCACCGATACGGGTGAAGGAGGTGGTCAGACGACCACCGGTGAGACGGCTGATAAAGTCGTAGGAGGCCTCTTTCTGGTTGTACAGATACCAGTAGTTGGTAAGACCACCAATATCGAGCAGGTTGGCGGCCAAGCAGACCAGATGGTCCTGAATGCGGAAGAATTCGCCCAGAATCACCCGCATGAACTTGGCCCGCTCCGTGATCTCCACGCCCATCCAGGACTCCACCGCCTTGACATAGGCGATATTGTTCATCAGGGCCGAGCAGTAGTTGAGCCGGTCAGTCAGCGGGACTACCTGGTTATAGGTGCGGTTTTCAGCAGTTTTCTCAAAACCACGATGCAGGTACCCGATTTCATTGACATTGGCCAAGATGGTCTCGCCGTCCAGCGCATTCAGGATACGAATGGCACCATGGGTTGCCGGGTGAGCAGGTCCCATGTTGAGATACATGATCTCGGTATGCAACTCAGCCATGGAGGTATCATCAATACCTTTATGCTTGAGCCGGGCCTTGATCTCTTTTTCCAGTGGATCGGTCTCAAAACAGATCTGGCCTTGGAGAATATCGTAATCCTTGCGCAGGGGATGGCCTACGAATTGCCAGTGATTGAGGATGCGGCGCAAATCGTGGTGGCCCTGGAAGCGGATGCCGTACTGATCATAGGTCTCCCGTTCGCCCCAAATGGCCGAACCCCACAGCTTGGTGGCGCTGGGGATGCCTGTATCCGGATCCGCCACAGGCACCCGCACCTGCACCTGCAAACCGCTTGCAGGATTGCGCAGAATATATACCACCACAAAACGGGTTGGTTGCGGTTCGGGATAGGTAAGAAAATCGATTCCTGTTACATCAAGCAACAGACTGCAGCCGAATTGCGGATCATTCTTCAGTTTGCCGAGGGTGGCCTCAAGGGCGTCCGGCTGCACGGTAAGAACCACAGAATCCAGGTTCTCACGGCTGTCCGCATTCGGGAAAGCGGCCTGGATGTTTTGGAGCGCCGTTGTAGTCATCTGTCAAGGATCCCTTTGAAATCTTTCTGACGATCGTTGAGCACGCTTTCTCCCCGCACCTGGTCCTGAATCTTCATCAGGGCATCCAGGATGGCTTCAGGTCTGGGAGGACATCCGCCCACGTACACGTCCACCGGAATGATATTGTCAATACCCTGCACGGTGCAGTAGTTGTCGTACATGCCGCCAGTGGAGGCACAGGCACCTACAGCCACTACCCATTTCGGCTCGGACATCTGGTCGTATATCCGCCTCAGGATCGGCGCCTGTTTGTAGCTGACAGTGCCACAGACCATGAGCAGATCCGCCTGCCGGGGCGAGTAACGCAAAACCTCGGCGCCAAAACGGGCGATATCATACTGGCTGGCCGCCGTACTCATGAACTCGATGGCACAGCAGGCCGTGCCGAAAACATAGGGCCACAGCGAATACTCCCTTCCCCAGTTGAGGATGGTATCCAGCTTGGTGGTCAGGTACCCTTCACCCAGTCGTGCTTCTATTCCTAGCGCCAATTGAGCACCCCTTTCTTGATGATGTAAATAAGACCGGTCAGCAGCAGCAGCATGAAGGTGACCATTTCCACAAAGCCGAGCCAGCCTAATTCACGCAGACCCACAGCCCACGGATACATGAACACCATTTCAATATCAAAAAGAAGAAACATGATGGCCAGCAGGTAGAACTTGACGCTGAATTTCTGCTCAGCCAGGCCAATCATGTGCTTGATACCGCTTTCGTAGGGCGCTTCCTTGGCAGGGTTGGTGGAGCGGGGCCCCAGAACAACCGTAGCCAACATAATAAGCGGCACCATGAGGGCAAGCCCTACCAAGGCGATGATGGAAAGAACCAATTCAGTGACCATGAATCAGACCTCTTGTTACAAGGGGAATAAATGAATGGATATTCATTAACCGGTGCCTGTTCGGCCTGTCAAGCTAAAAGAATGAATGCGCTGCTCTGGAAATCCACGGCGTCCACCCTGAGAGCAGCCGATTTTCTTCCCTGGAGACAAGGTCTTGTATCAAAAATCACGTACAAGATCATCAAAAAAAATAATATACGCAAATAAGAGCATTCGCCTGACGGCCAAGCCAAAATGCCTGCACATCCTGAGCATATGGTGGTAGTAGTTTGGCTGCATTATGCGAGTCGAACAGAGCCGGTCATTTTGTCAGGAACAATCCCGATCAACCGTACCAGTGCCGTTTTTTCAGTTTCAGCGACGGCGGCAATGTATTATCGTTTCAGGCTGCTGACTCGGCCTGATCCGGTCAGCGCAATGACCTGTACATAAAACCAGATGACGGAAATCAATTCGTTACCCCCTCACCGTGAACCGCACCCTTGGTTCGCTCTGCTCAAGGGAGCTGGGAGCGTTCGCAAGCTTCACATCCCGTTGACCATGCCCGCACTGGAGACTTTCGGGTCCAAGGTCAACAATTGAACCCGGCGGAACGGTGAGTTTCTTGGCACATTCATCTACAACCAGGCGGCATGCGCAAAAAAAAGATACTCTTCCTCCTATCCGATACTGGTGGAGGCCATCGGGCCTCAGCCATGGCGATCAGCGAAGGCGTTGCAGCCCTGTACCCCGGCCAGTACGAGACGGTGATCGAGGATGTGTGGAAGCGCCACATGCCCTTCCCTATCAACCGCTTTCCAGACACCTATGGCTGGATAACCGGGCCGGGCATGCCTTTATGGGCCTTGATGTGGAAGCTGACCTATTACCGGAAGATGCAGCACCTTATTTTCTCCGGCGTTGCCCCGCTGGTGAAAAATTCAGTGACCCCATACCTGCGCCGGCAACAGCCTGATTTGGTGGTATGCGTACATCCGCTCATGAACCACCTGGGGCTGCAGTGGCTGCAATCGGCACAGCTTGATGTGCCGTTCATTACCGTGGTGACCGACATGGTTACCGTGCATTCGTCCTGGATATGCCCTGAGGTAGACCGATGCCTGGTTTCCACTGAAAAAGCACGGGATTTAGCCCTTCAATTGGGCATGCCCAAAGAAAAACTGGCAGTGCACGGTCAGCCGGTCAGCCTTAAATTCAACGAGATTGACAGCGACAAGCAGAAAAACCGACAACAACTGGGTATCAACCCGGACAAGCCGACCATTCTCATTGTCGGCGGCGGTGAGGGCACGGGCCAGATATACCGCATTGCCCGCAGCATAGCCGAAACCATTCCCTATGGCCAGTTGCTGGTAGTCACCGGTCGTAATCAGCGCCTCAAAGCGCGTATGGAAGCCGTTTCCTGGGAAATTCCCACCCATATTTACGGCTTTGTCGACAACATGCCCGAACTGATGGGCGCAGCCGACCTGCTGGTCACCAAGGCCGGCCCCGGCACCATCAGCGAGGCCTTCATTGCCGGTCTGCCCCTTATTCTTTCCGGATATATCCGCGGGCAGGAGGCAGGGAATGTCGCCTATGTCAAGGAACACCAGGCCGGAGCCTATGCCGGCACCACCCGTGGGCTCACTGCCCTGGCCCGCGACTGGCTGGACGTCAACAACCCCATCCTGCAAGAACTGGCACGCAACGCCTCCTGCCTTGCCCGGCCCAATGCCTCGCTGGACATTGCCGCAGATATCTGCAAACTTATTTGACAGCTCTCCATGGCGTATTTCCTGCTCTTTCTGGCGGTCCTTGTAGAAGGGCCGATCGCTACCTTGGCGGCTGCGGCGCTGGCTGCCAAGGAGGGCAGCAATCTTGCCATTGGCCTGGTCATTCCGGTTGCCATTGTCAGTAATCTTATTGCTGATTTTCTCTGGTACTTTTTGGGACGCCTGGGCAAAGGCCGCCTGCCCCTGCGCCTGATGCCCGGCTCAGCCCAGGACAACCTGGAGCGTATCCAGACTGTGCAAATCCACCTGCGAGATCACGGCCTCTGGTACTTTGTCGGCGCCAAGCTCAGCCTGGGCCTGGCCATGATTCCGGTTCTGCTGGCCATTGGTCTGGCCAGAGTGCCGCTGCCGAGGCTGCTGCCGGTGGCCATTGCCTGTGAAGTCATTTGGACAGGTGCACTTGCGGTGATCGGCTATCTTGGCATGGGCCCCATACTCGTCCGTATTATTGAAAGTGAATCCGCCTATATCCACTGGGTTGCGGCCCTGGCCGCAATCCTGGCCCTAGCCGCCATTTTCTTCTGGAAGTGGCATGGGAGCAAGAAAGCATCATGAATATTCTTCTGGCTGGTCAGGCCTATTTTCGAGAAGATAACGGTCAGGCGGTCTTTACCGTGCGTCTGGCGCGGGGCCTCAGGCAGCGGGGAAACAGTGTCACGGTGCTGACACCGCTTGAAAAGGGGAGTTCCCCGGAAGAACAGATCGACGGCGTTCGGGTGCTGCGCGTACCCACCCTGCAACTGCCCCACAACGCAAACATCACCTTCAATGCCGGCGCAAAGGTGCGCAAACGGCTGGGCCAGGCAGCCTTTGACATCGTGCATCTGCAGGATCATTACTTCATCAGCCGCGCGGTCCGGCGTCTGGCAAGGGAGCGGCACTTGCCCACCGTCGGCACCAATCACTTTCTGCCCCAGAATCTGAGCGCCAACATGCCCGTGCCCGCAACAATAAAGCGCGCGCTGGAGCCACTCCTCTGGCGGCACATGCTCAGCCTGTACCACACGCTTGATGCAGTGAGTACACCCACGCAAACGGCCGCCAATATCCTGATGGAGCAGAACATCAAAGCACCGGTCAGCGCCATTTCCTGCGGGGTGGATGTGGATCGTTTTCAGCCGGATGCTGATGCGCGCCGTGAAATGCGCCGGCAGCTTGCCGTTGCCGATGCGTCTCCGCTTTTCCTCTACGTGGGCCGCCTGGATCATGAGAAAGGATTGCGGGAAGTGGTGAGCGCTTTGGCTAAATTGGAGAACAAAGAGGTAGTGCTGGCCCTGGCGGGCAAAGGGAGTTGCGCCGTTGAACTGCAAGAGCAGGCTGAACGCCTTGGCTTGGCCGGCCGGATGCGTTTTCCAGGCTATATTTCTGCCGAAGATTTGCCGAAACTCTACAACGCGGCAGACTGTTTCATCATGGCCGGCTATGCGGAACTGCAGTCTATCGCCACCCTTGAGGCCATGGCCAGCGGCCTGCCTGTTCTTGCCGCCGATGCCTGCGCCCTGCCCGAACTGGTCAAACACGGTGAGAACGGCCTGCTCTTCACTGCCCGTTCAGAAGAATCGCTTGCCGGGAAGTGGCGCGAATTCCTCGATCTGCGGCCACAGTGGCAGTCCTTCAGCGCGGCTGGCCGCGCCAGAGCGGAAGAACACGGCCTCATGCGCAGCGTGGCCAAATATGAAGATTGGTACAGAAAGGCGATTGAGGCGATTGCAAAACACAAGGCCTAGCGGGCCGCCGGATTTAAGGCTCGGCCTGCCCTGCCCTCATCTCCCTGATCCAGGGTTCCAGACGCTGACCAAAGGCCAGACGCACCTGGAATTTCGGCACCGGGCTTTTTCCTACTGAGCGACCATGGTCCTTGCGGCCATCAATATCTGCAAAGACACCGGCATACTCCAGGGGAACAAAGATCTGATCATGGGCGATGCTCAGATGGCTTGAGAGTCTCGGCCTTTTTTCCTGGTCCGGCAGCCCCTGCCAAGGACTGAGCCACCAAATGCGCACATAGCCCGGCACAATGGCGTACTGTTGCCGGTTGGGATAGCGTTGCCGCAAGGCCTGCGCATCAAGGCCCGCATCCACCACAAAAAGGCGGGAATCTTTATCGCGCGCCTGCTGCAACCGCTCACTTGCGCTTTGCAGCTGCTCCGCTTTTCCGGCAAGGCGCAGCGACTCTACCTCTGCCGCAGCCTGGGCAAGGGCTTGTTGATAGGCTGCCCCATCCAGCTCCAGCACCAAGTAAACCGCTTTTCGCGGATACCTGGGCATATCCTTTGTTTCCCGGCCTGCATCTTCCTTCCGGAAGCGGTAGCCGATTGTCTGCAATTTTGCCTTATCCAGCCAAGGATTGGCCTGCCGGCCTGCGCCATCCTGGATGTTGCGGACATATTGATAGTGCAGTCCTAAAAAACGGCCGCTGTTTTCCTCTCGCCAGGACGGCTGCACCAGCAGCTCCCGTTCAGTCAGAAGCAACTCCGCTTCCGGCTCACCTGCACGGTTACTGGCCACGTTCCACAAGAGCAGGCCGTTGGCAGCAGCAATGAGCAAAAGTGCAGCCGCAGTCAGGATCAACACCCGGCGCATGCGTGGCCCCATCACCCTACTACCCCGTTTTCCGGCACAGAAGCATTACTGCTCACGCCTCCACGGCTGCCCAAGCTGCGGCCACGCAGACGCTGTAAGATGAGCAGCACCAGGACAGCGGCCAAGCCGGCAAGGGCAAAGAACAGGTATTTGGGCATCCAGTCCCACCACCAGTCGTAGAACTTGGTGTAGAGGAAAAGGGTGAAGAAGATAAGCCCGGTCTGCACCGTTTCCGGCCAGTGCCGGCGGATACCTGCGGTAATAACCCCTGCACTGCCCGCAAAGCCGGCAACTTGATAGAGCCATTCCACCTGTCGGCTGGGCAGGGGAAGCAGACTGCCACTTCCCCAGTGCGACAGCACCAGCACCGGTACAAACCAGAACAAAAGCGCCCAGACCCTGTACATAGGCGGAAAAGCCGGATAGAGCCGGTGCGGCAAAAAAGAGAGGGCAAAAAGCAAGACTGCCGCCGGAAAATACGATTCGGGCTGTTCGCCCACGCTGAGCCAGTACATGCCGCTCCAGGTTCCGCTCTGGGCGCTAAGAAAACCGGCCAGACAGAGTATTGCCGCAGCCAGCAGAAGCCGCGCCTCGGTTGCATAGGCAAGGGAAAAGGCAAAGGCCGCCCATGCCAGGAGCACTTTTGGGCTGGGAGTCACATTGAACAGTTGACCAAGCAAGACCAGATTCAAGACAAAACAGGTCAGGGCGACCAGGCCAAAGAGTTTGGCAAAGTAGACCTGCCGCTCCCGGGCGGCGCAGTGCATGGCGGCAAGAAGAGTGCCGATGGAGGCGGCTATGAGCAGGCCTGCCTGCCAGATAATGGAAAAATAGCCCCAGAAGCGGTGAAACAGGAAAAAAACCGCCGCGCCCAAACCGAGCGCGGCCAGAAAGGAGGCTATCTTCATACCCTGGCTGAACTGCCTGCCTTGGCTGTGGGTATCCACATCAAAGAGAAGCCGCCACTCTTCAAGTCTGCCCTGGTGGTAGGCCTCGACCGCCTGCTGCTGCTCCACGCTCAGGTGCAGTACCTCTCTATCGGCCAGGTGCGCCAGTTCCCGGCGGAAGGCCTGTATGCGTTCGACCGCCTGCTGGGCAGCTTCCCGTGAAGCAGGCGAGCCCTCATCGGCATTTCCGGAAGGCGCTCGCCTGTTTGTGCTGAGAGGGGAAAACATCAAAATACGCCGCACAATCAGAAGGGCACATCATCTCCCATGGGAGGCGGTTCATGGAAGGAGCCTCCACCCATGCCATGGCCCGAACCACCGTATTCGCCGTCGTTAGAGCTGCGGGGGGTGAGCATCTTCATTTCGCGGGCAACAATTTCCGTGGTGTAACGATCCACACCATTTTGATCGGTCCACTTGCGCGTCTGCAAGCGGCCTTCGATATAAACCCGACTGCCCTTGTGCAGGTACTGGCCGCAAATTTCGGCCAGCTTGCTCCAGGCAACGATGCGATGCCACTCGGTCTGCTCCTGCATCTGGCCATCCTGGCCTTTCCAACGTTCGGTGGTGGCCACATTGAAGGTGGCCACCTGGGAGCCGCTCTGGGTGTAACGGATCTCGGGATCTGCACCTAAGTTGCCGATAAGAATCACTTTGTTAATCATATTGTTCTACTCCTAAAAATGGTCTAAACGCATGAAAACCGTTACAATTGAAGGGTCGCTACCGAGGCAATGCTATACCGCACTTGTCCGGGGAATGCAAAAGATGGCGGAGCAGGAAATGCGTCATCACACCAAACATACAGTCCCAAGCCAGCCCGGCTACTTGATTTTGGTGAGCTTGGAGATCCTGGCTGTTTTTTTGACGGGCTGCTCTTCTTTGCTCTCTCCCGGCTCCGTGACAGGAGGAAGAGAGACCGCCTTAATGAAATGGGGGTTGCCGGCCATGGTAAAGATCTCCTTGCCGGTAAACTGCGGTTCGCGCAAGGTCCACACCACGGTTTGCAGGGGAATGCCCAACAGGTGCAAGGTCACATGCCACCACTCGTCTCTGCGGGTTTCGTCGCGCTCGATCGGCCCTACCATCCCATAAACGAGCAGTTGCGGCTCCTTGGCCGCCACGATAACCAGATCGCCTTCATTGGTATCGTCCTTGAAGGTGAGTATACGTTTTAGTTCAGCCACAAGTGCTTCCATACAAACTCCCGGGCAAAAGCGGTGTCTCTATAAAGTGAAAAGAGCCGGTCAACGGCTCAGTGTATAGCCCAATGATGAGCTGCGTGGAACGGACAGGATGCCGCAGACCCGGTTCAACGCAGTTTATGCTTGAAGGCAAAGTGCATGAGTTCGGCGGTACTCTTCAGCCCCAAGGTTTCCATCATGCCGTATTTGTGAAATTCTACAGTGCGTGCAGAGATATTGAGAATGGCCGCCGCCTCCTTGGTGGAATGACCTTCGGCCAGAAGTTGCAAAACCTCCCGCTGCCGCCTGGTAAGAACGGCAAGGCCACGGGCCGGAGTGGTTAAATGACACTGTTTTTGCTGCTCGATCTGCTCGGCCAAAAGGGGGGTGACATAGGTTTTACCTTTGATGGCATGGTCAATGGCGGTCAGCAGTTCAGTGGCAGCGGAATGCTTGAGTACATAACCCGATGCTCCGGCCTCAAGAGCGCTCAGGGCATAGTCCACATCCACGTGCATGGTCAGAAACACTACCTTGACCGCATCATTCTTCTTTTTCAGGATGCGTACCGCTTCAATGCCGTTTAAAAGCGGCATGGAAACATCCACCACCACCACTTCCGGCCAGTAGCGTTCCGCTGCTTCCAAAAGGGCGCGGCCATCTTCAACAATGGCCACCAGTTCAAAATCCGGCTCCAGCAGGCTGCGCAGGCCTTCCGCAACCAATCGGTGATCATCAGCAAGGA
Source organism: bacterium (assembly GCA_030538155.1). Taxonomy (GTDB): domain Bacteria; phylum Desulfobacterota; class Desulfobulbia; order Desulfobulbales; family Desulfobulbaceae; genus Desulfobulbus. Next base: position 9,801 of record JAUNUN010000022.1, read on the forward strand.
GAATCCTGGTTTTTCCCATAGACTGTACTGTTTTTGGGTATCGTGAGGTCAATCACCGTTCCCTGCCCGGGTTCGGAATGCAGGGTAAAGGTTCCGCCCACCAGTCTGGCCCGCTCCCGCATGATTGCAAGGCCAATCCCCGGTGATTTGGTTGCGGCAGCCGCATCAAAACCGGTGCCGTCATCTTCTATGGTCAGTACCAGTTTATCCGGTCTGTTTTCAACAAAAACATCAACATGACCGGCCTGGGCATGCTTGCCGATATTGCGTAGAGCCTCCTGCACCACCCGATAGATGCACAGGGTTTTTTCCTGGCAAGCAGCCGTAGAGGTCAAACCATGGTTAAAGAGTTCCACCTGTACGCCGGTCCGTTCGGTAAAGTTGGCGCACAGAGACTGCAAGGCCTTCTCCAGCCCCAAGTCCTTCAAAATGGAGGGATGGAGTTCCCGGGAAATGGCATGGATATCCTCGGTCAGGCTGGTCAGTTGCTGCTTCATCCCCTGAATGGGTTCCAGCATGGCGGCATGGCCATCCACAGCCTGTTTTTCCAAAGTGCCCGCCTTGATGCTCACCGCTGCCAGGCGTTGCATCAAATCGTCGTGAAAGGCGCGGGACAGTCTTTGCATCTCCTCTTCTCTGCCAGCAATAAGTCGACCGGCCAGGTTTTCCAGTTCGACCTGCTGCTCGCGCAGTTGCTTCTCTCCTTTTTTGCGCAGGCGAAGATTAAAAACTAAACCAAGGATCAGCGCCGACTGCAAGACCATCAATACCGCTACTGCAATAAAAACGTATTTATATTGATCCCACAGAGTTGCTTGACGAAACTCGACCGGCACACCCGGCGTCAGCAGATTCTCTCGTATCTGGAAGCGGTGGAGCTGTCGCCAGTCATAGGCCGCTGTCTCGACCTCGCGGCTGGAGGTAAAACCAAGCTGGGCCGGCGTCCTCCCCTGGAGTACGGACAGAGCCAACAGGGCCGCCATGCGGCCATGCTGCTGCATGGCTACCATGGGCCCGCCTAGTATGCCTCGGCCAAAGTAGGATTCATACAGGCCAAAAACCGGGGCTGAGGTACTTTCGATCAGTTCTTCCAGTACCCTTCTGGGAATATAGCTGCGGCCCGCCTGGTCGACAAAAAGGGTGGAAAAAAAGATCGGGGTATTGCGCGACAGGCGGCTGCCCTGCTGTTCCATCTCTTCCAAGCTCACCCCGCCCAAATCCATAACCCGCCTGCCGCCCTTTGCCTGTTCCAAAGCCTGGCGCAGCATGGCGGCATGCACCAGATCCGCCTCAAAGGCGCCGGCGGCCATGGCCACCTGTTTGGCATGGGGAAAGAGCGCCAAAGAGGCGCGTACATACTCGTTCACGAAATTCTGCGTGATGAGTACACCGCAGGCGCGAGGCCCCAGTCGCGACTGCACGATCCGTTCTTGAATAGCTTCCGGCACCAAACACATGACTGCTGGGATGCCGGCTAAAAGTGCCTCATGTTCCAAAAGGAAGAAGATGGCGGGCGTATCCACCAAAATGACCAGGTCTATACCGCCGCCCTTGTAGCGTTCGTTTAACAAACCGGCCAGGGCCTTGCGCTGCTCTTCATCCCTAAAGCGGGAAAGATCCAGGTATTCCGAAAAAAGCTGCACCGTGAAGCTGGAGTTGTGGTTGAACACATCGCGGATGCCTTTTTCCACCAGCTCTGTGGCCGGAAAATCGTGGGGCACGGAATAGAGGATGACCACCCGTTTTTCCTGGAAGGCGGACAACGCCGGCAGAGGCTGCAGGCACAGGAACAAGAACGCCAGTATGGGGATAAAGTGTGCGCCAAGCCAGAGTTTGCCAAACGCAAGCCCAAACAAGGGCATTCTGTGCAGGCTAGGCACCCGCAAGCTTTTCAGTGTCAGCATAGTGTTTTCCTTCATTCCACTTTCAGAGCAAAGTCCTCTTTCTGTCAGCTTGGGCAAATACTTCTCAGGGTAATTCTTTGTACGTCTGCCTCGCACTTGCCTTGCCCTTGATAGCATTTTTGATCTGGAAACGGAATGAGATAGGCCCTTCAGATAGAACTGTAATCTGGAACTGGAGTTACGTGTAAATAGTGTTCGGAATACAGACAACATTCCGCTGCAAAGAAAAAAGGGAAGCCCGGCATAGCGGGCTTCCCTTGTGCACTTCCCAGCAAAACACTGCTGGAATGATTGAAATTATTCGATCTCCTCCAGACTCTTGCCGCCAGTGCGCATACCCCAGATCATCAGCGGGATAACCGGCAGGAAGAACAGCACGGCTACCGAGGTGAAGATACCGGCAAAGCCGTAGCCGGCGTGAATCATCGGGATGAAAAACTGCGAACCGGATACGGACAATCTGGCCAGGCCGTTATGGAAACCTGTTGCCGTGTTGCGCATGCGGGTCGGATAGGATTCAGCGGTGTAGGAGAAGAGCAGGAAGCTGCCCGCCATGTTGAAAATCGTTACCATGAAACCAGCTGCGGTCAGCAGGGTCAGGGTCTTCATGCCGCCGAAGATGAAGGCGGTAACGGCTGCCAGAACAAAGAGCACGGCCAGCGGGATCTTGCGACCGCCCTTGTCGGCAACCATGGAATTGAGGAAGCAGCCCAGGGGTACGCCGATGCTGATAATGGTCATGGCAGTCAGCGTATCCTTTACGGAGAAGCCCAGCATCTTCAGCAACTGCGGCGTCCAGTTGGCCACGAGAAAGCCTGCAGGCACGGTGGTGGTGAAGAGGAAGATCAGGAGCAGGGTTCTGCCGATGTACTTGCGGGTGAACATACCGGTGAGTACTTCCATGACCGAGGCCTTGGGCTGTACGGTCTTGACCGCATCGGAAAGATCGATATCCTTGCCGGTAAGATATTGAACTACCTCTTCAGCCTCTTTGATCCGGCCACGGGTAACCAGCCAGCGTGGAGATTCTTTCAGATACTTGATGCCGAGGAGAAAGGGGATAATACCCAGGCCGCCTGCATAGAAGATCCAGCGCCAGGCTTCTTCAGCCATGGGGATAACCAGACGACAGGCCAGGGCCACAAAGGGCACGGCGCAGAAACCAACTGCCGCTATCCTGCCCTGCCACATGCCGCGGGTCTGACAGGGGGCCATTTCCGCGATATAGGCCTGCGAGGTAACCATCATACAGAAAACGCCAAAGCCGGTCAGGGCCCGGAACAGGGTGAAAATAACAAAGTTGCTGGTAAAGCCGGTAACAACCGAGGAAACGGAAAAGATGACAATGGAGATGAGGAAGGTTTTCCGCCGACCGATGAAGTCTGAGATAACCCCGCCCAGGAAACCGCCGGAGGTCATGCCGATAAAGTACCAGAACATGATGGTGGCGATGTCGGTGGGCTTCAGGTTCCACGAAGTGGACAGGGCCGGAGCAACAAAACCGAAGTTCCAGTTGTCGAACTGCTCAAAAAAGTACGCAGCCATGATGATAAAGAAGAGCCCGGCATGGATGCCGCGCACCGGTATACCATCAAAATAGTTGTTTTTGAATCGTCCCTGCCGATCGCTTAAATCCTCGATCCCGCAGGGGGTGTTGTCATTCAGCTCGTGTTGCATGTTGATCCCCTCGTCTCTTTCGTATTGTTTGTTATCTGCCCTTTTCCGGCAAAGCCCCCGCCATTTTCTGCCGGCCAAGGCGTCCGGCAGCCCCAACAACCTTTTAAATTATCGTTAAAGTATCAGCAGAATGACCACCCAACAACCCGTAAATATACGAGTATTTTGATTTTGCCCATCAATTGCACTTAAAAACACAGCGCAACCCAAAAAAATAATGCCGGCAAACAAACCATCGACACCAAAGACCGGATACACGAGCCTTCCGATGAAAAAAGGAAGCCCGGCCAAAGCCGAACTTCCCTTGAGCAGTATCAGTATTGTTGTCGCACTGGAGCTTACTCGATCTCCTCCAGGCTCTTGCCGCCGGTACGCATACCCCAGATCAAGAGCGGGATAACCGGGATGAAGAAGAACAGGGCAACCGTGGTGAACACACCCATAAAGCCAAAGGCGGTATGGATCATGGGGATAAACGGCTGCGAGAAGGAAACGGACAACCTGGCAATACCGTTGTGAAAACCGGTAGCAGTATTACGCATGCGGGTCGGATAGGACTCTGCCGTATACGTAAAGAGGATGAAGTTTGCCGCCATGTTGACCGAGGTAACGATAAAGCCGAACACGGTCAGCAAAACCAGGCTCTTCATACCACCGAATACCAAGGCAAAAATAGCGGCCAAAGTGATCATGGCAGCGATAGGAAGTTTCCGGCCGCCCTTGTCTGAAATAAGGGAAGAGAGGAAACAACCGGCGGGCACGCCAATACTGATAATGGTCATGGCGGTCAGGGTTTGGGTAACCGAGAAACCAAGCATCTTCAACAGAGTTGTGGTCCAGGTGGTGACTAAAAATCCGGCCGGGGTGATACAGATAAAGAGGAGCATGAGCAGCAGGGTTCTGCCGATATAACGCCGGGTGAACATACCATAGAGTACCTCGGCAACCGATGCGCGAGGTTGCACGTTGGCGGCTGCATCGGAAAGGTCAACATCCTTGCCGGTCAAATAGGTGACGACCTCTTCGGCCTCCTGAATTCGGCCACGGGTAACCAGCCAGCGCGGGGATTCTTTCAGATACTTGAGACCGAGAACAAAGGGGATAATGCCCAGGCCGCCTGCATAGAAGATCCAGCGCCAGGCATCCTCTGACATAGGGATAACCATGCGGCAGATAAGCGCCACAAAAGGCACGGCACAGAAACCGACGGCCGCCACTCTGCCCTGCCACATGCCGCGGGTCTGGCACGGGGCCATTTCTGCAATGTAGGCTTGCGAAGTGACCATCATACAGAAAACGCCAAAGCCGGTCAGGGCGCGGAAGACGGTGAATACCCAAAAATTATCGGTTAGACCGGTAATGACGGATGAAATGGAAAAAATGAGGATGGAAACAAGAAAGGTTTTCCGCCGGCCGATGAAGTCTGAGATAACCCCGCCAAGGAAGCCGCCCGAGGTCATGCCGATGAAATACCAGAAGAGAATCGTGCCGATATCTGCGGGTTTCAAGCCCCACACCTCAATGAGCCGAGGTGCAACAAAACCGAAGTTCCAGTTGTCGAACTGCTCGAAGAAGTACGCAGCCATGATGATAAAGAAGAGCCCGGCATGGATGCCGCGCACTGGGATACCATCGAAGTAGTTGTTTTTGAATCGTCCCTGCCGATCGCTTAAATCCTCGATCACGCAGGGGGTGTCGTCGTTCAGTTCGTGTTGCATGTCGATCCCCTTTTAATGTGGTTGCCTGTTGTATTTCCTTATTTCCTGTACCCGCCCAAGCCTGACAAATACTCTGCCGAGGCAGGCTAAATTCCTCAATTTCCGTACTGCTTTTGCCGTTTTTCTCTGCCCTCTTGCACAACTTTTTCGTACTGCAAAAGTATCGGCACAAAAATACTGTGGCCGTAAAGCAGCCACAACTCGTAATTTTACCGGTTTCTGATTTTTAGTATCAATTTTTTTGAAACATCTTGTTGTAACGTAAAAAATGACAACCTAGGAAAATTACGAGCTGTAAATTGGGTTGAATGTATGTATAAAAAAAAATTGAAGAGCAACATCCTTACGGATGTGAAACAAAGGCAGCAACATAAAGGAGAGCACTATGAAAAAAACACAGAAAATCAAAATCTTGGTAGCCACACTCGCACTCGGTCTGCTGGCAATGCCTGCCCTTGCGCAGGACAATGCGCCACAGGGGAAAAAGATGGGCGGTATGAGCGGCACCTCGGTTGGTACGCCGATCAGCGGCGGCGGTATTGTGCCCAAGGGCAAGCTTTTGACCGTGTTCAACACTTCCTACCGCAACAAATACAATATCATTGACGGCGGCGAGTCCGACGCACGCACCCTGGTGAATGAAATCTACCTGCTCAAGATCCGCTACAGCCCGCTGGACCGGCTGGAGCTGATCATGGTGCCGGGCTACATCAACAACAACCTCAACATGTTCAACCAGCTCGGTGAGGATGACGTCTACGGCTTTAACGACTTCAGCCTGGGCGCGACCTATATGTTTTTGAGCGAACGTTTTGGCGATCCGGTCAGCATGGCCTTCTCCATGGGCCTGAACCTGCCCACCGGCCAGAGCGGCAGCAGCCATCCTCCGGGATTCGGCGCCTGGGGTTGGAACACCAAAATCGGCCTGACCAAGATCTTCCAGCCCAAGCACCGTATCGACTGGGATCTCAGCTTCGCGCAGCCTTTTGAGGAGGGCAACCTGGATGTGGAAAGGGGTTACTCAATTGGCTCGAACATCAGCTACCACTATGTCATCAACGACAATTTCGATGTTGGTGTGGAGGCCATGTTCAACACTACCGATGCCGGCGAGCGTAATGGCAAGGATATGAACAACGGCACATCAGAGCTCTATGTCGGCCCAGCCGTGAACTTTGTCATGCCGAAACTCGGCATGTGGATGGGTATCGGCGCATACTTCCCTGTCTACCGCGAGGCGGATTCTCCCACCGCCTTTGAAGATTACCGCATCGACTTCAAGCTGGGCAAGATGTGGAGCTTCTAATCGCTTTATAGCAGTAAAGACATTGTTCAATATAGCAGTAAAGAC
>JAUNUN010000022.1:16460-45677 GCA_030538155.1 bacterium
ATTGTTCAAACAACGAACTCCGGTCTTGCCTTGCGCAGGGCCGGAGTTTTTTGTTTCTTCTTTACCGGATCATTCCAGGGAAAACTGCCAGCTTGCCCTGGCCTCATCCCCTGCCGCAGAGAGAAAAAACCGGCTGCTCTCGGCTTGGCCGATGGTTGCGATCACCGGCAGGGCAATCTGTTCGACAAACAACTTCTGCTTGCCTTTTAAAATCGCAACTCCTTTCTCGTTTTTGGCCGAGGCAAGGTAGCGAAGCAGCAAGGCGCTGCTATCCGCCACCTGTTTGTTGCGCAGAAACAGATACAAAGAAGATCGATCCCCGAGGCTTTTTCTGGCCCCTCCAGCCCGGCCGCCCAGGTTGACAAATTCTTCCCCACCCTGCCTGAGTTGTTTTTCCACCTGCTGCACCATGTGCAGATTATCAGCCAGCACCAGATGGCTGCCGATCAGGGCATAGGCCGGCTGGACCATGCCACCGGCCATGCCGATGGCCGTAGCCTCTGCGCCATGCTCCAGCTTGACCCGGCGCAGGGGAAAGGCCTTGAAAAGGCGCTTGAGATTTTCCTGCACCGCCAGGTTGTCGATACTTTTGAAATAGACTGAAAATAAAGGTTTAAGCTGACCGCTCTGGTTTTTTTCTCCACGGATGACCAAACCCAGTTCAGTGGTGAAGTGGTGGTAAAAATCTTCCTGATCCAGGGAGGCCTGCCCGAAGAAGCTGCTTCCGGCCGCAAGCAGCGGCGCGCCCAGTTCCGTGGCTTTAATTGCAGCGGTCAGTTGATCAAGCATGGCCCGTGTAAACCAGTTGCTCCAAAAGTGGAGCAAGGTGGCTGCATCTCGCGAGGCAGCTACGGGCGGCTGCGCCGGATCGGCAAGCTGGTGCTTATTCATCCAGGCCTTCAATTCCTGCGGATCAAAGCGCAGGGTCGTATTGAGACCGCTGGTATGACCGTTGATAGCATGGGACACCACCGCCTGCTGGGGCAGAAGTCCCTGCCACAGGGACAAGAGCGTACTCTCCCACAGCGGTTCAGACTGGAGAGCGCGGATATCGGCATAGAAAAAAAACTCGCCCGCATCACGGGGGACAAGGCGGTGCTGCAAGAGCCAGCTCTTTTGGCCATGGGCCGCCTGAGTGCCGCCGACCATATGGGCCGTAGCCTGATCCAGGCAGCGCTGCAGGGGAGCCACAGCAAAGGCATAGAGTGTAAAGCCGTGCACATTGCAGACAAACAAACTGCGGCCGGACTGCAACCTGGTCTGACTGATGGTTGCGCCCTGGTAGCTCTGTTCCGCAACCTGGCTGTTGGCCGAACTGAGGGCTTGAATGCCCTCTTTGAGTGCCTCGTTATCACCCGGCAAAATAAAGATGAGATTGGCGCAAATGGAATCCAGCAGATCCAATTCCGGATTGCGGTTGGCTAAAAGCGCCAGCATGCCCCGCTGCTGGAGGAGTTCTTCTGCAAGCGGCAAGGAGTGCAGCTCTTCTACAAGTGTAAAGGCCTGTTCAAAGCGGGTTGCAACCACATTGTCCAGCCCAAGTTCCTGCATGGTGCGGGGAAAATCCTTGCGTCGCACTTGCTTGGCCACCGGGCTCTGCTCCACCCCCTGGGAGAAACGGGCAAAATTATTCCAGTGAATGAAGAGCAGGGTATCGGCCGGCAGGAGTTCATCCGGATCCGGGCTGTCGCCCAGATCCCGGCCCAGCCAGTACGCGGGCAGGGCCGCAAGGAGCAGGAGAACAACGAGTAGCATGCGTTTATGGGATGCCATACAGCCTCACGGAGATGGTTCAATTATTTAAAAAATCATCGTAATTTTAGTTACATATAAAAAAAAAGCGCTCTCTGCGCCGGCCTCATACGCCTTGATTAGGTACCTTGCTCTGGAACCGGAGTCAGCAAACGGTTAAGCACTGCCAGCAGGGCTGGGCCGTCGATGGGTTTGGTGATATAGGCGTCCATACCCGCTTCAAGGCATCTCTTCTCATCCTCCGGCCCGGCGTGCGCGGTCATAGCCAGAACCGGTACAAGCTCGCCGTTTGTCCCGCTTTTGCGGATGCCCTTAAGCACTTGGTAACCATCTATCTCCGGCATCTGTATGTCCAGAAGCACACCGGCAAAACTGCCCTGATGCCAGGCCTGAAGCGCTTCCCTGCCATTAGCCGCCAAAGTCACTTGGTAGCCCGCTTTCATAAGAAGGGCTCGAATCAGCACCTGATTGATCTGTTCGTCTTCCGCCACTAAAACGGAAAGGCCGCGACTTGCGGCGGATGGTGCAGGCGCAGGCACAGTTTGTGGCCGTGTCTCTGCCTGATCCGCCTGAACCACTTGGCCGGCCGGGGCAACCTGCAGAGGGAGCATAAAGGTGAAGCAACTGCCGAGCCCGAGGGTGCTGTCCACAAAAATGGAACCGCCCATCTGCTCCACCAGGGCCTTGGTAATGGCCAGGCCAAGCCCGCTTCCGCCTGCGAGACGGGAATGGGAAGCGTCTACCTGGGTAAAGGAGTCAAAAATCGTGGCCTGCTGGTTGATGGGAATACCTATACCGGTATCGGCCAGCGTACAACGCAACTGCTTTTTACCCGAACCTGAATCGTCGGCAAGCGTCAGGCTCAGGCGCAGTTCGCCCAAACGGGTGAATTTGAGGCTGTTGTCGAGCAGGTTGGTCAGCACCTGCATGAATTTGCCGGCATCACCGTAGAGCCGGTCGGGAATGTCTTCCTGCACGCTGCAGTGCAACAAGAGTCCCTGCCTCTGTGCCCGCATTTCCATGGGAATCAGCACATCGGCCAACATGGTGCGCAGGGAGTATACCTCCTCTTCGAGTTCCATACGACCGGCCTCCAGCCTGGAAAAGTCGAGGATGCCGTTTAAAAGCGTCATCAGGCGGCGGGCTGAACGCTGGATAAAGGCCAGATAGTCGCGCTGCTCCTGGGGCAAGGTTGACGCGCTGTCCAGCAGCAACTGGGAGATGCCGAGAATCCCGTTCATGGGTGTGCGGATCTCGTGGCTGACATTGGCCAAAAAGGTGTTCTTGGCCATATTGGCCGCCTCGGCCTCTTCCTTGGCCAGTTCCAGCTCCTTTTCCGCTGCCTTGCGCGCACTGATATCCTCAATCACCCATACTGAACCTTCGGCTGGATACTCCGGATTTATGGCCTTGCCGCTCAAGCTGCAGGCAATGAGTGTGCCATCCTTCTTCAGCAAATTGTACTCTACCTGCTGGATGCTGCTCTCCATCATCAGGCGCAGGTAGCGCCGGGCAAAATCACGCATGGCCGAACGGCCGGCAAAGAGCAAGGGCGGCACCGGCGCAAGCATCTCTTCGCGGCTATAGCCGAAAGTCTCGCACATGCAGTCGTTCACGTTCACAATTTTTCTGGCGCGGATCAGGACAATTCCCACCAGGCTGGCCCGGAATATGGTCTCTATTTCGCGGGCCGAGGCAAGCCTAGCCAGTTCGGCGGCGCGACCGGCCTGTTCCTGTCTGGCGAGTGCTTTGGCCATTTTCTGTTCACGGTAGTCGTGCCAGGCTATAATGCCCAGCAAGAGCCCCAGGGCCAGAACCAAGGTACAACTCAAGAGCACCGCCATCCACGGATAGTGCACCTCTTCCAGGGTAACCGCCCGCCAGCCGGTCATGTTAAGGGAGCCCCAATCAAGGAGCATTCCGGCCTGACCATGGTTGAATACCAAGTGCATGAGAGCGGAAGGCAGCGACATGATCGGCGCTTCCCCAGTCTGCACACCGTCTGTAATTGCCTCTTGATAGAGCCGGCGCTGCGGCCAGGCCTCTGCTTTTTCCCACTGTTCATCACTGGCGGCAAAAACATGGCCATCTGGGGAAACCACCAGGCTGTGCACCTCGTTGCGCAGGGAAAGAAGCATGCGCCGCAGACCTTCGTAGGGAAATTTTACCACCACCACGCCCTGAATGCCTGCATGCTCGTTGACGTATACCGGCGCGCTGAAATATATCCCTTTATCCCCACCGACATCGTCAATGCCCGGATATTGTCCGGTACCGCCTGCAATGGCGGTGATAAAATATGGTTCGGCAGCATAGTGCGCACCACTGTGTTGCCGGCCATGCGGCCCCTTTGAACCGGCGATCACCGTGCCGTTTGTATCCAGCACATAGACCAGATCCGCATAGAGCACCTTGCGGGTGTTGTCCAAACCCCGGTTGAGGATGTCGAGTTCGTTGTGGTCGAGTCTGCCCATACTCACCGCCCGCACCAGATCCTGCTCGGTTATCTTGACTGCGGCATTGCGGTAGAAAGACAGGATATGGGTATTGATATCCTCGGCCAAGCCGGCAGTAACCGGCGCGAGATGACGACGGTGGATGGTCAGGTTGATCTGCTCGCAGATCAGTACGGCAATGAAGAGCAGGGTCAGGGAAAAGGGGATGAAGGCGGCCAAACGCAAGAAAAACTGGCGCAGTTCCGGGCTCCGGCCGCAGAGGCGGCCTGGGGCGTCTTGTCCTGTATCCGTGTCTGAGCTTTGTATGGCAGGCTGTGCGGCCCTGCTCCCGAAAATACGCGCAGGACGCAATATGCGAGAAAGATGGGAAAGGCGGAAAAAAAACGAGTCAGCTTTCATATTGCATGCGGCGGTACTGCACAGCCTCGGCTACATGGTGTTCACTCAGCGTGGGCGCTGCCTCCAGGTCGGCAATAGTACGGGCAATCTTGACAATGCGGTGGTAGGCCCTGGTCGAAAGGCCAAGCCGGTTGATGGCCTGACCAAGGAGGTGGGCACAGGTCGCATCCAGTGGGCAGTAGCGCCGCACTTCCCTGGTTCCCATCTGGGCATTGCAGTACAGGTTCTTTTGCCCCTTGAAACGCTCACTCTGGATGAGGCGCGCGGCTTGAACCCGGGCGCGGATCGCGGCGGACGGTTCTCCCGCAGGCCGGGCCAGCAGTTCCTTCACCGGCACGGGCGGCGCTTCCATATGGATGTCGATGCGATCCAGAAGCGGCCCGGAGAGCCTGCTGCGGTAGCGCTGCACCTGCTGGGGCGTGCAGGTACAGGCGCGGAGAGCATCACCGAAATAACCGCAGGGACAGGGGTTCATAGCCGCTATCAGCATAAAGCGGGCGGGGAAACGCAAAGAAGAAGAGGCCCGGGCAATGGTTACGGCCCCATCTTCCAGCGGTTGGCGCAACACCTCCAGCACCTGTTTCTTGAATTCAGTGAGTTCATCCAGAAAAAGCACCCCGTTGTGGGCAAGGGAGACCTCGCCGGGCCGGGGAATATGGCCGCCGCCGATGAGGCCTGCATCGGAAACCGTGTGATGGGGCGAACGAAAGGGACGATTGGTGATAAGCGGCGCATCTGCCGCAAGCAGACCTGCGCAGGAGTAGACCTTGCTGGTTTCGTAGGCCTCTTCCAGGCTGAGCGCCGGCAGGATGGAAGGTAGTCGCCGGGCCATCATGGTTTTGCCTGCACCCGGCACTCCGCTCAAAAGCAGGTTATGCCCACCGGCAGCGGCGATTTCAAAGGCGCGCTTGACCGCTTCCTGACCGTGCACCTCGGCAAAATCCGGCTGCTCCGCCTGACAGCCGGCAAAAACCGCGTCCACATCCGTCTCTTGCGGGGGGATTGCCTCACGTTCAGCGAGAAACTCCAGCGCCTGCTCCAGCCGCCCCACTCCATACACAGAGAGGCCCTTTACCAGGCCCGCCTCGCCGGCATTCCCCGTCGGTACCAGCACCCGGAGGCAGCCATGGTCACGCGCGGCCAGCACCATGGGCAGCACACCCGGCAGTGGTTTGACCGCACCGTCAAGGGAGAGTTCGCCGCAGATCATGGTGCCGGCCAGGGCCTCTTCTGTAAGCAAACCAGCCGCAGCCAAAATGCCCAGGGCTATGGGCAGGTCATAGCCGGTGCCCTCTTTCCGTACCGCTGCAGGGGCAAGATTAACGGTAATGCGGCGCAGGGGGAATTCATAGCCGGAGTTTTTGATAGCGGCCCGCACCCTATCCTTGGCCTCGCGCACCGCGCCTTCGGCGAGGCCAACGGTGGCAAAGGAGGGCAGTCCCTGGGCCAGATCCACCTCCACCTGGACTATCCGGGCCTCAACTCCGGCCAGGGTCGCGCTCAGGACTGTGGCCAGCATCGCTCCTCCAGGTTTTTCCGGTCTTCTTCAGGATTTGCCTGACCTTCTCCCTGCTCATCCTGATTTTCTTGATACATGGCCTGCAGGGCCGGACTGTAGCTGCCTCCAGGCTGATCGTAGAGATACATGGGCGGCATGACCGCGCAGCCCTCGCCGCCGTTTTTCATGGCCTCGACCAGAACCAGGGCGGCATTTCTTGCCGCAGGATAGCTGTAGACCACCTGCAAGCGCTTGGGTGTCAAGCGAAAGGCAAGCAGTTCCTGCTGCAGCCGGGCCTGGCTCGATGCAGGGAAGATGAAGGCCACCCTGCCCCGGTTTTTGACTGCAAAGGCCGCAGCCCGGATAAAATCAGTAAGTTTGCCGCTCAGATCGTGGCGGGCCATGGCCGCCTGCTCCTCCCGGCTGAGACGCCCCCTTCCTTGATTGAAATAAGGGGGGTTGCAGAGAACGCAGTCAAAGGATTCCGGAGAGAGTACACTGCGCAAACGTCGCACATCTTCCGCAAGCACCTGGATCCTCGCCGTAAAGCCGTTGGCCCCGACATTGCGGCGGGCAAGCGCGGCTGGAATGGGCTGATTTTCTACGGCCACCAGGCTACAGTCAGGGAAACGGTAGGCAAGAATTAGGGCAATGATGCCGCAGCCGCTGCCCAGATCCAGCACACGCCAGCCCTGCCGGGGTTTGACAAAGTGGGCCAAGAGCACCGCATCCACTGAAAAGCGGTAGCCGCACCTGGGCTGATAACAGATGAGCCTGCCGTTAAACAGGCTGTCTGCACTGCTCTTTGCAGGATCAGTACCGCAACCAACCACCTCGGGACGGGGATTACCGTTGCACTCGCGCTGCATCACACGCGCCTGCGGCAGACAGAATAATTCCATTTCCATATCAAAGCCCTATCTGTGTCGGCTCCAGCAAATGCTCGTAGGACGTACCTGTATGTACGCCTGTGTCGCATTTGCCTCGCCTCCTTGATATCTTCTTTGATCTGGAACGGAATAAAAAGGGGATCTCGACAGCTCATCAGTTATGTTTACCATTGGCAATATGTTGGTTGCAATCGCCAAATAGTCTCTTTGCGCCCTGGCGGCATGCCCGGAGCTGTCTCTGAATCATTTTCTTTTGCAGGAGTAGTACATGGATATCTTTGTAAAAACCCATTTTTCCGGCGGTCACCATCTGCGGGCCTATCCCGGCAACTGCGAAAACCCGCACGGCCACAACTGGAAGGTGAAGGTGACGGTACGAGCACGGAAATTGGACCACCTGGGCATGGGTATTGATTTCAAGGAGTTGAAGAAAAAAGTCAACACCTTGCTGGACGAGCTTGACCACCGCGATCTCAACGAACATCCCGCTTTTCAGGACAAAAACCCCTCCTCTGAGCATATCGCCATGTTCATCTTTCAGTCGCTGCGAGAGCCGCTCAGCTCGGATCGCTATAGCCTCTATGCGGTGGAAGTGCGGGAAACAGAGAGCTCCGGCGTGATCTACTACGGTGACTGAATCCGTGCATCCGAAGCACATAGAACACAGGGGCGACGTACTCCAGGTCAGTGAGCTGTTCTACTCCATCCAGGGAGAATCCACCCGCGCCGGGCTGCCCTGTCTGTTCATTCGCCTGAGCGGCTGCAGGCTGCGCTGTTCCTACTGTGACGCGGCCTACACCTGGACAGAACCCGGCACGGCCTATAGCGTAGCTAAACTCTGCGACTGGGCCCTGGGCCATGGCTGTAAACTGGTGGAGCTGACCGGAGGCGAACCCCTGCAGCAAGAGGCGGTCTATCCTCTTATGCGGGCCTTACTCGCCGGCGGCATGGAGGTGCTCTTGGAAAGTAACGGCAGTATTGCCATTGACCAGGTGCCGTTTGAGGTAGGAGTAATCCTTGATGTCAAATGCCCCGGCTCGGGCATGGCCGCTCACCGGCACAGCGCCAACCTGGAGTTGCTGCGCAGGCGCGCGGGCAAGGGTAGCCGGGACGAACTCAAGTTTGTCCTCAGTGATGTACAGGATTTTCACTGGGCCCTGGACTTTATCCACCAACATCAGCTGCAGGGCCTCTTGCCCATTCTTTTTTCTCCGCTGCAACCGCAGTTTCCACCCCAGAAACTGGCCGAACTCATGCTGAGCCACCAGGCTCCTGCCCGCCTGCAAATACAACTGCACACCCTGCTCTGGCCGGGAGAAAAACGCGGGGTTTAGACGCTGCCGCTGCCCACCACATTCCGGGTTCCGAGGCAGGGGCGAAATCAACATAAAAAAAGATAGCTTTTGCCGGCAATTCGGCCACCAAGACATCTAGAACGGACCCCGGGGCAAGAAGCCGGCAACACAGCCTTTTCCCTTTGTCTCACAAGGAAAACAAGGTATCCTCCCGGTATTATTCCCTGAGTATGTGCCTTGTCGCGCCTGTCTGCAGCCGTACCTTGGCGCAGCCCTTCCTATACCCATTTATTTAACGACAACCCTGGGGACAGCCATGGATAACTTTTTCAATCCGGCCGGTATCGCCATAATCGGAGCCAGCGGCCGGGAAGGCAGTGTCGGCTGGGGGTTGCTGGAACAACTCATCCAAGGCGGATACAGCGGCAGAGTAGTGCCGGTAAATCCAAAATATGAAAGCCTGCACGGCCTGCCCTGCCTGAAAAGCATTACCGAAACAGCCGCAGATCCGGTGGATATGGCGGTGATCGCCACCCCCATTGCCACAGTGCCGGGGGTCATCCGCGAATGTGTGCAGGCCCGCACCAAGGGTGTGGTCATCATCTCCTCGGGCGGCCGGGAGCTGGGCAACTGGGGCTCCTATGTCGAGGAACAGATCCGTATTGCGGCCGAGGGCTCGGATTTGCGCATTATCGGCCCGAACTGCATGGGCATCATCCGGCCGGATAAAAAGCTCAACGCAAGCCTGGCAACCAAAATACCGGCCAGGGGAAACCTGGCTGTGATCTCGCAGAGCGGCGCTATCTGCGCCGCCATTTTAGACCGGGCCACACACGACCAAATAGGTTTTAGCCACTTTATCGGTGTCGGCTCCATGCTGGATGTCAACTTTGGCGACCTCATCGACTACCTGGGCAGCATCGGTTCGGTACGGGCCATCCTGCTCTACATGGAGAGTTTGAACGATCCGCGCAGATTCATGAGCGCGGCCCGGGCAGTGGCGCGCATCAAGCCGATTATCGTCCTCAAGACCGGTAAGAGCGAAGCCGGAGCCAAAGCGGCAAGCACCCACACCGGCGCCATGGTGGGTGTGGATGCGGTCTACGACGCCGCTTTCAAGCGGGCGGGCATTGTGCGGGTGCCCACCCTGGCCAGGCTCTTTGACTGTGCCGAGCTTTTGGCCAAGCAGCCCAGGCCGACCGGCACCAGGCTTGCCATCATCACCAATGGCGGCGGCCCCGGCGTCATGGCTGCCGATGCCCTGGCCGAATACGGCCTGCAACCGGCCCCCCTGCCGGAAGAGGTTTTGCAGGAACTCAACGCCGGCCTGCCCGAATACTGGAGCCACAGCAACCCCATCGATATCCGCGGCACCGCCACGCTGGAGCATTTCCACCGGGCCGTGGAAATTTGCCTGGCCGGCAACGCCTTTGACAGCCTGCTGGTCATCATGGTGCCCCAGGTCATTACCTCGCCGGAGGAAGTGGCACGGGATCTGGTCAGCCTCACCCGGCGCAAACGCATCCCGATTTTCGTCTCCTTCATGGGTGGTGATGAGGTCGAGGAAGGAGTCAACATCCTCAACCACGCCAATATTCCCACCTATGAAACCCCGGAACGGGCAGTACGCGCCTTTATGTATCTGGTGGAATACGCAAACAACCTTGAGATGCTCACCCAGGTGCCGCCCAAGCTCGCCACCGAACTGGAGTTCAACCGCGACCTTGCCTTCCGCACCATTTACGAGTGCTTTGACTATGAGGCAAGCATGCTCAGCGAGTATGACAGCAAGCGCATTCTGGCCTCCTACGGCGTTCCGGTCAATGAGACTCATTTTGCCGCCGACCTTGAAGAAGCGCTTGATCTTGCCCGAAAATTGCCCTCGCCCTGGGTGCTGAAGCTTGTTTCCCCGGATATCACCCACAAATCAAAGGCAGGCGGGGTGGCGCTCAATCTGCACGGCGAAGAAGAACTGACTGCGGCCTACACTAAAATCATGGAGATCGTGCAGCGGCAGTCTCCCGAGGCCCGCATCCTTGGGGTTACCGTGCAGTCGCATATTACAACAGACGGGCTGGAACTCTTGATGGGGTGCAAAAGGGATGCGGCCTTTGGTTCGGTGCTGCTCTTCGGCGCGGGCGGCGTGCTGACCGAACTGCTGCACGACAGGGCCATTGGCCTGCCGCCCCTGAACCGTCTTTTGGCCCGCCGCATGATGGAAGAAACCCGCATCATGAGTTTTCTGGAAGAGGCCGAAGAACCGGCGGCCAGACTGGATGAGCTGGAAGAACTCTTGATGCGGCTCTCCCAGTTGGTGATCGATTTTCCTGAAATAGTCGAACTGGACATGAACCCCATTGCCCTGCAGCAGGGGCGGCCGATCGTGCTGGATGCCCGCATCCGCCTGGCCCCAAGAGACGAGGACACTTCGCCGCACCTGGTGATCAGCCCCTATCCCCAGCACCTGGAGCGGCACGACTTCACGGATATGCAGTTGCCGCTCTTTATCCGCCCGGTTAAGCCCGAGGATGCGCCGCTCTTTACCGCCCTCTTCGATACGCTTACGCCCACCAGCATCTACTACCGTTTCTTCAGTGTGGTGAAATCGCTGACGCCCGAGGCGCTCGCCCGCTTTACCCAGATCGACTATGACCGGGAAATATCCTTTGTCGGTCTGGAAGACCGTGAAGGCGATGAACGCATGCTGGGCGTGGCCCACATTGCCGGCGAGCCGGATGGCCGCAGGGGCGAGTTCTCTGTTCTGGTGGGTGACCCCTGGCAGGGTAAGGGCGTGGGCGCGAAACTGCTTCTGCAGTGTCTTGAAATCGCGCAGGAACGCGGCATGGAGGTGGTCTGGGGCACGGTGCTGGCGGAAAATCAGCACATGCTGGCGCTTGGAAAAAAGCTGGGCTTCACGGTGAGCCCTGGCGGGGATTCCTCCGAATTCAAGCTCACCATTGACCTGAAAAAAGCGAAATTATAAGGCGAATCCCCAGCCACTAAAAGGTGGCATGGCACTGCAATTTTGGGTATGTTTGGCGGGTAAAGGCTGCTGACAGGCAGAAGCCGACAATGTTTTATCATAAAGGAGACCAAGAGCATGGCAAAGCAAGTAGAAATCGACCGGGATGAATGTATGGGTTGTGAAGCCTGTGTTGAATTGTGCCCGGATATCTTTGAATTTGATAGTGATGAAGTGAAGGCCATAGTTATCAAACCCGAAGGCGGCGACGAAAAGTGCATCGACGATGCCATCGCCTCCTGCCCGGCAGGCTGCATCACCTACGAGTGATTCACGCCTCTTTTCGGGCGGCAGGCAGGCATCTTCCGGTGCCTGCCTTTTTTTATCGTCTTATTCCAGGCTTTTCGGCCTTTTAACAGTTTTGAAAAAGGAGTCCACTATGGTTACAGCCTTTATCCTTATGCAACTGGAGCGAAGCGCCATCAACGATACAGCGCAAAAACTTCAGGAAATCAGCGGTATCAGTGAAGTGTACTCGGTCAGCGGCAAGTATGATCTGGTGGCGATTGTGCGCGTTCCCAACAATGATGACCTGGCCGACCTGGTGACCAAGCGCATGCCCGCGCTCGACGGCATCCGCGCCACAGAGACCATGCTTGCCTTCAAAGCCTACTCCCGACATGATCTGGAGGCCATGTTCAGCCTGGGCATGCAGTAATCCCAATTCCAGAGCAAAGCCTCAAAAAAGCCGAAGCGCCCTCAGTACCGGCTTCAGCAAATGCCCGCAGGACGTACCCCATCTACGTACACCTGCGTCGCATTTGCCTTGCCGCTTTGATACCTTTACATTTGTCTGAAAAGAGAACGAAGCTGTTATCATTCTGCCTTCATCCGATTCCTGACCCATTTTTCCAGTGATACCAGCGGGAAGATGACAAAACCAGCCGCTGCCGCCACCCCGAAATCAGCCGGGCTCAGGGCGGTGGTGCCGAAGATCTGCTGCATAAGCGGCCAGTAAACAAAAAACAGGTGCAGCACCAGAATCCCGCCAATGCCCGCAAACACGGTGGGGTTACTAAACAGGCCGATGGTAAGCAGGTTATCTTTCAATGAACGGCAGTGAATCATATAGAAGATCTGAAACATGATGACAAAGGTCACTGCCATGGTCTGCGCCTCTTTCAGGGCAATGCCCTCCCCTACCCCGGCCTTGACGGCGCCAAAGTACTCCACGCTGAAGAGCGCGATCGTGCCGACCGTCATCAGGATGGAGACCAGCACCACCCGGAAGACCACAAAGGCGCTGAAGAGCGGCGCGCTCGGCCGCCTTGGCGGCCGGTTCATGATGTCCGACTCCTTGGCCTCAAAGGCCAGCGGCAAGGCCAGGGTAACGGCGGCCACCAGGTTGATCCACAGCAACTGCGCCGGTTGCATGGGCAAAAGCAGGGCCTTGGTTTCGGGATCAAAGGGGAAGAAAATAATGCCGTAGATGAGGATAAAGGCCAAGCCAAGGTTGGTCGGCAACAAAAAGGCCAAAGACTTGATCAGGTTGTCGTAGACCCGCCGCCCTTCCTCAGCCGCTGCGCTGATACTGGCAAAGTTGTCGTCGGCCAGAACAATGTCTGAGGCATCCTTGGATACGGCAGTGCCGGTGATGCCCATGGCTGTACCGATATTGGCCTGTTTGAGCGCGGGCGCATCGTTGACCCCGTCGCCGGTCATGGCCACGATATGGCCGCGCTGCTGCAGGGTGGTGACCAGGCGCAGTTTATGTTCCGGCGCAACCCGGGCAAAGATATTGCTCTTCTCTGCGTTTTCCCACAGCTCCTCATCGCTCATGGCGGCAAGTTCGGCCCCGGTATAGGCAATATCGCCATCCTTGGCCAGCCCAAGCTCTTTGCCGATGGAAAAGGCCGTGGTGCGGTGGTCTCCGGTGATCATCTTCACCTGGATGCCTGCCTGATGGCAGCGCTTGATCGCCTCGATGGACTCGGCCCTGGGCGGATCGATCATGCCGATCAGACCAATGAAGCTGAGTCCGTCCTGCACGTCTTCCTCGGTCAGTTCCCGGCCCGCTGGGCCGGCAGACTTGCTTGCCACCGCCAGCACACGAATGCCCTGCTCGCCCATGCGGCGCACAGCGGCCTTGATACGCTCCAGGGCTTCCTCATCACCTAGGCTGCAGCGCTGCAGAATTACCTCGGGCGCGCCTTTGACCACGATGCGCGCTGCCTCGCCGCCATGCTGGGTGGCCATATACTTGTTTTCAGAGGCAAAGGGAATTTCGTCCGTGCGCGGCTGCTCCTGCTGCAGTTGTTCCACGGAAAAACCAGCCTTGATGGCAGCCACAATCAGTGCGGCCTCGGTCGGGTCGCCATTGATCACCCAGCGGCCCTCTTCCTCCAGCAGGCCGGCATCGTTGCACAGAGCGGCACTTTCCAAGAGCAGGCGTATATCTTCAGGTAATTCCTCAAGCCTACCCTCGCCTTCTGTAAACTCGCCCACCGGCTCATAACCGCTGCCGCTCACCTGTATCTGGTGCTCGGGCGTGTACAGTTCGGTGACCATCATCTCATTGCGAGTCAGGGTGCCGGTCTTGTCGGAGCAAATGACTGTGGTGCTGCCCAGGGTTTCTACTGCGGGCAGTTTGCGGATGATGGCCTTTCTCCTGGCCATGCGCTGTACGCCAATGGCTAGCGCAATGGTGACCACTGCGGGCAGGCCTTCGGGGATGGCCCCCACGGCCAGGGCAATGGCAAAGATAAGCGTATCCTTCAGGGCCATGCCCAGAGCAATACCTTCGGCAAGCGCCCTTTTTACGCCCACGGCCAGGATGACTGCCGAAATCAAAAGCACTGCAATGGTGATATACTTGGTGATTTCCTGCAGTTTCAGCGTCAGGGGTGTGGCCAGATCCACCGCATTGTCGAGCAGATCGGAAATGCGGCCCAGTTCGGTCTGCATGCCGGTAGCGGCAATCAACCCCTTGCCCGTGCCCGAGGTAACCAGGGTGCCGCTGTAGGCCATGCAGCGCCGGTCTCCCAGGGGCGCGTCAAGCGCCACCGCCTCCGTGTCCTTACCGACTGCCACGGATTCGCCGGTAAGGGCCGCCTCCTCGATGCGCAGATTTTTCACCTGCAAGAGGCGCATATCTGCGGGTACGCTGTCACCGGCGGCCAGGAGCACTACATCGCCGGGCACCAGCTCAGAGGCTGCGATGGTGACATTCTTGCCGTTACGTACCACCGTGGCATTTTGCGGCACCATCTCGGAGAGCGCGGAAATGGCCTTTTCCGCCCTGAATTCCTGCACAAAACCGATAATGGCATTGATCACCACCACTGCCAGCACCACCAGGCCATCGGTGAACTTGCCCAGCATAATGGCCAGAGTGCCGGAAACCAAGAGCACCCAGATGAGCGGGTTATTGATCTGCCGCCAGAGAATAATGAGCGGACTGGCCTGCTTTTTCCTGACGATCAAGTTGGCGCCGTATTTTTGCAAACGGTCCGCAGCATCAGCAGGAGAAAGACCCTTTTCACCGCTGTTTTGAGCAGTCAGGGCCTCAGACACAGTTATGCCGTGGACATTCCGGCTTTCCGCCGGTTCGAGCGCTGTTGTATCCATAAATGTATTTGACGGGCAAAGAAGAAACGAGACCGGGGCAGCCCCGCATAAAAAAAGCGCCATCCGCTGAACAGGAATGGCGCTGTATCAAGGTGACTCTTCGTCAGGGCAAAAGCTTAACGGAAAATGGAGCCTCTTTCCAGTTGATCGCGACGAATCTCATACTCCCGCTGATCAATCTTGCCGGAGCGAAGATCATCTTCCAGCTTTTTCTTTTCCCGGTGGGCATTATACTCATAACCACCCACACCCGCTGCTGCGCCGCCGAGCGCACCCAGGCCGGCACTGCGGCCGTCGCTGGAACAGCCTGTGGCCGCCAGACTCACCAAAAAAAGACCAATACAGCCGTATACCAGTTTTTTCATTGCTATCTCCCTTTACAAGCATGTACAAGCAGTGCGCAGAGTCCGGCCAAGTGGACTCCGGACTCGAATCATGTGGGTATAATAGGAATGCTTGCGGAAGCTGTCAAATGAATCAAGCGTTTCATAGCCCGGCCGACAGCCGCTCCGGCATGGACATGGTAGATTGAAAACCTCAGTCCGACATGCCTGACGGATCGGGTAGAAACTGGTATGTTTTTTGGGTGCCTGTTTGACAGGCGCGCGGAACGACCCTATTAAGATAAACGGTTACAGTCAAAACCGGACATTCACAACCCACGCTACTACAGGTAAAAATGGCAACAAAAAGCAAGAACTTTGGCTGGCCTGATGTCGAGAAGAGCGAACAGGCCATGATTGAAGGCATCCTTGAAGGCAGCCCGGATGGAGTTGGGGTAGCGGTTATCCGCCTGGATTGCGGCTGCAAAAAGATGGCAGCGGTCGATGTCCACGGAGAACCGGCCAGCAAGATCATCATGTACCGGGACAACGCCCAGTCCATCTGCGAGCAGTGTCAGGAAGACCAGGGCGCATTCACCCGTGTAGCGCGGCAGTTCATCAGTTGGAAAAAGCCGGAACCGGATCACGCCACCCAAGAGATGATCACCCGCAAGGTGCTCGGATCCTGAGCTGAAAAAATACCGTCTCTACCAGATCTTCGTCACGCCGGATGCAACAGCAGCCCGACAAAAACCCAGGCTGATGTTTTGCGGCCCTGTTGCACCTACAGATCGGCCTAGTGATCACCCTTTTTTCTTTTAGTACCCATGCTTGCATCCTATCCCGACTCAACACCTGTCATCCTTGAACTGCGCCCCTTGTTACACCCGCTTTTTCAACAGGTGCAAAGCGGTATTTCAGAACACACCTTTGCCAATATCTATCTATTCAGAAATACGCATAACTACCGCCTGACGCGCCTGGCTGACGCAACCATCGCCATCTTGGGCCGGAACCAGGAGCAGAGCTTTTTCATGCTCCCCTTTGGCCTGCCTGAAACAGTCCTGTTGGAACAGCTTTTCCATGACCAGAGCATGATGAAGTGCGTTTCGGCGAGCCAAAAAACAATACTTGAAGAACAGGGTTATTCGGTGCGGGAAGACCGGGATAATTTTGACTACCTCTACCTGCGCCACGATCTGGCGGAACTTGCGGGCAGACAGTTCCACAAAAAACGCAACCTGGTGAAGGCCTTTGTCAGCAGCCATGACTACACGGCCCAGCCGCTCACAGAGGAATACGTGCCCCAGGCCATTGCGGTTCTGGATGCCTGGCAGGGAAAGCAGGCCAGGGGTGCGGACTATCTGGCTGCCAAGGAGGCGCTGCTGCGCATGGAGGAGCTGCAGCTCTGCGGCGGGCTCTATTTTGTGGAAAAGGACCCGGTCGCTTATGTGCTGGGCGAGGAACTCGGAGGGGGCGGCAGTTTCGCCATCCATTTCGAGAAGGCGGCCCCTGGTTACAAGGGTCTGTACCAGTTCATCAATCAGTCCTTTGCCTCGGTCTTGCCCGAGAGCTACGCAACCATCAACCGGGAGCAAGATCTGGGTATCGAGGGGCTGCGCAAGGCCAAGCTCAGTTACAACCCCACTGGTTTTGTCGAGAAATATCGGGCATACGCCAAAGAGAGCGAATAACTCAAACTATCTCTTATCTTCATCCAAGAGCGTGGCGCAGAAGCCGCAGGGACGAAAACCCGCTTCCCGGGCTACCTTGACATCCTTGAACTCGATGCGGCACTGGGGTGAGTTGTACTGCGCGCATTCGGGGAAATGAAAGGTGCGCGTATGCACATTGGCATGGATGAAGAGGCCCTCGCCCGACTCCAGACCGCCCACGTTTTTCGTCCTGCGACCCAAGAGTTTGAAAAAGAGCGTAACGATCCTGGCTTTGACTTCGCGCACCACCGGCCGGATAAAACGGTCATAGCGGGCCAGCATGGCCGCATGGAGACGCTCCGGCAGAAGCGGCCTTTCTTGATCCACCCTGTATAAAAAGTACAGGGCAAAGATCAGAAAGAGGAGATTGGGCAGCCACATGCCGAAAACAAGCGGCAACTTGCCTTCCTCACTCAAAACCCTGGTCACGGTAAAGGTGATATAGTAGCCCACAAAGACCGCAAGCCCCAGGGGCACGCCTATGGCCCTCCGGCCCGGCCCGGCCTGCAGCCCCAGCGGCAGACCGATCATGCTCAAAATAAAGCAGCCTACCGGCATGCTCAGCCGGTGATGATATTCCGAACGGTAGCCCAGGCCTTCCTTGCTGCGTCGGCCCACTTCCTTGGCTGCGGCCACCAGTTGCGCCTGCGACATGGAGCCGCGGCTGAGTTTGCCCACATCCTCTCCGCCGGGCGGGCGCAACGGGATTTGCAGTTGGTAGCGCTTGAAGCGCAGCACCTGGTTGTCCTGGTCGTCCACATTGTGCAGGGTGCCGTCTTCCAGCACCACCACCACCTGCATGCGCTCCACATCGGAACTCAAACGACCGGACTTGGCCATGGTGATGAGCGGCTGCAGACGGCCACGCATATCCGACACATACACCCCGTGCCACTCCTGGTTTTCGTCAATATCATCCACATAAACGACCAGATCGCCCAGGGCTTCGGTAAATTCCTTTTCCTTGAGGCCCTTGTCGATCTTTTCCTTGGCCAATTGAAACATAAGCTGCTTCATGCCCTGTTCGCCCAGAGGAATGAGACGCACGGAAAAATAACCGGTCACCGTGGCAATGACAGCGCTGACAATCAAGATGGGCGGCAGCATCTGCCTGAGGCTGACGCCGCAGGCCTTGAAGGCGAGGATTTCCCGGTCATTGGCCAGGCGGGAAATCCCTATGATCACCCCGGCCATGCTGGCCATGGGGATGATATAGAGCAGCATGTGGGGGAAGAGGTAGGAGCTGATGCGGATGAAATCAGCCAGCCCAATGCGCAGCGCCAGCACCACCTCCAAAAGGGGGATGAGCTGAACCAGAAAAAAAATGCCGTAGAGGATGATGAAGCTGGCAAAGAAAGGGGCCAGCAGCTCTGCGGCAATATAGCTGTAGAGCAGGAAGGGCGGACGCTTGATGCGCCCGGCCGGATCTTGCCAGGAGGAGTTATCCATTCACAGCGGCCTTGATATTGACATCGATCCAGTGCTGATCCCACCACTGCACAGGGGTGACAAAGACGCCGTGAATCAGCATGGAAAAGTGGAGGTGATCCCCGCCCGCCATGCCGCTGACGCCGGAGCGGCCAATGCGCTGATTTTTTTCCACCACCGTACCGCTACTGGTCTCGATGCTGCTCAGATGTGAATACAGGCTGAACAGCCCCTGACCATGGTCAATGATGACGGCATTGCCGTAGATGCCCAAATACTCCGCAAACACCACCTTGCCCCGGTTGGCGGCCCGGATTTCAGCCTGAGCCGTAGAGGCGATATCCACCCCAAGATGGGTTTGTTCATCTACGCTTCTGCCCTGGTACAAATAGCTGCGCTGATCGGCAAAGGCTGCCCTGCCTGCCCCGGGCATGCGCAAAAAACGGTCGCTCCAGAGTTGTTCGGGCTCGGGCTTGCTGCAGATTTCTGCAATGGTCTGGGCATTGCGTTTACGGATCTCGCCGTTGACATAGAGGTACTGCTCCAAAAGATCGCCCTTCATCTCCGGGTAATACTGCTTGAATTCAGGCATCTTGCTCTGCAAAAAGGAGTCGCTTAAGGTGATGGTGTCGCGTTTCTCCCGCACCGCCTTGAACACGGCGCTAAAGCCTGCCTTAGCCTCGTTGCCGGCGGCGTCATAGGCCACTACCGCAGCAGCACCGGCCTCCTTGGCGTCCCAGGGTAGGGCAAAATAAGCCAGATAGCTGCCCTGTTTTTTACCGGGAAATCCCGGATAAAATGTGCCGCCTATCTGTACCCCGTGCCGGGCCGGAGCCTCGGACACGGTATAGGCAATGACCGCGCTGCCGCCGGGTTGAATATAGCGTCTGGGATCAACTATGCTGACTACCGGCGGGGTGGTATCAATGGTGACCGGCAAAATGCTCTCCGTCTTGTTGCCGCGCAAAAAACCCATGAGGGACTGATCCCGCACAGTAATGCTCAGTTCGGCAGGCCCTTCCTGAAACCCAGCCTCCTTGGCCTTGATTTCCACCTTTTCGTTGAATTCCTTGGGTCCGGCATTGTTGATCCAGCCTTGGCGAGGAAAGCGCTTTTCAAAGAGCACCGCGCTTTTCTCCCCCTGGGTCAGGGTCATGCGGATAAGGCCAAGGCCGCTTTTCCGGTCCTGGGCCGTGAGCGGCAGTTCCACCTTGCCGCCAAGGGTTTTGATTTCCGTGCCAAGGTTGACTGTGGGCTGCTCAAACTCAAAGACGAAATAGGCCCCAGCCAGAGCCGCCGCAACAAGCAGAAAAAAAACAGTGAAAAAAGTGGTGCGCAAAAAGCCGCCGCCGGAGCTTTTGCCCAGGCGTCTTTGACGTGCCATGGGAAACCTGTAGGTATGTGTTAATCAGAAAAATTTTATTGGTTCCAACTGATGTCGTAGCGTTTGACATGCAGTTCCGGAACCGGAACAATGGTGAAACGCTTGCCGGTCTCGATTTCAAGGTGCCGGATGCTGTGCGTCTCTTCGTGCAGGAGCATGTCGGCAATTTTCGGGTTGACCTTGATGGTGACGTGGGAACCGCCGATCTTGCGGGCATCGCGGCTGATCTTGCGGAAAATTTCATGGGAGATGGTGCGCCTGGATTTGAGCATGCCGTCGCCGCCGCAGTAGCAACAGGGCTCGCACATCATCTGGGTGATGCTCTCGGAGAGCCGTTTGCGGGTCATCTGCACCAGACCGAATTCAGAGAGCTTGAGGATATTGATTTTGCTCTTGTCCTCGCTCATGGCCTCCTCAAAGGCGCGGCTCAGTTCCTGCCGCTCCTCCTCGCTCTCCATGTCGATAAAATCGATAATGATGATGCCGCCGATATTGCGCAGCCGCAACTGCCGGGCAATCTCCTGCACGGCCTCCATATTGGTGCGGAAGATGGTGGCGGCCAGATCGCTGGCATGCACGTAGCGACCGGTATTGACATCGATGACCGTGAGTGCCTCGGTGGGCTCAATCACGATATAGCCGCCGGAGCGCAGCCATACTTTTTTGTCCAGGGCGCTGTTGATGTCCGCCTCGATGCCGTAGCGCTCAAAGAGCGGTACGTCGTCGTTATAGTGGCTGATCTTGTTTTCCAGGTGGGGAATGAAGCTCTTGGCATAGGACACCAACTGCTCGTAGACCTCGCGGTTGTCGGCCACCACCTCGTTGATGTTGTCAGTAAAGAAGTCGCGCACCGTACGCAGGATAATGTCCAGATCCTTGTAGATCCGGTCCGGCGCTCCCGCCTTTTTCGACTTGGCGAGGATCTCGTCCCAGAGCAGAAGCAGAAACTCCATGTCCGCTTCCAGCTCCTCGTTGCAGGTATTTTCCGCCACCGTACGCATGATGAAGCCCGCGCCGGGCGGCCGCAACTCCTCGATACGATCGCGCAAAAGCTGGCGGGTGGCCTCGTCCTCAATCTTGCGGGAGATGCCGATATGATCGGTGAGCGGCATGTAGACCAGGTTACGGCAAGGCAGAGTGATATTGCAGGTCAGGCGCGCGCCCTTGGAGCCGATGGGTTCCTTGGCGATTTGCACCAAAATTTCCTGTCCTTCGCGCACGATCTTGTCTATGGTGAGGCCGTGCGGAAACTCACCGGGCAGACCAAGCTGTTTCTGGTATTCCGAGTGCAGATGCCGGTAGCTGTCGGCCAGAGCGTAAACCGCCTCATCCACGTACAAAAAGCCGGTGCGCTCAAGGCCGATATCGATAAAGGCCGCATCAATGCCCGGCAAAACCCGCACCACGCGGCCCAGGTAGATATTGCCGATCAGGCCCTTCTGGGCCGGCCGGTCAATATAGAACTCCCTGAGCGAGCCGTTCTCCATCAGGGCGATACGGTTCTCGTAGGTCGTGGCGTTGATGAGGATATCGGTAAACATGCTGACAGGTCGTATGTATAAACAGAACAGGCAAATAGATTACGGGCGAGACAGCACAGGGCCGCAATGGCAAATAAAGGCAAATCAATGTGGACAAAATAGTCTTATACAGCATTTCCGGGCTGAAGCGCCAGCTAAAATCATAGGCCTGAGCCGCAAAGCCGCGCCGGCAGCGGGTTTATGAGCACGGTTTCGGTCATCATTCCCACCTATAACCGGGCACATCTGCTGCCGCGGGCGCTGACCTCGGTTTTCCGGCAAAGCTTGGCCTGCGATGAAGTGATTGTGGTGGATGACGGCTCAAATGATGCCACCCCGGCCCTGTTGCAGGCCATCCAAGCAGAGGCCCCAACCCCAATAACGCTGCATATACTTTGTCAGGAAAACAGAGGAGCCGCAGCAGCCAGAAATGCGGGTATAAAGCACGCCAGGGGCGATTTGATCGCCTTTCTCGATGCCGATGACTGGTGGCTGCCCGAGAAGCTCGCCCTGCAGGTGGCGGCCATGGAGCGGGAAAGCGGCTACCGTATCTCCCACACCCGGGAAATCTGGTACCGCCGGGGTGAGCGCGTGATGCAAAAGAAAAGACAGGATCCTCCGGGTGGTTTCATCTTCTACCGCAGCCTGGATACCTGCCTGGTGGCCATGTCTACAGTGATGGCCAGAAAAGAGCTGTTCAGCCGTTACGGTCATTTTGATGAAAGCCTGCCCTGCTGCGAAGACTACGAATTCTGGCTGCGCATCGGTCGGGTCGAGCCCTTTCTTCTGCTGGAACAGGCACTCACCTGCAGGGATGGCGGCAGGCCGGATCAGCTCTCCAGCATCCACCGCATGGGCATGGATCAATACCGTATCCGCGCCCTACACCAGCTTATCGAGAGCGGCCGGTTCAGCCCGGAGCAAGACAAAGCGGCTCGCCGCGAATTGGCCCGCAAGTGCGCAATCTACGGCCAGGGCTGCCGCAAGCATGGTCGGCCCGATGAGGCCGGCCGGTACTTCAAACTGGCCGCAAACTATGGTGCAGGGTATGCCGTAGAAAAGACCGCACAAAATCCAGCTCAACTCCATTGCGAAGATCCTGAAACATCCTCCTGTTTATGATTATGCAGTACACTCCGGCTCCAGACCCAGCCGCCATTGTCCGCAAGCTTCATATTGCGGAAGATTGTGTGGCTCTGCCCTACACCCAGGAGATCATCGCCCGCAGCGGCCTGCCGGTGCAGGTGATCGGCGAGCGAGACTATCCCGACATCAGCGGCAGCTATCCGGCCAACCTCAGTGCAGGCAAGCGGCATCTGCTCATCTGCCGCAACCGGGGCGCATTTTTCAAGCCTTGCCCCGGCACCAGGGAATACCGCTGCTGCGACTACCAGGTGCTCAATATCGGCATGAACTGCCCCATGGACTGTGTCTACTGTATTTTGCAGTCATACTTGAACAATCCCTGGCTCAGTTTTTTCGTCAATGTGGAGGACCTTTTTGCAGAGCTGGAGGAAAAACTCGCGCAGGAGCCACAGCGCATCTTCCGCATCGGCACCGGTGAGTTCACCGACAGCCTTGCCCTGGACAACATTACCCATTTCAGCACCAGACTCGTTCCCTTCATTGCCCGGCAAAACAATGCGGTGCTGGAGCTGAAAACAAAAAGCGCCAATATCAAAAACCTGCAGCATCTCGACCATAGGGGCCGCACGATCGTGGCCTGGTCGCTCAACAGCCCTGCCGTCATGCAGCGCGAAGAACTGCGCACGGCAACACTCAAAGAACGCCTTGAGGCCGCCGGGTTATGCGCCTCCTGGGGCTATCACCTGGCCTTCCACTTTGACCCCATCATCCTCCACCCCGGCTGGCAAGAGGGCTATCAAGAGACCATTCGCGCCCTTTTTGCGGCAGTACCGGCAGAAGCCATTGCCTGGATCAGCCTGGGCGCACTGCGCTACCTGCCCAGCCTGAAGCAGATTGCAGGTTCGCGCTTTCCCGGCTCCCGTTTCTTCTACCAGCCCTTTATCGACGGCCTGGACGGCAAACGCCGCTACTTCAGGGAAGAACGGGTGGAGATGTACCGCTTCATTGTAGCCGAGTTGCAGCGCCAAGCAGCCGTACATACCTGCCTGTACTTCTGCATGGAAAACGATACCATCTGGCAGGAAGTGTTCGGGTTTTCACCTATTGCACAGGGCGGTGTCCCGGCAATGCTTGACCGCAGCCTGCACTGGCTGTAAGTTGCAGGCAGGCTTCTTCCCCATGTGCAACTGTACGATTGTACGATTGAGAAGCTCCGCCACACCCGTCAACCCACCAAGAGGAGGCCCCATGCACGACATCAAAACACCTGCCACACCCGGCTCACCTGGTTCAGGCTTAAACCGTCGCACCTTCATTGCAGCATCCTCCGCCCTGGCCGCCACGATTGCTCTGGGCGGATTCCCCGGCACAGCCCGCGCAGAAGCCATTACCCTGCCCGCCCTGCCCTACCCGGACAATGCGCTTGCGCCGGTCATTTCGGCCAAGACCATTGGTTTTCACTACGGCAAGCACCATCAGGGCTATGTCAGCAACCTCAACAAACTGCTGACTGGGAGTGAATTTGCCGGTAAGTCTCTTGAGGCGATCATCAAGGCCACAGCCGGCAAGGCCGCGCACAGCGGTATTTTCAACAATGCCGCCCAGATCTGGAATCACACCTTTTACTGGAACAGCATGCGGCAGCGCGGCGGCGGCGAACCGCCCGCAGAGTTGAAGAAGAAGATGGAAGATGCCTTTGGTGATGTTGCCGCCTGCATCAAAGAACTGAACACTGCTGCAACCTCACAGTTCGGCAGCGGCTGGGCCTGGCTGGTCCTTACAGGCGACAACAAGCTCGCAGTAACGAAAACCGGCAACGCCGAAACCCCGCTGAGCACCAATGCCAAACCGCTGGTAACCATCGACGTGTGGGAGCATGCCTACTATCTGGACTATCAGAATATGCGCGCCGACTATGTTAAGGCTGTGCTCGACAAGCTGATTAACTGGGAGTTTGCCTTGGAGAATATGGGCAAATAATTCCAATTCCAGATCAAAATTCAAGCAGTGCGGCTTCACACCTAGAAGCGGCACCGGAAAAGACAAAGCGGGATGCCGGGCATCCCGCTTTTTTTGTGAACAATAACAGTTGGAGCTGCAGCCCGCGCCTTCAACAGCGCCGCCTAGGCTTTAGTCGGCTCTTTTGCAAGCAGCTTTTCAAAATACCGCTTGAGCACCACTGCCTGGTTGTGCTCCTCATCCTTGGCCCCATAGAGTAGGGTAAGGGCAGGTTTTGCCTTATGATTCGCAAGAAAGCTGTGGACTGCAGGATTGTCTTCCAGTTCAGCAAGATAGCGCTGCTGAAATTCTTCCCACTTGGCAGGATCATGGCCAAACCACTTCCGCAGTGCGGCGGTGGGCGCCAGTTCTTTTTCCCACTCATCAACCTGGGCCTTTTCCTTGGTCATGCCCCTGGGCCAGATGCGATCCACCAACACCCTTAGGCCATCTCCCTTGGCCGGTTCGGCATATACACGCTTTATCTGAACCCGCATAGCCGCAGTCCCTCTATTCCCTTTTTTGCTCTTCACAGGCCTTGAGACGCGCGTGCAGTTGCCGCTCTTCCTGCCATTTTTCCGTCTCATCGCGGACAACAGCCACTACGGCCTGCACCTTGGCTTGTACCTTCGTCTGTGCCTCACCCGCCTCTTCCGGCGCATGCAAAAACGCTACTGTAAAGGCTATGGAGAGATTGCGGCCATCCTTGTGCACGGCAGGCACTCGCAGTACGCTCTCGCCATATCGGGTCTGGCCGCTGGCCACGGTTTTGGCAAACCCTTCGTTGTGCCGCTGCCGTAGCCGCTCCGGGATAATGATATCAAGCGATTGTCCCAGGGCCTCCTCGGCACTGAAGCCGAAGATGCGGGCTGCAGCCGGATTCCACAAAACAATGATTCCCTCTCTGTCCACCGCAAGAACAGCATCGCCAACAGCGGCAACAAGCTGGTGCAGATCAATGAAAGATTCTTGACCAGGATTCATACCCACCCCTTATTCCAATTCCATATCAAAGCCTTACCTGTGTCGGCTTCAGCAAATCTTTCTCGGAGTACCCGATGTACGCCTGCGTCGCATTTGCCTCGCCTCCTTGGTACATTTCCGTTGATCTGAGAATGAAATTAATCGACATAGTTAAGCGAAACAGTTGCACAGGAAGGAAGGCGTCACTACAGATGCCAAGCGCCGTCTCCCCTTCCTGGTTGCTTTCCAGCGCAAAGTGGCGATCAGCCCCCTTGCAGGTATTTCTTTTCAAAGCTGTCCAGCATGGCATGAAGCTGGTCATGGATACCTGGTCCCATGACTGTTTCCTCAAAATGCTCGAACTCCTGCAAGAGCTTTTTTTGCAAGTCCGGCGCCAGTATTTTGTCACCCATGGAAAACAGAACCGTATTTTCCTTCTGGATATGGGAGCGCAGAAGGGTAGCATAATTTCCCGCTGCCGTGCTGAATGCCTTGCTGTCCAGCTGTTCTCCGGCAAGGGCCTCCGTCATTTGCTTAATATACTTGCGGCCCTCTTCATGCTCGATGAGCATCTGACCGATGGGCCCGTTTTCCCTGGGAATGCCTGCCTGTTCCAAGGCCGGAAAGTAGAGCCCCTCCTCCTTGCCATGGTGGCATTTGTCGGCAAAAAGACGCAAAAAATCCACCATCTGCACATATTCATCCTTGGCAACGGCCTTGCCGCTGCCAAGCTGCGCCACCATTTTATCCAGAATGTTCAAACCAAACAAAATACCATCATGTTCGTTTCTTAAATCTTCGCTTGCATAGTTCATAACCATATCCTCCTCAAGGTTGATGCCGGATATCCATCGCCCGGCCCGGTGTGCAGCGCTCAGCGAGGGTAGTCCCTCTTCATGTAAGAAAATACGGCAAAGAGCAGCATCGGCAACACGCCGAAAATCAAAAAGATCACATCAGCAACGATGCGCACCCATTCAATGGTGTGGAACAGGCCGTTCATTAAAAACTCCTCGCTGCGCGCATGCCGGTAGCCATGCTGCAGCACATCCCAGAGCTGGATCACTCCGCCGGGGAAAAGATCGAGAACGACCATCAGGGCAAGGCCGATATTCAGCCCCCAAAAACCGATGCGCACGAATCGTTCGCTGCGGCTCCACACCGCATCGCTCTGCATGGCACGCATGCAGAAGACCAAAACACCCAGGGCCAGCATGCCGAAGACGCCGAACATGGCTGCATGGGCATGGTTGGCGGTCAGGATGGTGCCCATTTCAAAGTAGGACACGATCGGCATGTTGATGAGAAAACCGAATACCCCTGCCCCGATAAAGTTCCACACGCCCACCGCAATAAGGAAGTAAATGGCCCATTTCTGCCTGCTGGCCATATCCGAGCCATCGGCAAGCCGGTTGCGGTCGCGCAGATGGATAAAGCCCGAGGCCTCAACAGTGAGCAGGGTGAGCGGCACCACCTCCAACGCTGAAAAACTGGCGGACAGGGCCATGTTGGCAACACCCTGGCCGGTGAAATACCAGTGGTGGCCGGTGCCGATAATGCCGCCGGTGAGAAAGAGGATGGCATCCAGATAGACAATACGGGTGGCGGCACGGGTACTGACAATACCCATGGAGCAGAACATGATGGCCACCAAGGTGGTGGCAAAGAGTTCAAAGAACCCTTCCACCCACAGGTGGATGATCCAAAAACGCCAGTTGTCGATAACCGCGAAATTGCTCTCAGGTCCATAGAACAGAGCCGGCAAATAGAACAAGGGGATAGCCACGGCTGCATACAAAAAGAGTGCGCTCAGACCGGCACGACCGCCCTTGACAATGGCTGGTCGCAGGGCCCTGAACATGAGCACGATCCAGTACACCAGCCCTGCTGCCAGGAGCAGCTGCCAGAAACGGCCCAGGTCGAGGTATTCCGAACCCTGGTTGCCAAACCAGAACCAGAGACTGCCCAACCAGTCGTTCATGCCGAGAAATTCACCGGCCAGGCTGCCCAAAACCACCACCAGAAGTGCGAGGAACAAGAGATCAGCCCCTCGTTTCTGGCCGGCAGGTTCATGGCCGCCCACCCAGGGAGCAAGAAAAAGCCCGCCCGCAACCCAGGCAGTGGCGATCCAAAAAATCACCAGTTGCAGATGGTAGGTACGCATCAGGTTGTAGGGTAACAGCTCGATGATGAAGTCCAGACCGTAAAAGCTGTAGGGCTCCACCCGGTAGTGGGCCAGCCCGCCGCCGATCATGGTTTGCAGAAAAAACAGCAGCGCTACAATGAGAAAATATTTTCCCGTGGCCCACTGGCTCGGCGTCAGGGTCCAGGAACTTGGCGGTGCCGGCAGGGCCTTCAGGTCGCGCTCATCCCCTTCCCAACTGAGAAAATTGTATTTGCCGAAGATGAAGAGCACCAGCCCCAGACCGCCCAACAGCATGACCAAGCTCAGCGCGCTCCAGATATAGGCATGGCTTGAGGGAAGATTGCCGGCCTCGGGATCATAGGGCCAGTTGTTGGTATAGGTGTAGTCCTTGTTAGGCCGATGGGTACTGGTGGCCCAGGTGGCCCAGGCAAAATAGGCGGTGAGGTTCTGCAGTTCCTCCGGGTTTTTAATGTAATTTGCAGGCAGGCCGGGCGCGGTGCGAGGTTTGGTGAAATAGTCCTGCCAGTAGGGCAAAAGCGCGGTATAGGCGGCCTCTTCCACCGGAGAAAAGCTGAGCTCCCTGGTGGCAGGGTCGTACTGATTGCGCTTGAGCTGGGCAATCAGATCCTGCGACACCTGGTGCTGCTCTTCCGGCTTGATGTCAGCAAAGGAACCGTCAAAATTGGCCCGAGCCAAAAATTCCCGACCTATGCCAACGGTTCTGTGCAGATATTCGGCGGTGTAATCCGGGCCAAGATAGGCACCATGGCCCCACAGGGTACCATGCTCCATCAGGGCGTATTTCAAAAAGACACCCTGTCCGGCATTGATCTCTTCCTTGCCGAACAGTACTTCGCCCTGCTGATTGACGACCCTGTCCGGAACGGGCGGGGCATTGGTGTAGGTGAATACGGTGAGAATGCCAAGGGTCATGAAGCCGATAATCATCACAATGATGACACTGTGCTTCCACCATGGCGACAAGGGCTCTTCAAGCGGCTTGATCATGGTTCTCCTGGTTGCGGCGTTTGTTGAATGGTTGCCGCACACCGGAACGCATGCGGCCTCTTACGGTTCTGTCTGGATTCCTCTGCGAAAGATGGTAAAAACCCTGGGAGCGGTGCGGCGCATGCTATCCAAGTCTCCGGCCAGCATGGCCTGGACCAAGAGCCCCTGGATGATGCCGATAAAGAGGGTTACCGCCACCTCTACTTCCAGATCGCTGCGCAGCTCTCCCTGGGCCTTGCCCTGCTCTATACACCGGCTAAGACGGCTGCGATAGGTCTGCACCAGCTCGCGGGCAATCTCCTTGGCAGGAGTGGCCCCGGCCCGCTGCAACTCGCCGAACATGATCCGCGGCACTCCCGGATGGGCCGAGATAAACTCCACATGGCTGAAGAACATCGCCTCCAGGGCAGCCAAGGGCGAGGTCGCAAGGCTTGCAGCCTGGTCGACTCGTTCCAGAAGCCCCTCTGCCACCCACTCCATTACCGCCTGCCAGATCGCATCCTTGCTTGAAAAATGCCGGAAGAGCGCGCCCTGGGTCAGGTGCATGTATTGGGCAATGGCCCCAGTGGTGATTTCGCTCGG
Source organism: bacterium (assembly GCA_030538155.1). Lineage (GTDB taxonomy): Bacteria > Desulfobacterota > Desulfobulbia > Desulfobulbales > Desulfobulbaceae > Desulfobulbus. The sequence goes on from JAUNUN010000022.1 coordinate 45,493, forward strand.
GTTGTGCCGGGCAGCCAGTGCAATCACTGCGGCCACGGTCGCTGCCCGCCGTTCTGCCGCAGGAAGATGTTTGGGTTTTGTATTCATTAGCTCTTAAGTAAGTGATTGATTACTGTTGTGAGAATTGAATGTCTACAACTCTTTTTTTATACACAGAAACCCTATCTACGAGGAATTCCATTTTC
>JAUNUN010000023.1 GCA_030538155.1 bacterium
CCAGTTGGTGCTCATCCTGCTGCTTCTGGTTAGCGGAGTGTTCATCTGGCAGCCCCTTTTCGCCGACAGCTTCAGCGTGGGCCTGCGGCGCATTGCGGTACTCATCCACAGCCTGGTCGCCTTTTTTGCGGTGCTCAGCCTGATTGTGCATATCTATGCCGCTATCTGGACCAAGGGCGCGATCAGCGGCATGCTCCTGGGCCGAGTCTCCACGGCCTGGGCACGCTACCATAACCGGCTCTGGTATGAGGAAAAGGTGCAGCATGGCGATGCTGCGCTCGATGCTGAACTGAACCGCAGGGCGGCGAGCTGAGATGGCCCATTCCCGCATTTTGCAGCCGGGTGAACTGGAAGAGGCCAGGGGAGGCATCGAGGAATGCCTTCTGCCTCGAGCCGACCTCTTTGCCCGGCGCGAACAACGATGCCGCCGGCTTGCCCGGCAGGGCAATGTGCTGGCAGCCTATCTCGACTTTGTTGCACACATCTCTGCCTTACAGCAGGAAGAACTGCAGAGTTTTGTACAAGATGGCAGGGATGCGGCAAGCGGTGTTGCCTGGCCGCTTGTTTGGGAAAGCAGGGCCCAGGTGCAGGCCTGGGCCTTGGTGCGTCGTTTGGGTGCAGAGCTGGCCGCACTGGTGACGCCGGAACAGCAGGAACTGTTCCGCTTGCTGCCGCAGGAGGAACCGACCTGGTTCAGTGAGCAGGTCAAATCACTTCTGGCTGGTGAAGCGCCAAGCGTATCTTTGGCCACCGCTCCCCTTACTGCCGCAGCTCTGCAGGCGGCATGGAGCGGACGCGTGCTTGGCTTGGCACAAAAGCCGCCCGCCCGGCACGAGGAGAGCAGGGTCTGCCCCGTATGCGGCGGTCAGCCCGTGGCCGGGCTGATCATGGCGGCAGGTGTCAATAAGGGCCTGCGCTATCTGCACTGCGGTCTGTGCGGGTCGAGTTGGCACACGGTGCGTTCCAAGTGCAGCCATTGCGGCGGGAGCCGGGATATCAGCTATGTGAGCCTGCAGGGCGAGATGGAGCACGTGCGCGCCGAGGCCTGCGGCGATTGCCGCAGCTATCTCAAGATGATGTATCAGCAGGAAGAGCCGGAGCTGGAGCCCTTGGTCGATGATCTGGCCACCCTGGCCCTTGACTGGCGCATGGCCGAGGAAGGCTATTTGAAAAGCGGTCTCAACCCGCTTTTACTCCTTGATGCGGGCGTTTCCGGGTACAATTCCAGTTTTTGACCACTCTGATCGTTCCCACGCTCCAGCGTGGGAACGATGTGTCGATAATCGCACACTGTTTTTTTCAAGCCGAATCATTTCCTCTGCTTGCGGCCGCTGCGCTCCCTGAAAAAAAGCTGTACCGGCACCCGATCCAGACCCAGTCCCTCACGAAAGCTGTTAATCAGGTAGCGCTGGTAGGAAAAGTGGACGCCGTCCGGGTCATTGGTCACCACCACGAAACGCGGCGGCGCGGTGGCCAGTTGGGTGGTGTAGTAGAACTTCAGCTTGCGGCCCTTGTGAAAGGGCGGCTCGTGCCGCTCCACAGCCTCGGCCAGCAGGCGGTTGAGGGCTGCGGTGGGAAAACGCTGATGAAACTGCCGCTGCACCTTGCCCATCTCCGGAAAGAGGCGCTTGATGCCCGTGCCCTTGTGGGCCGACACCTTGAGTACCGGCGCAAAGGGGATGAATTTCAGGGCCAGGTGTACCTCTTCCAGTAACTGCAACTGGCGCTTGCGGTCGTGTTCGAGCAGATCCCACTTGTTGATCAGCACCATCAGGGCCCGGCCCTGTTCTTGGGCGTAACTGATTACCTTGGTGTCCTGCTCGGTGATGCCCTCGGCCGCATCCAAGAGCACCAGGGCGATATCGCAGCGACCGATGGCGCGCAGGGTTTTGAGGATGGAGAATTTTTCCAGCTTGTCCTTGGTCTTGCCCCGGCGGCGGATGCCTGCGGTGTCGATGAGCAGGTAGGAGTACTGGCCGTAACTGAGCCGGGTGTCCACGGCGTCGCGGGTGGTGCCGGCCACCTCGGAGACCAGCATACGGGTCTCGCCGGTAATGGCGTTGATCAGCGACGATTTGCCCACATTGGGCCTGCCCAGAAAGGCCACCCGCAGGGTGTTCTCCGGTAACTCCTCGTGGCTGCTCTCCCGGTTCAGGAGCGGCAGCAGACCTTCCATCAGCGCCTCAAAACCATAGCCGTGGTCGGCGGAGAGCGGCCACAGCCGCTCCGCACCCAATTCCCAGAAGGGCCCCAGCAGGTTGTCTTCCAGATCAGGACTGTCGATCTTGTTGACAATATGGAACACGGTTTTATGTGAACGCCGCAGAATGTCTGCTATCTCCGTGTCGCTCGGGCTGAGTCCTTCACGGCCGTCCATCAGAAAAAAGATGATATCCGCCTCGTCCACGGCCAGCATGGCCTGCTCACGGATATGGCTGTTGATGTTGGCCACGCCGTCCTCATCCTCTTCAATGCCGCCGGTGTCTACTAGGGTAAAGGCATGGTCTTCCCACTGAATCTGGGCATAGTGGCGATCGCGGGTAACGCCGGGGGTGGGGTCGACCAAGGCGTCGCGCCGCCTAGTCAGGCGGTTGAACAGAGTGGATTTACCCACATTGGGGCGGCCGATCAGGGCAATAAGGGTGGTTGCGCTCGTGCTCATAGTGTCTTCATACCCGTTTAAGGGTGGTCGTGCTGGTAGATGGATGGCTGAACCTGGGCTGGTTCAATCGGGGCTTGAAAGAGGGAGTCCGGCTGCCGGGCGGTCATAGCTTATTGCATGGGATTCTCCAATTTGCGGCAACATTCAAGGCTCAGGCGGCGCAGCCCAGCATAACGGGCAAACTCCGCCCGCGCAAGCAGGGCTGCAAGCGAGGCCGCGGCCGGGCGCAGAAACCGGGCAAAAAAGGGCTTGGCCTTCACCCGGCTTAAAAAGGCGAAGGCGCCCAGCATCTGCATGTTGCGGTGCACGGCCAGATACAGGTACTCGTGGCGGAACTGTTCGCGGTCATAGCTGGTTTCACGGTTGAGCGCATTTAGGTAGACCTCCAGCAGGTGGGCCTGCATGGAGGTGGGCAGGGCCGCGTAGGGGTCGAGCAGGAGCGAGGCCACATCGTAGGCCAAAGGTCCCAGCCGTCCGCCCTGAAAATCGATGAAGGCGGGCGCATCTTGCTTAGCCGCATGCAGCATGATGTTGCGGCTCTGAAAATCCCGGTGCAGAAAATAATGGCCTGGAGCCGCTGCAGCGCTATCCGCCAGATGCCGACACTCCTCGGCCGGCTCGGCTGCATCGAAATGAAGCCCGAGCATGTCCCGGCACAGGGCGCGCAGAAAATAGCCGGACTCTCGTTCCTGCATGAAGGCGCTGTCAAAATAAGGCGTATCCCAGCACCAGCTTGGGTCAAAGCCCTGGGCTGCATGCACCTGCATGTGGGCAAGTGATGCGAGGCTCTTTTCGTAGAGTTGCAGGCGCAGCCCGGCCTCAGCTGGGCCAAGGGCGCTGCCGTGCAGGGGCCGGTTACCGAAATCCTGACAGAGCACCAGGCCGCTGGCCTCATCCCAGGCATAGATCTCCGGAGTAGGTGCGCCTATTTTGTACAGGTGACGGCCGATCAGGGCCACGCTCTTGGCCTCGGCCATTTCCTTGGCCCGTACCTCTGCGGTCTGCCCCATCTGTTCAGGCGGCAGGATGGCTAAAAGCGAGTCTCCCCCTTCTGCTCCATAATACAGCCTGAAGAAACGCCGCGAGGAGCCGTCCGCCTTAATGGTTTCTACCTGGGGCGCGGTGCTGTACCGGTTCTTGGCGCGTGCATCTGCGCGTGTACCCAAAAGCGCTGCCGCCTGCTCGATCAGGGTGTCGGTTTCCATCAGAGCTTGGTCTCCAATGCTGTTGCTGCGCTTGCTGCTCTATCTGCTCTATCAATAGCCGCATTGCCCGTGAGGATGCGGAAGTGGTGCCTCGCTTGGGCCGGAATCTGCGCACCGTCCCAGACCACGCAGTCCTCAAGTTCAGCTCCGGCACCAATGCGCGCTCCCGCGCCGACACAGCCCCAGCCGCGCAACTGTACCTCGGGCTCGATCACGGCACTGCGGTCGATGAGCCATTGGCCGGACTGTGATACGAGGGGTAGGAGCGCCTGATGCAGGTGCAGGTAATCTTCCGGGGTGCCCATGTCCTGCCAGAAGGAGCCATCCACCCGCATCAGCCCAATCGTGCCGGTGGCGGCCAGTTCCTCGTAGAGATCAATGATGTGAAAAAAGCTGCCCTGTGGAATGCGCGCGATCACCTCCGGGTTCACCACCTGCAGGCCGGTAAAGGCAAGTGCGCCGCCACCGCCCTTGAAATGCAGTACCCGGCTGCCTTCGGTCTGCACGGTATTGAAGCGGGGCTGGTGGTGCAGGGCCATGGTGACCGCATTGCCGCTTTCCAGGTGATATTGGTACAGCTGCTTGAGGGATACATCGTGGTAAACATCGGCATTGGCCACCAAGACCGGCTCGGGCCTCAGATTGGGCAGGGCCTGGCGCAGACTGCCGCCCGTGCCCAGGATTTCCGCCTCGTCCTGCAGTCGCACCGCAGGCCAACCGGCTAGTGCTGCTTTAATCTGCTCGCCCAGATGGTGCGCATTGACAATGATCTGATCAAAGCCGCTCGCAAAAAGCCGCTCAAGCTGCAGATGCAAAAGCGGTCGGTTCAGCACCGGGAAGAGTGGTTTGGGGCGCAGATTGGTGTAGGGCTTGAGTCGGGTGCCGAAACCAGCGGCAAGGAGTATGGCCTGCATGAAAAATGGAATAAAATTGACGGGAACAGGGAACTTATTCCATTTACAGATCAAAGATGATATCAAGGAGGCGAGGCAAAGGCGAAGCCGGTACAGGAGTTCTGGGCTGCAGGCCTTTGCTTGGCCGACACGGATAGGGCTTATGATATGGAAATGAAATGAGTTACATAGGATACGGTATATAAGAAGGATCCGGATGCGGCCATCTGGATTTCTTAAAGCTCTTGAGTATTGTGCCTGCTTGCGTCCGGCTTTGCCATGGAAAAGTGGGATCAAGCAGGACAGACACCTTGTAAACAGCATTTTTTCAGAGGCGGGGCATTGTGCCGGACCACAGACCAAAAATCAACATGTTCAATATTCATGGAAACAGTGTTTCGAACAAAATCAGGCCTGGCAATAACTACAGCGGTGGCCATAAGCGCCTTGTGCTGTGCCGCACCCCTGAGTCTGGCCGAGGAAAATGCCGACAACAAGGCTGCCAAGGCAATGGCCACAGGCCGGGAACTAAGCGATGAGGCAGGAGACGAGCCGGCTGCGCCGGAAGAAGACGAGGAAGGGGAAGTGCCGGCCCTGGACTCCTCCCGCGAGGACGTACGCGAGGCAACCGAGTGGGTAGCCCGGGGCATTGACAGATGGTTTGGCGATAAACCCTTTGAAGAGGGCGGCAAGGTCACCAAGGGTCGCATTCGCACCCGGGTGGTATGGCGCGAGCACGACGAGGTGGATTTCAACCTGCGTTTCCGGGTGAGCATGCGGCTGCCCAACCTGCAGGACAAGGCCTATGTGCTCATCGGCAGTGAAAATGAAAAGGACATGGTGCGGGACCGGTCCGATACCGTCATGGATCAGCAGCGTCTGCTCAGGGAGAGCAAGCGCGATGATGAGACCTTTTTTACCGGCATCGGCCTGCGCCTGCTTGATAATGTCAGTGCGAGCATCGGCCTGCGCGACCTGCACAAACCCTATTTGAAACTGCGCTACCGCCACGAATGGTATCTGGGCGAGAGTAACCGCATCTCCTTTCAGGAGACCGGCTTCTGGGCCTTGAACGATGGCTTTGGCGCTACCACCACGGTTGATTTCGAGCACGCCTTTTCGCCGGTTTTGAATGTGCGCTGGCACAATTCCGGCACGGTTTCCGAAGAGGATGACGGGCTCGACTGGTATACCTCGGTTGGACTCCACCGCATGTTCGGCGAACAGAGGCAGCTCTCCGGCGAGGTCTTGGCCGACGGCGAAACCGGGGATGAGGTGGATGTGGAGGAGTACGGCGTGCTCCTGAAATGGCGGCAGCCGGTTTACAAAGATTGGCTTTTGGGCGAGCTGAGCGCCGGCCATTACTGGGTGCGGGAAAGTCTGGCCGCAGACCGGGAAGGCAAGTGGGCCCTGGGTGTGGGCCTGCAGATGAACTTTTAATTGAGCTGCCGCGTACGCGGCGGCTCAGTAAACACCCGATTGTAGCGCTGTGCGTTCCACAATATCCTGAGCATATCCTTAGCAACACGCAAAATACTGCCATGATTACCTTGCTTGATTACGGTGCCGGCAATGTGCGTTCAGTGGTCAATGCCATTGAAAGTCTGGGCGAAACGGTGCAACTGGTGCGCCATGCGGCCGATCTGGAACGGGCCGAGCGCCTGGTTTTTCCGGGCGTGGGCTGCTTTGGCGCTTTGATGCGCGCCCTGCGCGAGCAGGGCATGCGGGAGCCCTTGCTGCGCTATCTGCATGCAGGCAAACCGTTTTTCGGCATCTGTATCGGTTTGCAGGCCCTCTTTGCCGGCAGTGAAGAAGCGCCCGAGGAGCCTGGCCTTGGCTTTTTCCCCGGCCGGGTACGGCGTTTTACAGGGGAGCTGGCCGTGCCCCATATCGGCTGGAACGGCATCAAGGCGCAGCAGGCCTCGCCCCTTTTTGCGGGCTTGCGGGGCGATGAAAAGTTCTACTTTGTCCACTCCTACCATGCTGTGGCAGATGAGGGCGCACCGGTGCTCACCACCACCGACTATGGCCTTGAATTTGTCAGCGCCGTGCAACAGGGCGCGGTCGTTGCTACCCAGTTCCATCCGGAAAAGAGCGGCGAGGCCGGGCTGAAGCTTTTGGACAATTTTCTGAACGCGAGCCGCGAGGCCGTCACCCTTCAACACTGCCCCAAAAGCACTGAGCTTGCCAAACGGGTGATTGCCTGCCTGGATGTGCGCGCCAATGACCAGGGCGATCTGGTGGTGACCAAGGGCGATCAGTATGAAGTACGTGAGGTGCGCGAGGGCGGGGCCGTGCGCAACCTAGGCAAGCCCGTGGCCCTGGCGGCAGACTATTATCAGCAGGGGGCCGATGAGATTGCCTTTCTCAACATCACCGGCTACCGGGATTTCCCCTTGAACGACCTGCCCATGCTGCAGGTTTTGGAAGAGAGTTCCAAGCGGATCTTTGTGCCGCTTACCATCGGCGGCGGTATCCGCGATTTCACCGACAGAAACGGGGTCTTTACCTCGGCGCTCGAAGTGGCGGCCCGCTACTTCCGTGCCGGTGCCGACAAGGTTTCCATCGGTTCAGACGCGGTCTTGATTGTGGAGCAGTACCTGAAAAGCGGCCAGGCAAGCGGCCTGTCGGCCATTGAGCAGATTGCCGGGGTCTACGGCAATCAGGCGGTGGTGATCTCGATCGATCCCCGGCGGGTCTATGTGCGCAAGCCCGAGGATGTGCCCCACCAGGTTATTGCCACTACTGAACCCGGCCCGGCAGGCGAAGCGTACTGCTGGTACCAGTGTACCATTCGGGGCGGCCGCGAGGGCCGCGAAGTGGATGCCGTCACCCTGGCCCAGGTCTGCGAGCACCTAGGCGCAGGCGAGATCCTTTTGAACTGCATCGACCGTGACGGCACCAACAGCGGTTTTGATCTGGAACTGATCAATGCAGTGCGCGGGGCCGTGCATATCCCGGTGATTGCCTCAAGCGGCGCGGGCAGCGCGGCCCATTTTCTTGAGGTGTTCACCAAGACCGATGCCGATGCCGCCCTGGCGGCAGGGATCTTCCACCGCCGCGAGGTGCCGATTGAGGAAGTAAAAGAGACCCTGCGAGGTAAGGTGGAGGTGCGGCTGACCTAGAGTGTCCGATTCCAGGGCTATGATGAAGCCGCACGCTTTGTGCCCTGCACCGAATTATATCAGTAGCTTGTCATGAGGTGAGCCGTGCAAAACCCATCCCAGACAGAACAGAGAATCCCAAAAAACCGTATCGTTATTTTCGGCGCATCCGGCGATCTCACCAAACGAAAGCTCATCCCGGCACTGTATCGCCTGTTCAGCCGGGGCATGCTGCCGAAAGATTTTGCCATTATTGGGGTTGGTCGCACCGCCTTTACAAATGACGCCTTCCGTGAACATCTGCGCGAGGCCCTGGATAAGGAAATGCAGGCAGGCGATCCGGCTGTCGGGTTCTGCGCATGCATCCGCTATCTCAGTGCCGACCCCAGCAAAAGCGAAGAACTCGCCCCACTGGCCGAAGATATGGGCTCGGGCGGCACCAGCCTTTTTTACCTTGCCACTCCGCCCGCGCTCTATGCGCCCATTGCAAATAGTCTGGCCGAGCTTGGCCTGAACCGCCAAGATGAGGGCCTTGTCAGCAGGCTGGTTGTGGAAAAGCCCTTTGGCGAGGATTTGGCCTCTTCCCAACTGTTGAATGAACAACTGCACCGTCATTTCAAAGAGGAGCAGATTTTTCGCATCGACCACTATCTGGGCAAGGAAACGGTGCAAAATCTTCTGGTGCTGCGCTTTGCCAACACCATTTTTGAGCCGCTTTGGAACCGCAACATGGTGGACTATGTCGAGATCACTGCAGCGGAATCGCTTGGTGTGGAAAAACGCGGCAGCTTCTACGAGAAAACCGGGGCTGTGCGAGACATGCTGCAGAACCACCTCTTGCAAGTGCTGGCCATGGTGGCCATGGAGCCGCCGGCCTGCATCAGTGCCGATGCCCTGCGAGGCGAGGCAGTCAAGGTGATGCGTTTTTTCAGACCCTTGAACGAACAGGACCTGGACGATAACCTGGTATTGGGGCAGTATCTGCGCTCACGGGTGCAGGGCGAGGAGGTGGCGGCCTACCGTGAAGAAATGGGCGTGGCCGCGGATTCCCGCACCGAAACCTATGTGGCGCTGAAGATGTTCATTGATTCCTGGCGCTGGGAGGGTGTGCCCTTTTATCTACGCACCGGTAAGCGTCTGCCCACCCGGGTGACCGAGGTGGTCTTACATTTTAGAAAGACACGGCACCCTTCATTCCACGAAGATCCGCCCGCAAACTGCCTCATCATCCGTATTCAGCCGGATGAGGGCATTCTCGTGTCCTTTGGCCTCAAGCGGCCGGGCAGCGGTTTTCAGGTGGAGGATGTGGCCATGGATTTTCATTACAGCGACCTTTCCGACAAACCCATGCCGGACGCCTATGAGCGCCTCCTGCTCGATGCCTTAAAAGGCGATGGCACCCTTTTTGCCCGCAGTGACGAGGTTGAGGTCTGCTGGAGCTTTGTCCAGCCGATTCTGGAACGTCTCAAGGATCCGGGCCATAGTCTCTACGGCTATGCGGCCGGTACTTGGGGCCCACAGGAGGCGGATCAGCTTTTGGCAACAGCCGGCCATGTCTGGCGTTTTCCCTGTAAGAATCTGACCCATGCGCAGCACTGCGCCCTGTAATTCCCGTTCCAGATCACAACCCTTTCCGGGTTGGTTTTGATCTGAAACTGGAATACATCCGCTTAAGCTCTGGGGGTTAATCATGCGAAACTATCGTTCTTTTACCGGGCCTGAACAGGCCGCGCATTTCCTGGCAGACGAACTCAAGGCCTTAAGCCTTGCCGGGGATACGAGCCATGTGGTGCTCTCCGGCGGCAGCACCCCGCGCCTCTGGTTTGAAATTTTAGCCCAGCCACCCTATGCTGAGGCGATCCGCTGGACCAGCCTGCATTTCTGGTGGGGAGATGAGCGCTGCGTGCCGGCTCAAGATGCAGACAGCAACTATGGCCAGGCCAAGCGCCTCCTCTTTGACCATGTTGCCATTCCGACCGGCAATCTCCACCCCATGCGCGGCGGTGAGAAACCGGAAGCCGAGGCCCGACGTCTCAGCGAAGAAATAGAGAGCATGGTGGCGAAACAGCAGGGCCTGCCGGTTTTTGACTGGATCATTCTCGGCATGGGCGCAGATGGCCATACTGCCTCGCTCTTTCCAGAGCAGACTGATTTTAGCGAAAAGCGCTTGGCCGTGGTGGCTCGTCATCCGCAATCAGGGCAAAAGCGGATCAGCCTGAGCGCTACCCAGCTTGCCGCTTGCCGGCGGCTGACCTTCCTGGTTCTGGGTGCGGATAAGGCAGCACGGGTCAGCGAAATCTTCAGCCATCCAGCCGGAAGCCTGCCCTATCCGGCGGCGCGCATCAGTGCGGCCCATGGCCCTACCGAGTGGTATCTGGATACGGCCTCGGCGAGTGATTTGCCGGAAACGGCATCGACAGCATCGGTATCGGATTGAACAGGGAGCAGACTATGCAAGCGGATATCGGCCTCATCGGCCTTGCCGTTATGGGCCAGAACCTCATCCTCAACATGGCGGATCATGGCTTTACGGTCGTGGCCTACAACCGCACCCAGGCCAGGGTAGGGGAGTTTCTCGCCGGGCCGGCCAAGGATATCAGTATCGTCGGGGCGAATTCGCTTGAAGATTTCGTGGCGCAGTTGAGCCTCCCCCGCAAGGTTATGCTGATGGTGCGGGCAGGCGAGCCGGTGGACAGCCTGATTGCACAGCTGATCCCGCTTCTGCAGCCGGGCGATGTAGTCATTGACGGCGGCAACTCCAATTTTACCGATACCAACCGCCGGGTGGCGCAGCTGCGCGAGCACGGCATCCACTATATCGGTGCCGGTATTTCCGGCGGTGAAGAGGGCGCGCGCTTTGGCCCCTCCATCATGCCGGGCGGGGCCATTGAGGGCCGGCCCCTGGTGCTGCCCATTTTTGAGGCCATTGCCGCCAAGGCAGCCGACGACGAGCCCTGCTGCGCCTGGATTGGGCCGGAAGGTGCGGGCCATTTTGTTAAGATGGTGCATAACGGCATTGAATACGGCGATATGCAGCTCATCAGCGAGGCCTACCACTTCCTACACCGGGCCCTGGGCCTGGACCACAGCGCCATGCAGGCGATCTTTGCCCAATGGAACAGAACCGAGCTTGAAAGCTACCTGATCGAGATCACGAGTGAAATCCTGGCCTATCGGCAAGCGGACGGCAGCCCGCTTGTGGAGCAGATCCTCGATGTGGCGGGCCAGAAGGGAACCGGCAAGTGGACCGGCATCAATGCCCTGCACCTGGGCGTGCCTCTGACCCTGATTACCGAGGCGGTCTTTGCCCGCTTCCTCTCCTCGCTCAAGGAGGAGCGGGTGGCGGCAGAGCAGCTTTTTCACAAGGATATCGGCAGAGGCCTCATTCGTACAGGCGAGATCGGCCCTTGGGTGGAAGAACTGCGCCAGGCCCTGCTGGCAGCCAAGATCATCTCCTACGCTCAAGGCTTCATGCTGATTCGCCAGGCCTCGCTTGACTTCAACTGGCAGATCAAAAGCGGCGAGGTGGCCAAGATCTGGCGCGCGGGCTGCATTATCCGCAGCACCTTTCTGGATGACATCCATGCCGCCTTTAGAGACGAGCCGGGCCTTGCCTTCTTGGGCTCAGCCCCCTATTTCACGAACCTTTTGCAAGCATGCCTGCCCGCCTGGCGACGCATCTGTGCCCAGGCCATAACCACCGGCCTGCCCATGCCCGCCATGACAGCAGCGCTCAGCTTCCTCGACGGCTATACCACCGCCCGCCTGCCCGCCAATATGATCCAGGCCCAGCGCGACTACTTCGGCGCACACACCTATGAACGGGTGGACAGCGAGCGGGGCAGATTCTTCCACACCGACTGGACGGGCAGCGGCGGCGCTGCCGCCTCAAGTTCGTATGAGGGCTGATCCTCAAAAACGTGCGTTACCAGCGCGTTGTGTGCAATCGGCATACTCCTAAAAAAGCTGCATCTTTTCGGCCACGGCTTGAATACGGCTCTTTTCCTCCTCAAGAAGATCCGTCTTGGCGCAGCGTTTCACGGCCAGGGCGGATTGCTCACGCGCTGCCTCGCGGAAGCCGGCGTCGCCCTGCTCAAAGAGGGCCAGTAAAACTTTTTGCAAGCGCAGCATCACGGAAAAATCAGCCGCTCCGTAGTGGGCCATGCCGGAAAAGGCGTCTTCAAAAAGGTCGGCAGCGGCTAAAGCCGGCACAAAGACATGAGTATACTGCGGCTCCGGCAGCTCTTCCAAATGCCTGTGCGCCCAGATGGCCAGCACCTGTGCCTGCATGGCCAGCACCTGAATGGCTGTGCCCGGATCGTTCACGCCCGCCGACAGTGCCTTCATGCCGATCTCCGCCAGCACCACCAGGCCGTAGCGCGGGTCTTGCTCGTGGCTGCGGAAGGATTCCACGATAAAGCTCTCCCGCAGGCGGCTGCACTTCTGTTCATCCGGCAAAACATCCACACTGAGCAGGGAGCTGCCGCTGTATATCCATGAGCCGGGTAAAACAGCGAGATAGACGGGGCTCTCCATCTCCTGGGCGCTGGCTTCCAGCGTGGCCACATCTATGGCGGCAATATAGCCGGAGCGGCCGGCCTTGACTTCGTAACGGCCCCGGACCGTCCCGTCTGCCTCTTGGCCGCCCAGAAAAGGGTTCTGGTAGCGCTTCTCCATGGCCGCTTTGGCCGTGGCTGTGATCAGGCTGATGGATTCCTCCACCCGACCCAACCTGGGCAGCATATGGATCCACTTGAGGAAGGTGCCGACCAGCCAACCCACCACAAAAAGCGTGACCACAAAAAGCACCAGTTTGCCGCTGTCGTTGTACAGGCCGGCGCCCATGCCGATGATACCGGCCAGGCTGAAGAGAAAGCCGCCGACAAAGGTGCCCAGGGCATTCTGGGCGCTGCTGTCTTCACGCAGAAGCGTGGTGATACGCGGGGTGGTGCTGACGGCGGCGGCATTGTAGCTGGAAATCAGCGTCGACAGCGAGAAGGTGGCGATGGCCAGCAGGCTTGAGGCCAGGATGGTGAGAATCTGTCCCACGGACTCGGCACCCATCTTCCAGGCTATATCCGGCGGTACAAAAGGGGCGAGCAGCTGCGCCGCCAGGGCGCTGGCCGCGCCCAGCATGGCGATGAAGGTGACCCGCACCCAGAGGCGGCGCATCCATTTTTTGATTGTCCAGCGAAGGCGTGCAAGCATTCTATTGCCCTGAAGTGCAAGTGTGTACAGGGGAAGCTGAATTACAGCCCCTTTCTCTCAAAGAGATAAAACATCAACAAAGTCACAGCCCAGAAGCCTGCGGCCACAATCCAGTGGGATACACCCAAGGCCTCGGGCAGGGAGATCTTGCCGAAATCCTTCCAGGTCATGAGGGTACTGTTCAGCCAGGGGTACAATTCGGCATAGATGGCGGCTCCGGCCACCATGCCGGCAATGGCAAAGAGCGCGTGCCAGCGTCCCTCGCCCAATGCGCCGATGGAGGTGCCGGGGCAAAAACCCATCAGGGCCCAGCCTGCGCCGAAAAGCGAACCACCCACCACCACCGCGCCCACATTCATGGTCTTATGGCTGGTAGTGAAGATGCCCGCATCAATGAGCAGAAGAATGCCCACCATGCCCACCAGGATGGCTGAGAGCATGAATTTGAGGATGGTCATGTCCTGCAGGAGCATGGCCCCCACCTGTTTGTCAAAGCGCAAGACCCGCCCCTTTTGCAGGAAAAAACCAAACAGTACGCCGGTGATCAGGCCAAGAATCTGTTCCGTACTCATGGCCTCCTCCTCCTGTAGATGAGATTGGCAACCAGGATGCCGAGGCCGAAGAAGCAGACCATGGCCACAAAGGAGCTGAGGGATAGCTGCATCAGCCCGCTCAAACCATGGCCGCTGGGGCAGCCGTCGGCCAGGCGCGCGCCGATCATGGCGACAATGCCGCCAAAAAATGCGCCAAGAGCCCGTTTGCCCACTGAAGGCCCGAAATAGCGCTGCCACAGGGGCGGCACGGCCTCAAGCTTGAAGCTGCGGTCGCTGAGCGAGGCAATGAGCGCTCCGGGCAAGATGCCCAAAACCAGCATGAACTGCCAGTCCACCTTGATCTTGGTTTTGGTGAAGTAGGCGTTATCGGCCGCATGTTGCGGCACAACTCCTTCCTCCACCAGCCCGGCCGCGCGTACAAAGGTAGTGGATGCGCCCAGGTAATTGGTTTTGCCCATGTAGACCGTGGTCAGCCAGGCCGAGGCAATGGCCAGAAGACCCACCAAGGCACCGGCCAGGTACGGACTCCAGCCATCTTTTTTCTTGGGGTACAGATCCATGTGTTCCTCCTTGTTGAAAAGATAGGTTCAGCCCTGCTCCTGCTGCGAACAGTCCTGCGCAAAGGCGGTCATAGTACGCCTCTATCAGTTCGATGCTCCTGTGCGGCGGGCGATTTCCTTGGCCGGAATCAGGGCAGTGGCACTGGCCGAGACAATATTGCCCGCCACCCCCGGCCCGTCTCCAGCCACAAAAAGGCCCTGCACAGCGGTTTCCAGTTGAGCGCTGGTCTCCACCTGGGTAGCGAAAAACTTGATTTCCGGCGCATAGAGCAGGGTTTCGTCATTGGTGACGCCGGGCAGCACCAGGTTGAGCTGCTCCAAGCCCTCCACCAGATTGGTCAGGATGCGCTCGGGCAGGGCCATGGCAATGTCGCCGCAGGTAACATTGGTCAGTGTCGGCACCAGGTAGCCGTTCTTGATGCGGTTCCAGGTGGAGCGCCGACCCCGCCGTAAATCGCCGAAGCGCTGCAAAATGGGCTTGCCGCCGCCGATCAGGGTGGCGAGCTTGCCGATGGATTCGCCGTAGGCTTGGTTGTCTTCCACCGGGTCGGTCAGCACCACCTTGGAGAGAAAGGCAAAGTTGCTGTTGCCGGACTTGGAATCCATGCGGGCATGGCCGTTTACGCAGACGAAGTCCTGGTAGTTTTCCAAGGCCACATAGCCGCCGAAGTTGGTGCAGAAGGTGCGGGTCTGGTCATCGTAGCGACTGGTGCGGATAAAAAAGGTGGGGTCGTAGATGATGGAGCAGATATCCTGCATGATCTCGTTGTGCAGTTCCACCCGCACCCCCACCTCGATGCCGCGCTGCGAAAGCGGAATACCGAGGCCTCTGGCCACGCCGGCCACCCATTCCGCACCCACCCGGCCGGGCGCGAGGATAACAAAGGGAGCATGGTACCGGCCCTTATTGGTGACGACCCCGCTGATGCGGCCACTCTCGGTGCTGACCCACTCCACGGTTTCGGAGGTTTGCAGGGTTACGCCTTTTTGACTGATGTATGCCGCCATGGCGG
The DNA here is from genome assembly GCA_030538155.1 of bacterium. Classification (GTDB taxonomy): domain Bacteria; phylum Desulfobacterota; class Desulfobulbia; order Desulfobulbales; family Desulfobulbaceae; genus Desulfobulbus. The sequence goes on from JAUNUN010000023.1 coordinate 15,200, forward strand.
CAATGTGATTGGGCAGGTTGTCGCTGCCCAGATGCTTCTGGCGGATGAGCAAAAGGTCGATGCCGTGCTTGCGCGCCTGCTTGCGGATAGCCTGGGCCGTCTCCATATCGGTGGGATAGATCTGGCCATCCATGCCGAAACGGGTGTAGATGGCCTCGGTTTCCTCGATCAGGCGCGCGGCCTCGGTTTCGCTCAGAAACTGGGTCAGGTCGGTTTTGCCCAGTTTGTGGATGAAGTTGAGCTTGCCGTCTGAAAAGAGCCCGGCCCCGCCCACACCGCAGAGGATGTTGCAGGGCTTGCAGTGGATGCAGCCGCGTTTTTCAATGGGGCATTTGCGGGCCTGCGGTGCTTTCCCCTTTTCAATGAGCAGCACCTTGAGCCTCGTGTGCTCGCAGAGGTAGTAGGCGGCGAAAAGCCCGGCCGGGCCGCCGCCAACAATGATGACATCATAGTTTTCGGGATGAGCGCTTGTGGGCTTTCTGGGCTTGTGCTCCATGGCGGGTGTTTTCAGTGAAGAGATGAAGGGGCAGGACAGGCCGGACGGCTTACGTGGTCTACTGCAAGCGTGTTCATCAGCAAACCGTGCGCGGCTCGTGCCAAGGCTGCTCTGTATACCTTGCCACACCCGACTCCGGCAGCAAAGCCTTTCTTGCTACAGCATTGGCGGTAGGCTTGCGCCGCCCTGGTGATACCGCGCTCTTTTTATCTGGCGGCAGAATGAGCACTGATGTAGAGTAAAAGTCATTTTGATTTATTGTGATATATCAAGGCCGGGCGTGGCCCCGGAGCCGGCGGCCAGCCCTTTTTCATAGCCACTCTATCACAGTCGCAAGAGGATCCCATGAAGAAACGACACTACAAAGAACTCGGTCTGGTCAACACCAAGGCCATGTTTGCCCAGGCATTGAAGGAACAGTTCGCCGTACCCGCGTACAACTTCAACAACATGGAGCAGTTGCAGGCCATTGTCACCGGCTGCGCCCGCAGCGCCTCACCGCTCATTCTGCAGGTATCCGGCAGCGCCAGAAAATACATCGGCGCTTCTTTTCTGCCGCACATGGCCAAGGCTGCGGTGGAATTCTCGGCAGAATTAGGCACGCCCCTGCCCATTGCCCTGCACCTGGATCATGGCGGCTCGGTCGAATTGGCCAAGGAGTGCATTGACAGCGGTTTTTCTTCGGTCATGATCGACGCCTCGCATGAGCCCTTCCAGGAAAACATCCGCATCACCAAGGAAGTGGTGGCCTATGCCCGCGAGCATGACGTTTCAGTAGAGGCGGAACTGGGGGTTCTGGCCGGTATCGAGGATGAGGTCAGTGCCGAGCATTCCACCTACACCCAGCCGCAGGAGGTGGAGGAGTTCTTGCAGGCCACCGGCGTAGACAGCCTGGCCATCTCCATCGGCACCTCGCACGGGGCCTACAAGTTCAAGCTCAAGCCCGGCGAAGAACCGCCGCCTCTGCGCTTTGACATCCTTGAGGAAATCGAGCGCCTCGTGCCTGGTTTTCCCATTGTGCTCCACGGCGCATCTTCGGTTTTGCCCAAGTATGTGGAGATGATCAATCAGTATGGCGGCAAGATGGAAAACACCGCCGGTATCCCTGAAGAGCAACTGCGGCGGGCCACAGCCTCAGCGGTCTGCAAGGTCAATATCGACAGCGACGGCCGCCTGGCCATGACCGCCGTCATCCGCCGGGTCTTTGCAGAAAAACCGGGCGAGTTTGATCCGCGCAAGTACCTTGGCCCGGCTCGTGAAGCCCTGATCGAGCTGATCATGCACAAGAACAGCGAGGTTCTGGGCAGCGCCGGCAGAGTCCGCTGAATTGCCCTGACTGAATAAACCCGCTCTTCCCTTTGCCTGCCGGGCAGGTGGAGGGGAGGCGGGTGTACATGTTCCCGCTTGCCCATAAGGCGGGTTTGTTTTGCAGAAAGGAAGTAATGGACAGGACGAGAAACCTTATTTGGCTTGATCTGGAGATGACCGGGCTTACGCCGGTAGACAACGTCATCCTGGAACTGGCCACCATCATTACCGACAACGAGCTCAACGAGCTGGCCCAGGGGCCGGTTATTGCCATCCATCAGCCCGATGAGGTGCTGGCCGGCATGGATGACTGGTGTCAGCACCAGCATGGTGGTTCCGGCCTGATCAACCGGGTGCGCGAAAGCGGCTACACCTGTCGCCAGGCCGAACTGGAAACCCTGGAATTCTGCAGGCAGTGGGTAGAACCCCGCACTTCGCCCCTCTGCGGCAACACGGTCTGGCACGACCGCCGTTTCCTGGCCCGCTTCATGCCCGAGCTGGAGCGCTATTTCCACTACCGCAACATCGATGTCAGCACCCTGAAAGAACTGGCCTTCCGTTGGCAACCACAACTCAAACGCTTTGAAAAGGGCAAAAAACATCTTGCCCTGGCTGATATCAAAGAATCCATTGCCGAACTGCGCTACTATAAAAAACATTTTTTTCTGGCTTGTTGAGGCCGGTGTCTCAAGACGGCTGCGCATCCGGCTAGCCTGAACCTGAAGCACAAAACACAAAAAAACCTCGCCGCCCTGAACGGGTAGCGAGGTTTTTCTTTTGATGCCAGGTTCGCGCCTTTGGCGCTTTACAAGTGCTAGGGCTTATTCCGCTTCCGGATCAACAATGCTATCAAGAAGGCGAAGGATATTTTCCGAGGCCGACACAGAGAGCGCTTTGATCTGGGAGTAGAATCAATCCTGATTCACCTTCACCCCCCAAATCTCCTCAGCATACTGGGTAATGGTGCGGTCGCTGGAAAACTTGCCGATACGGGCCACGTTGAGGATGGATTTCTTCGTCCACACGGCCTTGTCGGCAAACATCTCGCCCACCATGTCCTGGCAGGCCAGGTAAGATTCCAGATCCAGGAGGAGCAGGTACGGGTCGTGCTCGCTCATCAGGTCGTGCACCAGGGGCCGGAACAATTCTCTGTCGCCGTTACTGAAAGCGCCGCCTGCAATGGCGTCGATAATCGCCCGCACCGCCGGATTTTTCTCGTACACCTGAACAGGCTTGCGTGATTTGACGCGCTTTTCGTACTCCACTTCTTCTGCGGTCATGCCGAAGATGAAGATGTTGTCTTCGCCCACCTCCTCACGAATCTCCACATTGGCCCCATCCAGGGTGCCGATGGTGAGGGCCCCGTTGAGGGCGAATTTCATGTTGCCCGTGCCCGAGGCCTCGGTGCCTGCGGTGGAGATCTGCTCGGAGAGATCCGCCGCCGGAATGATCCGCTCTGCCAGGGAAACACCGTAGTTGGGAATGAAGACCACCTTGAGCCGATCGCCCACGCGCGGGTCTTTGTTGACCACCTCGGCCACCGCATTGATCAGCTTAATGATCAGCTTGGCGCGGTGGTAGGAGGGCGCAGCCTTGCCCGCGAAAATAATGGTGCGCGGAGTGCGCTCCACTTCAGGATAGGTGATGATCTGCTGGTACAGGTAGACCACGTGGAGCACGTTGAGCAACTGTCGTTTGTACTCGTGAATACGCTTGATGTGGATGTCGAACATGGAAGCCGGATCCACCACCAGGCCGTTGCAGTCTTTTTTAATGATCTTGGCCAGCCACTCTTTGTTGATGCGCTTGACTTCGCGCCAGCGCTTATGAAATTCAAGGTCATCGGCAAAGGCCTCAAGTCCGCGCAACAGGTCCAGATTGGTCACCCAGTCCATGCCGATTTTTTCGCCGATCAGGCCCGACAAATCCTGGTTGCAGGACAGGAGCCAGCGCCGGGGTGTGATGCCGTTTGTTTTTGAGTTGAAGCGCTCAGGATACATCTCGTTGAAGTTGCGGAAGAGGTTTTCCTTGAGCAGTTCGGTGTGCAGGGCGGCCACGCCGTTAATGGAATGACTGCCGACAATGGCCAGATTGGACATGCGAATCTTGCGCACCGGCCCCTCTTCAATGAGCGACATCTCCTGAATACGGCGCGCATTGCCGGGGTAGCGTTCCGCTACTTCCAAAAGGAAGCGACGGTTGATCTCGTAGATAATCTCCAGATGCCGGGGCAGCATGGCGCCGAACATATCCACGGTCCAGGTTTCCAGGGCCTCGGGCATGAGGGTGTGGTTGGTGTAGGCAAAGGTCTTCACGCACACATCCCAGGCCAATTCCCAGTTCTGGCCCTCGATATCCAGCATCAGGCGCATCAGCTCCGGAATGGCGATGGCCGGGTGGGTATCGTTGAGCTGGATGGCCACCTGATTGGGGAAATCCTCAAAACTGGTGTTGCTCTTGCGGTAGCGCCGCATCACGTCCTGCAGGGTGGCGGCTACAAAAAAGTACTGCTGCCGCAGCCGCAACTGCTGGCCCTCGGCAATGTCGTCGCTGGGGTAGAGCACCTTGGAAATGGTCTCGGATTTGACCTTGCTCTCCACCGCGCTCACGTAGTCGCCGGCGTTGAAGCTCTGTAGGTCGATTTCGCGCGAGGCCTTGGCCCGCCACAAACGCATGTTGATGACATGGTCGTTCTGGTAGCCCGGCACCAGCAGGTCGCAGGCCATGGCCATGACAATGGAGGTGTCCACCCAGCGGGAGCGGTAGCGGCCATCCTTGTCGATATAGCTGTGCACCCGGCCGCCGAACTGCACCGGGTACATGAAGTGGCTGCGCTCATACAGCCAGGGCGAGCCCAAGCGCAGCCAGGAATCCGGCGTTTCCACCTGGTAGCCGTCGACAATGCGCTGGTGGAAGATGCCGTAGTCGTACAAAATGCCGTAGCCGTAGGCCGGAATCTTGAGGGTGGCGATGGAGTCGAGAAAACAGGCGGCAAGCCTGCCCAAACCGCCGTTGCCGAGGGCTGCATCTTCCTCGCAGGCCTGCAGATCCTCAAGCTCTGAGCCGATGTCTTTTAAGACCTGGTGGATCGGGTCTTGCATGCCCAGGTTGATGACCGCATTGGAGAGCGAGCGGCCCACCAGAAATTCGAGCGACATATAGTAGACCCGCTTTTTCGCCTTGGCATAGTAGTTTTTCTGCGACTGGATCCACTTGTACATGAGCGCGTCGCGCAGGGTGTAGGACAGAGCGCGGTAGGTGTCTTCATTGCCGGCCCGGTCAGGGTCGCGGCCTTGAAAACTCATGATGTGGTGGCGGATGGTGTCGCGCAGCAGATCGATATTGCTGCCCTTGAAAAGAATGTCGTAACCACCGTTTTCTTTTTTGACTTTGGTCTTTGCCCGGCCGGGTGCTGCAGCCTTGGCAGGGCTTGAGGTCTGAGCCGATGCTGCGGCTTGAACCGATGCTTTGCTTGCTGTTTGAGCAGGTCTTTTTGCTTTGGTAGCTTTGGTGTCGCGAGCCATATTGATCTCCTGATATATAATAAAAAAATTGTTGGTGCTGGTAATAAGGGCACTCTACCGTAGACAGGTGCCTGGGGCCAAGGGGAATCGGAAAGGGCGGTGTCTCTGCCGGTTCATCGCAGAGATCCCGGCTTGACGCCGGCAGTGGCTATCCTCTAGAATACAGCCTGACGGATAGAAACAGACCGTAATTGTAGCATATATGCCTTGAAAGACAAGCTTGGCTGTCTCTTTGGCTGACGCCGGGCAATGAGCGCGCTTTGATATGGTCAAGAAATAGGAGGAGATGGTGATGCATGAGGCGCTGTTCTACACCCCGGAAAGCAAGGGGCTACGTTGCAGCCTGTGCAGCCACCACTGCCTGATTGCTGCCGGTGGGCGCGGTCTGTGCAAGGTGCGGGAAAATCAGGGCGGCAAACTGTACAGCCTAGTCTATGGGATGGTGGCGGCAGAGGCGGCTGATCCGGTTGAGAAAAAACCCTTGTACCATTTTCTGCCCGGCAGTCGAACCTGGTCCATCGCGACCCAGGGGTGCAACTTCTCTTGCAGGCATTGTCAGAACCATGGCCTGTCGCAGCTGGCCCGGGGGCACAACCCAATAGGTCGGCTCCGCAGCCCGCAGGAAGTGGTGACCATGGCCCAGGAGGCAGGCTGCGAAAGCATCAGCTACACCTACTCAGAACCTACCATCTTCTTTGAATTTGTCGAAGACTGCGCCCTTGCCGCCAAGGAACAGGGCCTGGCCAATATCTTTATCAGTAACGGCTATATGAGCGGCCAGGCAGCCGAGCGCGCTGCCGCCGGAGGCGGTAAATGGCTTGATGCCGCCAATATCGATATCAAAGCTTTTAGCGAGAAATTCTACCGCGAAATCTGCGGCGCTAAACTCGCGCCGGTGCTGGAAACAGTCGAGCGCCTGCACAGCCTTGGGGTGTGGCTTGAAATCACCACCCTCATCATCCCCGGCCTGAACGATCGAGAACAAGAACTGCGCGGCCTGGCCAAATTTATTGCCGCTATATCGCCTGATATCCCCTGGCATCTCAGCGCCTTCCATCCGGCCTATAAACTCACCGATGCACCCTGCACCCCGGTCGACAGCCTCTTACAGGCCCGGGAAATCGGCCTCAGCACCGGGCTGCACTATGTATATTTAGGCAATGTGCAACTCCCCGGTGCCAGTGATACCATCTGCCCGGATTGTGGGGAAGTGTTGGCAGTGCGGTCCGGGCTGAGTGGACAGCAATCCAGACTGGTGAGCAAGTGCTCATCCTGCGGCAGAGTTATCCCTGGCCGTTGGAATTGAAAATCAACACGTTTGCAATTTTAGAAGTTTACCGCATGGGCGAACAAAACATGATACAGAGTGAACCAGAAAGAGCGGTACTCCCGGCAAGTATGATCTCCATCATTATCCCGGTCTACAATGCAGCGGAAAGCTTACCCGAGTTGCACCGCCGTTTGGTTGCGGTGTGGGCGGGCCATCATCCTTTTGAAATCCTTTTTGTTGAAGACTGTGGTCGTGATAATTCGTGGGAGATTATCCAGGCAATTGCCGCTAAAGATCCCAGGGTCTTTGGTTTTCGCATGAGCCGGAATTATGGGCAGCACAACGCACTCTTGTGCGGCATTCGTGCTGCCTGCGGCAATATTATCATCACCATGGATGATGACCTTCAGCACCCGCCGGAAGAACTACCGAAGCTGCTGGATAAATTGAACGAAGGCTATGATGTGGTCTATGGCCCGCCGGAGAGGGAGCAGCACGGTTTTACCAGAGACCTGGCGTCTAAAATCACCAAACTTGCCCTCGAAAGTGCCATGGGTGCAACTATGGCGCGCCAGGTCAGCGCCCTCCGGATTTTTCGTACCGAGTTGCGCAACGCCTTTGCCGACTATCGCAGCCCGGCCGTGAATATTGATGTACTCCTGACCTGGGCGACTACCCGCTTCACTGCGCTACGGGTTCGCCATGAGCCGCGCCGGTTTGGTCAATCCGGCTATACTCCGCGTAAATTGCTGGCCCATGCCATGAACATGATGACAGGCTTCTCAACCAGACCGCTCCAGTTTGCGAGCCTGGTTGGAGTTGGCTTGGCGATGTTTGGCTTTCTGGCCTTCATGTACGTTCTGCTCCGTTGGCTGGTACAGGGCAGTGCGGTACCAGGTTTTGCCTTTCTTGCCTCGATGATCGCCATCTTTTCAGGCACACAAATGCTTGCTCTGGGGGTCATTGGCGAATACCTCGCCCGCATGCATTTCAGGACCATGGAGCGGCCAACCTATGCTGTCCGGGAACAGGCCTGTTTTCAGAAAGAGCAGTCATGAAAGGCCTGTCCACCTCTTTCCTGCTGGAGAGCGAGCAGTTGCGTTTATCTGCGCAAATGGTGCCCTGGGACGAAGCCGTTTTCGGCTATCCAGTCGTAGAGATCAACGCGCTTTCCGTGGGCGATTATCTTCAGGCAAAGGCAGAGTACGCCGTGTTTCAAGAATGGCTCCGCAAGGAACAAGTGAGGCTCGTCAGTTGCCGTCTGCCCCATACGCAACTCCAGGAATCCTTCTTTTTGGAAAGTATGGGGTTTTGTTTTGTGGAAATGGTGCTGCATCCCCAGAAAGGCAAACTCAGTAGCCATCGGATGCCCAAGAAAGCAAAAAATATTTGCATCGTTGCTGCTGAGGAGGCAGATATCCCTGCTTTGCAGGACATTGCGCAACACGCCTTTCGTTACGAACGCTACCACGCCGACCCGCGTATTGATACCCAATTGGCGGGCAAGCGCTATGCCAACTGGGTACGGAATGCTTCTAACCACTCAAGCCAGCAGCTTCTAAAAATAATGGATGCAGACCTCCTGCTGGGCTTTTTTGTTGTTGAGGCAACAGAAAAGCAAAGTGTGTACTGGCACCTGACCGCCATTGCGCCGGAAAGGCAGGGCATAGGGTATGGCAGGCTGGTTTGGAATGCCATGCTGAATTATCATCGGCAACATGGCTTTGAGGCCGTACGAACCACCATTTCGGCCAGAAATATAGAGGTGCTCAATTTATACAGCAAACTGCAATTTCGTTTTGCTCCTCCGGAAATGACGTTTCATTGGATGGGAGATGCAGATTGAGTCTCTATATCCAAGGCGCTCGATATATCATAGTGGGTGTCGTTTCTAATGCTGTGTTGTATGCCTGCTTTATCGTCTTGACAGGGGTTGGGGTTGGGCACAAAACAGCCATGACAATCCTCTATGTGGCTGGAGTACTGCAAACGTTTTTTTTAATAAAAATTGGACATTTAAAAGCGATTCCAAAATGCGGAAAAGTTTTTCCCGTTATGTAACTGCATATGGGACTATCTATATTTTAAATTTTTTGGCTCTCGTATTTTTTGTTGATTACTTAGGGTTAAATCATCAGGTTGTCCAGGGAAATGCTATCCTTCTTTCTGCTATTGTCCTTTTTTACTTACAAAAATTTTGGGTTTTTAAAGGAAATTTAGGTAAACTCATATAGAATTTTCTAAGATATAATCAATACTTGAGGATCAATTTAATAGTTGTGGCCAAAAAAAATATAAGTAAAGTTGATTTGTTACTTTTGCTGTCATGTCTGTTGGTGCTTCTGTATGCGGTTGTTGTAAACACCTTTTTTATTCCCCGATGGGAAACCAACGATGATGTTTTTATGTCAATGTTCGCCCATGGTTATGGGGCGGCAGCGGAATCAACACCGAAAATAGTTTTTTCTAATGTTTTATGGGGGCATTTCGTTCGGGTTATACCTGAGATACATGGTATCCCAGGATACTCGACGGCGAGCATGTTGGTGGTTTATTTGGTTGGCGTATCTATTCTGTGGGGGCTTTCGAGAGTCGGTGTCAATTTCATTGCTTCAATGTTTATTGTTTTAATGGTTCTTATTCGTCCTCTTCTTTTTCCACAGTTTACCGTAAACTCAGGAATATTATCTGTAGCATCTCTAGTTTTTATGTTTCTGTATATAAAAGAGAGAAAAAAAATATTTCTTATTTTTTGTTTTTTGTTGGCGTACACAAGTTTTTTAATACGTGAAGACATGTTTTTACTGATTTTATCGATATCTTTGCCGATGGTTTTGCGAAAAGATATTTTCAACAATAAGTTTGCATATTTAGCATTTATCTTCTTTTTGTGCGCTATTTCTATTTCCAAAATCATTGATAATGTTTCATATAAAGATGAAAAATTTCAATTTTTTAATCAATTTAATGAAGTGCGTATACCTTTTACCGATTATGGCGCATCTTTTTATTTGAATAAAGAGCAGAATATACTAAAAAAATATAATTATTCAGTAAACGATATCGAACTCATTGCAGAGTGGTTTTTTGAGGATAAAAATATTGCTGATCCTGTAAAGTTGGGGAAAATGATGAGTGAATTTGGGTCGCTCCCTCTTCGGAAGGGAGGATTATCTATGGGGATGCAGGCGTTAAAATCTCTTAGGCACAGCGAAATTTTTATTCTTGTAATAACTGCTTTTTTTGTCTTGTTAATGCGGCCTGGGCTGCGAGTATCTATAAGCTGGATAATTGCGCTGGGCGCGATATTTGCAATGGGGGTGTTGGGTAGACCTGGAATTATGCGTGTATATATCCCTGTACTTATTCTGTTACTTATTCTACCGTTTTTTGAAAAAAAAGATGAAAGTAGTTGGAAAAATTGGGTCATTCTTGGAGCCTGTTTAATAGGTTCAATTTTATATACTTCTTACTATGGAATAGTATCAAAAAAGAATGAAAATTTTACATTAAATGTACGAAATCAGTATATTCAAATTGTGGATAAATCACTACCTATTGTTACTTGGGGGCAGCATCCTCGATTTGAGATGATCTATCCCGTATTTTTATTGCCCGAATATCTTCGTAAATTTCATTTCTACAGCTTATCTTCTTTTACTCACTTTCCATTTGCGGTCTCATATACTGAGAACGAGGAAAAGAATGGGTTTATTGATCGTTTCATTAGTCATGAGGGATTATTTTTAATTGCAAATGAGAAAAGAATAAAATTACTTAGACAATATTGTGTAGAAAGAATGAATGGTGAGGTTCGAGCATGTTCAAATGATTATGAATATTTAGGTGTATATAATTTAAGGTGCCTTATTAAGAAGAAATAAATTTTTAATATCTTACAGATTTATGGATACCCGCTGATAAATTTAGGATTACATACATACTTGTATAACATCATGAAAACACCGTTGCAAAATTTTGAGAAGCCTACAGCCATCTTTATGATGGCTGTGTCCTTTCTGGCCCTTTGGGCCTCGCTTATGCATCCTATACTGGATGGAGATATTTGGTTTCATCTGCTCTATGGGCGGGAAATGCTGGCGCAGAAAACCTTAATTTTGGACCACGCCCAGTTTAGTTGGACGCCTGCCAGCAACGACACCATCTATTGTGCCTGGATTGGCCAGTTGTTTTATTACTTCCTTTATACCTGTTTTGCGGAGCCTGGCATTATTGCCTTTCGCTACCTGGCCTGTACCATCCCCTTCCTGGCCGTGGCCCATATTGCCTGGCAGCGCGGTGTATTGTTTAGGGTGACGCCTTGGCTGGCGGCAACTATTTCGATTTTTATTCTGGCTATTGCTTCTTTAGACAAACCCGAACTGCTTTCCCTCGTTTTTATGACGGTGCTGGTGTGGAACTGGTTTCAAATACGTCAAGTCGGTTCTAAGACTTTAGTAAATGTGTATCTATTTCCAATAGTAATGCTTATTTGGGTTAATAGTCACGGTATTTTTATTTTTGGGTGTATTTATTTGTTGATAATTGGAATTGGAGAGACTTGTCATCAATTGATATATCGAAGACGAGCTTTGCCAAAAAAAATATATATACATTTATGCATTGCTTTGTCTCTTTCCTTAGTTGCTATTTTTTGTACTCCCTATGGATTGAGATATATTCAAAGTATTGTTGATGTGCATCTTAATGTGTCCGAGAAGAGCAATTTTGCAGTCGTATCGGCCTGGCAGGAGACGTTTAGTTTTGATCACCCTTGGTATTATGTATTTGCTAATAGTGCTGTTGTGCTCATTTTGATTGTCCTTTTTTCTTCATTGAAAAAAAGAGAAGTTGGATTTGTTGTGGTATTCACAAATCTAATTTTTTCATATTTTTTTACCATTCATGCCAGGCTAATATATCTTTGGGTGCCGATTTTTCTTTTAACCATAGCGTATTATTCTAATTCATTGTATTCATCTAAAATAAAGCGACATGCAACATGCTTTCTGTCCGTCAGTTTTGTAAATATATTTGCGACATTACTGCTTTTCTATTTACTTATTTATCACCCGCCGACTGAACGTTGGCCAGACTTTGGTTATGGTGATCGTTTTACAATTAAAGAAGAGGTTGACTATATAGAAGCTCATTATCCCAATGCTCGTTTGGGTAACCTTTATGATGAAGGAGCCTATATACTTTGGAGAAGGTGGCCTGTACAAAAAGTTATGATAGATGCGCGATATTTTCCATATCGGTACTGGTTTTCCGACTTTAGGCCGTTTTCAAATGGTGAATCAATTACCCCATTTTTACAGAAGCATCCTTTTGATCTGGCCGTCATTCCACATAGAAATATGATGCTTAATTATTGGTTTAGTAAGAATAAAGAGTGGCAACCTGTATACTATAGTAAGGGTGCTGTGCTCTATGTCCCAGTAATTCAGAATCCTGAATCGAGATCCCTACCTTTGCAACGCGGTCAAGATATTGCCGCCATTAAAAACATGCAAATAAATTTTTGGGTACTCAATACAACTCTTTTACTAAGAGATTGGGAGGGTTATGATATTTTGTTGCAGAGTATGCGTCAGAGATTTACGCAGTCCAAACAGAGAACTGTTATTGAGGGAGTTTCCAAATTAAAACCTGCCATCGTAGCTTTTGAGCAGCAGGATTTTCTTAAATCTCTTGAATTCTTTGAGGAGGCCAACAGGCTGAATGGTGGCTATCCGCAGGGTTTGGCTGCCGCCGCCTTAATGCAATCCATTAAGGATTGGCACGATGGCCGCTATAACGAAGCGGTGCGGAGGGGATTGCGTTCTCTTTTGGCACAGGAATCTTTTGCCGCTACATATAACTTGGCAGTAATGGGCTGGCAGCTTGAAGTGATGGGTTTTAACCAAGGTATGGCCAACATCCAATTAATCGACTCTGAGAAGCAGGTATTGGGGGAATGGCGCAAAGCCTTGCAACAGCTTATCGATACGCCTGATATTCCAAGGCATTATCAACCGGTTGTAGCCAATGCTAAAAAGATTTTGGCTGGTGACGAGCGCGCCTCAATATTTTTTGTTCCTCAAGACTGGATGTAAACATGGAGAAAATTCCCTTTAATAAGCCGCATATGACCGGCAAGGAACTGTATTACATTGCCCAGGCCCACTTTAACGGCATGCTGGCAGGCGATGGCCCCTTTACCCAAAAGTGCCATCAGTGGTTGCAGCAGCATACCGGCGCGGCCAGGGCCCTGCTCACCCATTCCTGCACTGCGGCCCTGGAGATGGCGGCGCTTTTGTTGGATATTCAGCCCGGCGATGAAATCATCATGCCCTCCTACACCTTTGTTTCCACGGCCAATGCCTTTGTACTCCGGGACGGAGTACCGGTCTTTGTCGATATCCGTGCAGATACCCTCAATATGGACGAAAAGCTGATCGAGGCAGCCATTACCGAAAAAACCAGGGCTATCGTACCAGTGCATTATGCAGGCGTGGCCTGCGAAATGGACAGCATCATGGCCATTGCCCGCAAGCATGGGCTGGCAGTGGTGGAAGATGCGGCTCAGGGTGTAATGGCCGGCTATAAGGGTCGCACCCTAGGCAGCATCGGCGATTTGGGCGCCTACTCCTTTCATGAAACCAAAAATGTTATTTCCGGTGAAGGCGGGGCGCTTTTAATACGGGATGGAGAGCTGGTGCAGCGGGCAGAGATAATTCGAGAGAAGGGCACGGACCGTAGCCGTTTCTTTAGGGGCGAAGTAGATAAGTACACCTGGCAGGAGCCCGGTTCCTCATATCTGCCAGGCGAATTGATCGCAGCTTTTCTGTGGGCCCAGCTGGAAGAGGGTGCAGCAATAACCGCTGCTCGCCTGCAGCTTTGGCAAACCTACCACGCCCTGCTGGCCCCTCTGGAAGAGCAGGGCCTGCTCAGGCGTCCCATTATTCCCGAGGGCTGCCGCCACAACGCCCACATGTACTATGTGCTCTTGCCTCCCACCTGCGATCGTGATGCCTGCATTGCAGCCATGAAGCGGGAGAATATCTATCCAGTGTTCCACTACGTACCCTTGCACGATTCACCTGCGGGTCGCCGTCTGGCCCGTGTTAGCGGTGAACTGACGGTCACCGAGGAGTTGGCGCCCCGCCTGCTCCGCCTGCCCCTGTGGATAGGGCTGAATACAGTCCTGCAGGGGCATATCTGTCGGGCGTTGCAGGGGGCCATGGTGAAATCTATGCGCTAGCTATGCTGACAGAAAATTGCTGCAGTACCCGAAGGGGGTGACAAGCTTTGTCACCCCCTTCGGGTTTTTGGCGCCTAGAGTGCCCCTTTTTGACCATGGCCGCATTGGCTACGAATGGCTTCGGGAAAAGCCTATTGAGGATAAAAACTCATTTAATTGTTTTTTCAATGTAATATTAAATAGTTGGATTGTAATTTTTATTTTTAATCACAACTGGCACGCTTTGTGGATTGTAAAACGTAAAGCACAACAACGTGGCACAGCGCCGCACTAAAACAAACTCTGAAAAGGAGCACAGTCATGAAAAAGTTTTTCACCCTTCGTAAAGGCAATGCAAAAGGTTTTACCCTGGTCGAGTTGATGATCGTTGTGGCCATTATCGGTATTTTGGCCGCCATCGCCATCCCCCAGTTTGCCCAGTACCGCATGCGCGGCTATGTTTCCACCATCAACAGTGATGTCAAGAACGCCTTTACCGCCTTGGCCGCCATGGTGGCTGACAACTCGGCCTTGGATGTCGCAAATGTCACTATACCCCAGGTCGTCGACGCTGGTTTCACCCAATCTCCCGGTGTAACAACCACCTTTACTAGTCAGGCCAACTGGAATGACTATCAACTTCAATCGAATGGTCTGGCCGCCTGGGGCTTGGGAAAGGGTACTGCTGAGATGGCTCAGGACGGTGTGTTGGTGCCTGCCTCCGTTAAGCCGTAGCAACAACCTCATCGCCATGATGTAGATTTTTGCGATAGAATTTGTAGGATATGAACTGGGAAGCTGTTATAGCAGCTTCCCTTTTTTGTGTTTGAGGCCTTGCTTGTTCGCCAGGGAATATTTTTAGTTGAGGGCTATGCGCTTTTCTTGCTAAAGTAGCAGCATGATTACCTTTGACAGCGTTTCCAAAAGCTTTGTTATCGATGTGCGCGGCAGAAAACATATTGCCCTGCGCGAGCTTTCCTTTCAGGTGGAAGCAGGGGAGTGTTTGGGCCTGATCGGCGCAAACGGTGCGGGCAAGAGCACCAGTATCCGCCTGCTCATGGATTTTATCCGCCCGGATAGCGGCCGCATCGAACTCTTCGGTCAAGCGCGCCACCAGCCGCAACTGCGCACACGCATCGGCTATCTGCCCGATGTGGCCATGTTTCCACCCAGCCTGACTGTTCTGGATCTCTTGCGCTTTACTGCCCGAACCTGCGGCATTTCTTCTATGGCTTTGGCGCAGCGCTCGCAGGAATTGCTCACCATGCTGGATTTGTGGGAGGTGCGACGGCGGCCCCTGCGCAAGTTCTCCAAAGGTATGCAGCAGCGCGCCAACTTTGCCGTGGCCCTGGTGAATGATCCTGAACTCCTGATTCTCGATGAACCCATGAGCGGGCTTGACCCCATTGGTCGGGAAAAGATCAGCACTCTTATCAGCCGGCTCAAGCAGCAGGGCAAGACCATTCTTTTTTGCTCCCACATCCTCTACGATGTGGACCGACTGGTGGATAATGTCCTCCTGCTGGATCAGGGAAGAAGGCTCTTTTTCGGCCCGCCTGCTGAACTGGTACGGGAAGAGGTGGCGCAGAATTTGAGTGGGGCCTTTGTCAGCCGGATCAACCGTGTACGGCAGGAGGAGGCCCATGTTTAGACGTATTACTGCGCAGACACAACTGGTGGTGCTGGGCGGTCTGCGCCGCCGCACGCTGCTTGGGCTCTTTCTCTTTTCCTTGGGTGCTATTCTGGCCGGGCTTTTGTTTGTTCAGTTCATCCCGCGCGACATTGGGCGGGCTGCCGGCGATTTTCTTTTTTCAGTGGTGTGGGTGAGCGGTTTTTTCTTTCTCCTCTTTTATACCGTACCGGCTGCTGCCTGGGGGGAAGAACGCAGTTTTTTGCCGGTCTATCTGGCCCGGCCCATCTCTCGCAGTGAGTATGTGCTGGGTCTGTTTGCGGGCATGGCACTTTTGTTAGCCTTTTTGCATCTGCTGCTTGGCCTGGCCAACTGGGGTATTTTGTACGTTGTTCGCCGGGGTGTGGAGGAATCTGCTTTTCCGGTGCTCTCTTTACCCTGGTTTCTGCTGGCCGCCTGCGGCCTGTATTTGATCCATCTCCAGTTGTTGGCGGTTATCCTCTTATTTACCAGTGGCGTGCGCGGCAGCTTTCCTATTCTGCTCTGCACCATCTGCTACTATTTTATTTGCACCGGCCTGCCGGTGGTGCGGGAATCGCTGATTGGCCCTGGAGCAGGTGGAGCCGGCCAGACAAGCATATACCCTTTACTGCTTCAGGGCTTAAATGCCCTGTTCCCGGATGCCTCCTGGCTGGATTTCAAAACCCTGGTCGTATCCACCGATCCCGCCCCTGCAGCACTGAATGTGGGGCTTACCTTTACGCTTGCCCTCCTGTATATCTTGGTCGTTATGGGCGGAGCCTGCCTGATCTATGAACGACGAGATCTGCAATAACATGAAAAACATGAAAAGCGCCGTTCTATTTCTGGCAGGTGTTCTGCTTTATGCCTCTTTTTTTTTCCTGCATGAGCGGCAGTGGGCCGGCCGTGTAGAACGCCTGCCCGTGGCCCAGCCTGTGCCGTATTACCGGGTGCTTGCCGGATATGTGCAGGAGTTGACAGCAGAAATGCTGTTTGTGCGCACCAATGTCTTTATTGGCCGTGCCACCATGCAGAACAAGCCGCTCTTGCCCGATGGGCCGGCCATTGCCCAGAATTTTGAGGTGGTAACCACGCTTTACCCGCGCTTTCTGGCCCCGTATTACCCGGCCCAGGCTTTTCTGCCGGATCTTTCGCCCGATCTTGCCAAACGCACCAATGCCATTCTAGAAAATGGTATTGTCGCCTATCCGGAAGAGCTGTCCCTCCGCTTCAGTCATGCTGCCAATTATTTTTTGTGGATGAACGATCCTGCCCGCGCCGGCGAGGCCTTTGCCAAGGCCGCCGCAATTGCGGGCGCACCGCCGCTCTACGGACGTTTGGCGGAGATGTTCGTTTCACCCGAAGGGGCGCTTAAGGCAGGCATGCTGTCGCTTTTGGTATTACGCAATGCAGAAAAAGATCCAAAGGTGAAGGAAAAATACGGGCGTCAACTGCTTATGTACGAGCGGACGATTGAGGTGCAGAGCGCTGTCCAGGCCTATATCCGGGATCATGGTGCAGCCCCTGCAACACTGGAGCAGCTGCAGCCCCTCTATCTGCCGGTTGTACCGGTTTTTGACCAAGGGTATACGCTCATCTACGATCCTCCACATGTTTCCCTCCGCCGGCAGGAGGGAAGCCCGCATTCAGGTCAGCTGAATTGATTCCCTCCCCGGCAATGCCCGTCAGCAAATTCACCGCCGCCTGATGCGGCGCGAAGAGCCGACCCAGCTTCATCGCGCAGCGCACTCGCAGTCGGCTCTCGTACGTCTCTTTACAGGGCCGCAACCTAGGGCTGCCGCCGGCAGGGCTGTGCGTTATCGCCTTGACGCGTTTTTTGATCTGGAATTTGATTGATTGCCCCCACGCTGGAGCATAAGGACGATGTGGTTGCTCCAGAGCCAGCGCTTCGAATGAATGCCTACCCAGCTCCGGCCACTGTTTGCTCATCCCTTGAAACCCTGTGATGGTAGCTGCCCATGCGTTCGCTGGCCCTTCGCTTTTCTTTAATCGTGTTTTGTTCCCTCCTGGTGGCCATGGCCCTGGTGGATGCGGTGGTCAGCGCTCTCTGGTTCATCCAGGTGCGGGCTGATGCAGAGGCTGTGGCGCGCATTTGGGCGCTGCAGCCGCTGATTGCCGTATATATAGTAGTCAACGCCCTTATCTTCAGCCTGCTCTTCTTCTTCCGTTTTAGTGCCCATGTTTCCCGGCCCCTGCAGAGCTTGGCTGCAGTGGCCGGTCGTCATCAGGATGACAATCAGCCCACTTTTCCGGATTTGCCCCAATTGGGCGAACTGCACCGGCTTTCCTTTAGCTTGAACCGGATGCTGAGGCGCATCGAGCAAGATCGCGCTCGTCTGCAGGCCACTGCGGCTGAACTGGCCCGCAAAAATGAAGAGCTGTTGTTCAACCAGGAAGAGATGATCCGCACCGAAAAACTGGCCGCCACCGGCAGACTGGCTGCCGGGCTGGCCCATGAGCTTGGTAATCCGCTGGGAGTGGTGCAGGGATATCTGGAACTGATGCAGATGGAGGACTGCGGCGACAGCGAACGCCTTGAATATAGCAGCAATGCCCTGGCCGAAACCGACCGCATGCACAGGCTTATCTCCACCCTTTTACAAACGGCCCGCAGCAGACCGGGTGCGGTGGAGCCGATTGACATGCACCGCGTGTTGCGTAATTTTGTGACTGCCTTGCAGCCGCAGGCGCTCTTAAAAGGTATTGCGGTGCGCCTTTCTCTTGGGGCGGAGAACGCCTCGGTTGCTGCAGCGGAGGACAGCATGCGCCAGGTTTTGTTGAATGCCCTCTTCAATGCGGTGGATGCCGTCCGCGCCACGGGCAGGCTGGACGGGCTTATTGAACTGACGACCCAGGCAGTACAGAAAAATGGCCGAGCATGGTTTGAGATTTGCATATTAGATAATGGCTGCGGCCTTGATTCGGAGCAGGCTGCCAAAATCTTTGATCCCTTTTTCAGCACCAAGGAGCCGGGAGCAGGCACGGGCCTGGGGCTCTCGGTTTCGCTCTCTCTGGTGGAAAGCATGGGCGGCAGCATGTACGCGCTGAACCGGGAAGGTGGCGGCATGGCCCTGTACATCCTTTTGCCGCTGCTGCCCGCTGCTTTTGATACTTCCGGCAAAGCCGGCGCCGGCGCATAATTCCAACTCCATCTCAGCCTTATCTGTGCCGCCGGTCTTGATAAGTGCTCGCAATACCTGCCTTTGTGTATGTTCGTCTTCTTTCGCTCGTCTCTTTCATGCATTCTTACCGACCTGGAACTAAAATAAAACTTGCCAATGCTGCCAAGTTAGAGAAAATTTTGCAGTATCCATCCATTGATAACAAAATCCTCTGCATGCTCGATAATATGCTTGTTTGCAGAAACGATAGCAAAAAAATTTACAACCGTCTTGAAACCGTAAAAAAAGATATGTAAAATAACATTAACGAAATATAATAGCTAAATTCAGCAATTTTGGCTCATTGGCAAAAAGAACTTGCTTGCTTCGACATAGATTGCGGCGAAGTTGGTGTATACCACTGGAAATACGCTCCTTTGCGAGAGAAGTTTATCAGGACGGTTATGATGAAGCGACACGGAAGAGAAACGGGTTTGTCATCTGTTGAAAATCTTTTGGGTGTACAGCCAGCCATCCTGGTGGTGGACGATGAGGCCAATATGCGCCACATGCTGGCCTCACTTTTGAGTAAAAACGGCTATGCCGTGGACCAGGCCGCAGAAGGCGCGAGCGCGCTGGCTCTGCTCGCCGGAAAGGATTTTGACTATGTGCTTTCGGACGTGCGCATGCCGGGCCTGGATGGGCTTGACCTGCTTAAGCAGATAATCGACAGCGGCAGCCGTGCCACCGTGATCATGATGTCGGCCTACGGCACGGCTGAACTGGCTGTCGAGGCAATGAAGCAGGGCGCCTACGACTATATTTCCAAGCCGTTCAAGCTGGATGAAGTGCTGCTGGTTTTGCGCAAGGCCCAAGAGCGTGAGCGTCTGCGCCGGGAAAACCAACGCTTGAAGGAAGAACTGCAGGCCCTGGATACGGAGAGCGCTTTTGTCGGTATGATCGGGGTCAGCAGCGCCATGCAGGCGGTGTTTCAACTGGCGGCCAAGGTGGCCAAATTTGACTCAACCGTGCTCATCACTGGAGAAAGCGGCACCGGCAAGGAACTGATTGCCCGAGGCCTCCACCGACTGGGCAGGGGAGAAGATGCACCATTTGTTGCCGTCAACTGTGGCGGAGTGCCGGTCGATTTGCTGGAGAGCGAGTTCTTCGGCTATGCAAAAGGCGCTTTTACCGGTGCTGACAGGGAGAAAAAAGGTCTTTTTGAATCCGCCGACAAGGGCACCCTTTTTCTTGATGAAATCGGGGAAATGCCTCTGGATTTACAGGTGAAATTGCTGCGGGTCCTGCAGGAGGGCGAGGTGCGGCGGGTAGGCGCAGTGCAGCCGCGCAAGGTAGATGTGCGGGTGCTCGCTGCCACCAACCGCAATCTGGAGGCATTGGTGGATCAGGGCTTGTTTCGCGAGGATCTGTTCTATCGCCTGAATGTATTCAATGTCCATATTCCTCCGCTGCGCGAACATCCCGAGGATCTTTTGCCCCTGTGCAGTCATTTTTTAACACGGCTTGGCGAACAGATGGGGAAGAATGGTATGCGATTGGCCGCAGGCGCTCAAACCCGGCTTTTGGCGCATGACTGGCCCGGCAATGTGCGCGAATTGAAAAGCGCCCTGGAACGGGCGCTGATCCTGGCGGATGGGCACATGGTGCTGCCCGAACATCTGCCGGAACAGCTTGGTGCACAGAATATGGAGCGCAGGCTGGAAGATTTTTTTGGTACTTTATCGTTGAAAAAGGCCAAAATAATCATGGAAAAAAAGTTGATCAGCCGGGCCATGGAGCATTGCGGGGGCAACAAGAGCCGGGCAGCCGAGATTCTGGAAATCAGTTACCCGGCCCTGCTGAGTAAATTGAAGGTGTACGATCTGTAAGATTGGCCTTCACGTTATTTGTTAGTAAATGTAAATAGTCGATAATCTGGCATTTTCAATGCGATTAGATGCGTTGTAGGCCTCGATTTCCATATGGTACAGATAGGGAAAGTGTTGCGGAGTAATCGTGCCGCTGCTGTTGTTGACGACCCCGCCTGTCTCTAGCTCGTACCCTGATTTGCCGCTGTTACCCCGCCCGGTGCTGACGATAGTCAGATCTGCCTGAATGGCGGGATTATTGGGCATCGAAAAGGTAAGAGTGGCGTCAACCATATCATCCGGGTAGGTGCCATCTCCAACGATGCCGGTGGTGTTCAGCTTTTTCTGAAAATCCGCATTGTTGATTATCGGTGCGAAGAGGCCGTCGTAGGTGTCCATGTTATCGAGTTCTGTCCCGGCTAATGCCCGTTGCACAATTTCACGTGCAAAAAAATCTCTGCCGCCATAGGCGGCGTCAAGTGCCATCTGGTACCGTTTTTTTGATCCGCTGGTCCATGTGCCGGTGCTGACCATGAACAACAGCGCAGCAACCATGAGCATGCCAAAAAGGCCTAATAAAAGGGCAGTCACCAAGGCGATGCCGTTTTCGTTGCGCAGTATATTTTTTGAGCGCTTATATATGTTGAACATTGCTTGACCTCACAATCCAAGAGCTTGCATTTATCAATGGAAATTCTTTGGGCTTACAGTTACTGAATGAACTTTCCAGCGGTAGTTGGCCCAGTTGCCTTTAATTCTCTCTGCCAGGTCAAAGGTCCGACCTACAGACTTATTGTTGATGGTGTCCCCGACAGTGATCTCATTATTCGGATGCGTATAGCCGGTATCAAAAGCCCCCTCATGGGTTAGGATGAAGCAACGGATAGCCTTGACCTGATCGCGAACTTGCGCAGCCGATAACCCGGAAATGTTATCTGCATTAAAGGCCTCATCCCAGCCGCCGTCCCCATCGGTGTCCATATAGTACACGATCTGAAAATCAGCCACGCAGTCAACTATCGGCATAAAAACGCCCCCGCCGTCGGCCTGATTTATTTGCCGCTTCCCGAGAACTCCCGTGTTTGGTGCACATTGGGTAGGCACGTTGGCGGCACTCACAAAATAATCCACTCGGTTGAAGGGGCGGCTGATGTCTGCGTCATCATTGAAACCATAGACAAGAAATTTTGCACCATCCGGGTCAATCGTTGATGGTTCCGGAGCTACTTTGTGAATCGTGCCGGTTGTGAAAAAATAGTCATCGCCATCCATGAGCAGTTGGCGCAGTTCGCCGGTCTCGGTCTGCGGGCGGATGACCAGCAGACGGTCAGTAGCGGTAAAACCGCCTTCGCCTATCGCCCGCAACTGGATATTGCGCAGGCCATCCCGACCGACATAGCCCCATCTCTGGCTGGCCTCACCACGGGCTACGTTGGTACCGCGAACAACCAGATAGTCAGCCCGATTCAGGCTGCCGTTGGAAAGATTCTCGCTACTGAGCGCACGTGGCACCTCATCTGAATCTCCAGAAAATGGCTCTGGTTCTGTGTAGCTCATATTGCCATCATCCTGCCATTCCCAGGGCAGCCCAAAACCGGCGTGCTCCAGGTCAATCCGCAGCATACCTAGGCCAATGCTTGCTTCAATAGTCGTTTCGGCAATGCTGGATTGTTGTCCGCTGCGGCGCATAGTTTGAGTAAAACTGATCATAACCAGTGTCATGAGCAAGCCTAAGATTGCCATGTAGACAAGCAGTTCTATTAATGAGAAACCAGCTTGGCTCTGTGCTTTGCGGGTATTTTTCTGATTCATCATGATCGTCTTGTTAGTTTCGTGCAGCAATGATGGTACTGAGTGCAGTTTGGCGGTTCTTATTGGTAGGCGCCACTTGCGCGCCTTTGCCCTGTTCCCAGCCAACTGCCACATCAATCCTTTTGAGCAGAGTGCCCTCGGCGTCGATATCGGTAATTTTGATGGATCGGGCAAAAGTCAAAATGCCCTTGCGGGATGAGACCGTTATTTCTTCAGGCGCAGTCCAGCTTATCTCGTCAAGCTCATCTGAAATATCCGTCATGGTGAAGCGTTCACTCTTCAGGCGGGATAGTTCGCTCTCAATCAACTGCGTGGCTTCCTCGCGCATGATATTGCCCTGCTGCGTGCGCAGTGCAGTTAATTCGCCCTGTGCCAAACCCAGCATGATTACCATGAAGATCATCAGGGCAAACATGACCTCAACCAGGGTGAAGCCAGCCTGCCGGTTCATGTCTGTTTTATCGTTGAACACAATTCGTTCCATCCCATTTCCCCATGTTGATACGAGTGGCTGATACGACAAGGCAGTCCATAGCCGGATTAACCTTATCAGGGTAGTTGGTTATGCGTATGATACGGTTAACGGCGGCAAAACCCCTTCTGTTAAAGACTATGTCTCCAGTTCCTGTCAGAATGAAAGGTGCGTATTGCCTGCTTACGTTTTCACCCTGACCATCAGTGTCGCCATCCTCATTGGTGTCGCGCAACACAGATATTTCCTGCGCCGACACGCGTACTCTGGAAGGGATATTGGTCAGGGTCGCATCGTTGCGGGCCTGCATTAAGGTAGAGTAAATCTCCTTAATGCTTGATTCCACCCGATACTTCTGATTCATGCGCATGAAGCTTAAGGTAGTAATGGCCAGAACCGTCACGACAATGGCCACAACCACCATAAGTTCCAGCACGGTAAAGCCGTGTTGTTCTTTCATGTCACTGTTCCTGAACGTTCATGAATTCTTTGACAGGCAGAGGTGTGGTTACGATAACAAGGCCTTGTCCGGCAGGAGGAATACCAAAGAAACCTTCACTCCTCCTGTAGTCTTTGTTGGGAAAGGTTTTGCTGTCTGAAAGGTCCAGCTCCTTGATTGCACCGGTGGATACCTGCACCAGTGCTGTACCCTGCCGCAGATAGATCACGCTCATACCGCTTTTGTAGTCGACAGACCAAAGATAGGTCGTGCCGCCAAAGCCGCAGATATCGGTGGTAGGCATGAAGGAGAGGAAGTATACGGCACCTGAAGGGTCTGGAGTCGGGTTGGAAATGACTCGTTCAGCCCCGGCCAGTGGAGTAGGTTTATCCATAGTGATATACCATCCGGACCTATCTGCCGGTAATCGTGCCGGGTTGCTGGACTGGTCTTTTAAATCGGATAAGGTTGAAAAATTGGCGCACGTTTGCGTAATGCCAGATGCCCGGGTATAGCAGGGATCCTTGATACCATAAAGCCGGCGCAAAGAGGGATGATCGTCTTTCGGATGAAAAAATCTCCCTTCCGCAAAGAAAAGCCAAAGATCGCCGTTTCTTCTGTCGAGCAGATTGGCTACGGAAGTAGTGACTGGTCCGATGTTGTCTATTACCTTGCTGACGGTCCAGTTTGTAGGATCTGGGTCATCGTCGATGACCAGTCTCAGTACACCGCCACTGGTGGTGTTTTGCACATAACCAATATAAAGGACATCGTCCTGATAGTTGCCGGGATGGGCCAGGTTGTTTTTCTCCAGATCAACGGCACTTGATCCCATTGAGCCGGCGAAGGCATTGGTAATTCCAGTATCGATGGTGCGTACAAGTGTACCGGTTTTGAGATCCAAGACAAAGAGCTTCAGATTTTGGTTGGAAGTTCCCTGAAAGCTTTTCTCGGTAGTATTGATGGGGCCGGTGGATCCCGATGCCAGGATGGCAAACCACCTGCCGTTGGAGGGTACGCACTTGGCGCCAGTGCCTCCGCACTGGCTGTTCTGGCTGCATACCTCATTCGTGTCTGAACAGCGTTTTTCTTGGCCTCCTACCTTGACGATAGCTGGCCCGATATTGCTGACGCCCAAGCCCGGATCAGGGTCGTCGCTTTTCGTGTTGGGGAATTCCCACAACAGTGAGGGGTTATTCTGGTCGGTCACGTCAAGGGCAAAGTAGGCCGACCAGCCAACAGAGGCGCCATCCACCTTGAGGGGAATTTGCACACAGGAGCCGTCGGCAGCTCCGCTGGTGGCCCCGCCTATACCCATGCTGCCGATGGCAACAGTTCTCCAGCTTTCCTCGGTTTTTGCGCCGTTCCAGTAATCGGTTTGTCCATCAGATGCCTGGATGCTGACGTCCGCAAGGAAAACCGGCCCATCCACCGTGTAGACATGGCAGTAATTCGGCTTGGAGAGATACTGCAGGTACGGCAAGGCGTTTTTGGGAACGTAGGCCCAGTTTTCCGAGCCTACGCCGTCTTTGCCTTGCGTGCCTTCAATGATGCCGACTTGGTGGTACTGCTGACCACTCCATTTCTGCCTGATTTTTCCCAGCTTAAAGGCGTGCAACATGCCGTCGTTTGCACCAACCAGAACCTGGCCTCGTTCTGCGTATTCAGGTCTCCTGACAAAGGCGTTGTAGGTCTTGTCGCTATAGCCGCGTGGAGGTTTGACATCATAGTTGTTCAGCGGGCTGGGCCCCAAAATGCGCGGGGTTGAACTGACCACATCACCAAGTTTCCAGGTTTCGGTGATGCGCTGACACACGCCATCATCGACTCCGCAGGTGTCCGTCGGAGCGCTTGAGCAGGGGGTCTTGCTCACAGAGCAAATTTCTTGCGTCACTGTGCGGTTACGAGTTTCCTCGCATACTTCTCCTGTAATCGCACAGTCAGTATCGGAGGTGCAAGGGTTCCTGTTGATCGAGCACAACCTGGTAGTTTTTTTAGCGACACAGATATCGTTTTCATCATCAGTATTGCAATCGCTGTCTTGTGAACAGGATGTACCTGTAACCTGACAATTTTTTTCGGTGATTTTATCGATTTGATCCTTACCGCGCACATATTCAATGATGGCCTTGCCGCCTGCGGCGTCGGCACTCAGACCCATGTAGTCATCCAAGGCCTCGCTGTTACTTGCAGCAAAGGTTGTCAGTTCACTGCCGTTTATTGTTGTCCAGATGCGGCGGCTATCCGCTTTGGTCCACCAGAGGCTCTGCCCGGCACGCCATAAGGCCTGAGCTTCCTCAATTGGGTTGCGGCTCTTTGTTTCAAGGGGATCACAGACGCCGTTACCGTCTGCGTCAAGGCATAGATTCGCCATGGTTTTGTTGAGCCCAGCATCAAACTCAAACTCCACGATTCGGTCGTTCCGTAAATCAAAAAGGGAATAGTCAACACTGTCACGCACTGTATCTTCCCGAATTTGCAGGTTCTTTAAGGTTGGGTCAAGGTAGTACCAGTAGTTCATCAAGTCACTGATCCAAGAGACTTCAGAGGCAAAGCCGAAGGTACGCTTAGGGTAAAATAGGGACTGTACTATGTTGGCGCCGCTTCCCTGGCTCGAACTCAAGACGGAAACAGCAGTGCTTGATGCAGCCCTATCCAGCATAGCCTGTATCGCCTCCTTGATGCTTTGCTCAAGCCGGTAGCCATCGCTGCCTTCGTAGTAGGTGAGGGGCAGGTCGCTGCCATCAGCCTTGATCACTCCGTCGCCGTTGGAATCCCGGTAACACTCAGACGGGTTTTCATTACAGTCGGGCCGGTTGTTGCGATTGCCGCTATTGTCGGGCTTGTCGTCAAACCCGCCGTAAATGGCCGCATCCTTAAGCATGGTAGAGCCGCTGCCAAACATATAGACCGGATACAGGAAGATATTTTGCATGCCGGGCAGGCCTTGGCTCCAGGTGGTAGGGGTGGTTGTGCCGGAGCCGGGTCGCATATCTTCCGTTCTCGCCCA
Source organism: bacterium (assembly GCA_030538155.1). Lineage (GTDB taxonomy): Bacteria > Desulfobacterota > Desulfobulbia > Desulfobulbales > Desulfobulbaceae > Desulfobulbus. The sequence continues at coordinate 41,397 of JAUNUN010000023.1, forward strand.
ATAGGCGATATCGATCATGTAGTCCCTGCCGTTTTGGCTGTAGGTTGTGCCGAAGCGCGTGCCGCCAAACCTCGTCGGGTAGGGGTCGCCTGTCTGTCTGTAACCTTGCCTTGAGAAGGGGATGTCCCGATCCTCTGTCGACTCGCCGTCTGTGAGGAATAAAATAAAAGATTTGGCGCAGGGCACATACTGATCTGGAATGCCTGCATTGATATCGCTGAACTTGTAGGCATAGGGATCGCGAAAAATGGTATTGCTGCCGAAATTGCCTTTGGCAACCGTGTAGTCAGCCGGGTTGTTGCTGGTGTAATAAGGTGGATCCTGACGGAAATATCGCACCATCTCGTATAACGTCTCTCCTAATGGTGTCCAGGTGCTTGGCACCATGTTGTGGATTGAGGTAATCATATCGGTAGGGGCTTTATAGCCTATATAGTTTGAAACCCTACCTCCCTGGAGGCGGTTATAATAGCTTAACCCGAATCTGACTTCGTTATCCAGTGAGTCAATAATCCCTTGTGCTTTCGTTTGCCCTTGGTCAACAGTAATCCTAAATGGGCCTCCATTTGGGGTACTTACCTCAGCTTGGAGGTACATTTCGTTTACAGTGATACTATCTGTATCGTAGTTGTTTCTTTCGGATTGTACACCAAAACCTTGCAGCTTTCCGGATGCACTTATTTTCTTGATATCGTCCCACTTCCATGGGAGGTTTGTATGTGGATTAAATTCCCAAGAAAATCCATATGTCGTATTTTTTTTGCTTAAATTTTTATAATCTGATAAATAAATTTCTTCATCTATCTGTAGAGCTGCCCCAATTCCTATTGTTTGATCGACATTTTTTTTTCCTCTTATATATACTGTTACGGTTAAAATCCCATCTGGTAGGGTCCCTGCAATCGAATCCACTGAGGATGAAACCATTGCAGGTTCATGGTTTTCGGAATCAACCTTTTGATTGGAAATATAACCATAGTTTCGACTTATAAGGGATACATGAAAATCCTCGTTGCTTAAGCTGCTTGTCCAGCTGCCTGAAGCCAAATCGGCTTGCGGGGTGAGTATTCTGTACTGGGTTGAAGCCGTGCTGGTGATGGTCAGTGAATTACTGTTGTTTCTATAGAAAGTGTATTTGCCAACAAATGGGTAGATGAGGTCTGATGTGGTAGTCCAGGTTTTGCGGAAGTTGCGGTCGCAACCTGTCTCGCCCTCCAGCTTAACAGTCTGGCTGGGGTTGGGCGAGCGTGGGTTGGCCTTGCCCCCGATGAGCAGTTTTTTTGAAGCTTCAACCCTGCGCATGGTGGCCCAGTTGAGGAAGCTACCTTTCGCAATAGGGTTGGCCACTGTGCCTGTGTACATTGCTGCAGTCGTTATGACCCATCGGGAGCCATCGTAACGGTAGTTTTTGTCGCCTTCGAAATAGCCGTAGTACAGTTGGTTTTCGAATTGGGTTGGGTCATAGTCGCCTGAATATGCTTCGCCGCACATACTGCCTGAGTTGTCGAGAACAATGAGGATGTTTGGCGCTATGTTCGGGCTTAAAAACGGCGGTGTGACGCAATGGTCATCCATCGCCGCAGAACATGGCGCTGTAAAAAAGAGCATGAATAAGATCAGGGAAATCAATCCTAAAAATAATGGGTTAGGAGCGGTTTTTTTCATTGCACAGTCCCCTGAGCCCGACGGGCTTCCTTGGTTTCTTTGATGTACACAATAACTGGGGCTATAATTTTATCACTCTGCTGCTGGTGGCTGTATTCGAAGAGAATGTGAACCGGCATTTTGAGTTGCTGAAGGAGGGTGGGTCTATCATTGCTGTCGACTACGAGAACGCTTTGATCTAAGAGGTATCTTTTGCCGTCAATCTGGGCGATTCTGCCTTCTTCGATAGATTGGAGTTCCCCCGTGACTGCGTAACGAGGCGTGTCGCCTCCAGATGTTGCATGAGCTGCGACTAGAAAAGAAAGGCAGTAACATAGAGTAAAAGACAAAATTCTTAAAAAATTTCTAATCCAATGCATTGTGCTTGTCCCCTTGAGTTGTGCGCTGACGGTCTCTGGTTGATGATTTGTATGATATTTTGCTGTAATTATAATGTACGCTTTAAATATAATGCAAAATATGAGCCATGTATTTAGCTTTGGCTTACTCTATGATTTAGTGCGTTTTGTGGGATATCCGCTGCGCGGAAAGTGTGGCGTTGGCCAGTTTTGCTGTAAAATTTGTTCATCTTTTGTTAATTTTTTTAACAGTATGTGCGAGGCGAATAAAATCAAAAATAATGATGTTTTTCATTAGTTTTTCTGCTTGACATTATTTCTTGCTCATACTAGCCTTTTTGCTATATTGAATGACGATTCAGTTTGTTGGCTGGTGCCGGACAAACAGACAATCCGGCAAGCGGCATTTTGTATCCACAAACACTTCAACCAGAGAGAGGACGTCGCATGAGTTCGAAATTGGTAGCACCGCACGGTGGAAAGGGTCTTGTTTGTGCCTTGCTTGAGGGAAGCGAGCGTGAGGTCGAGTTGAAAAAAGCTGCCGGCTTGAAGCAGGTCGAAATCAGCGCCCGTGCCAAGGGCGACCTGATCATGATGGGTATTGGCGGTTTTTCTCCGCTGAGCGGCTTCATGACCAAGGCAGACTGGAAGGGCGTGTGTGAGAATTTTCAATTGGCTGATGGCACTTTCTGGCCGGTACCCATCACCCTTGATGTAACCAAGGCCGATGCAGACGCCATTAAGGTCGGCGACGAAATCGCCCTGGTACGTGAAGGCGAGACCTTTGCCACCATGAAGGTGACCGAGAAGTTCGAGATGACCGAGGCCGACAAGAAGTGGGAGTGCGAGAAGGTCTTTAGAGGTCATGGTGAAGAGTCTGAGGGTGACAAGTTCTGGGAAATCGCTCCCAAGGATCACCCCGGCGTGATCATGGTCATGGGCCAGAAGGAAGTGAACCTGGCCGGTCCGGTGAAAGTGCTTTCCGAAGGCGAGTATCCCAAGGAGTATCCGGGTGTGTATCTGCGTCCTGCAGAAGTACGCGCCATGTTCGACAAGTTCGGCTGGGCCAATGTTGCTGCTCTGCAGCTGCGTAACCCCATGCACCGCTCCCATGAGTTCTTGGCCAAGATCGCCGTTGAGGTGTGCGACGGCGTACTGATCCATTCGCTGATCGGTAACCTGAAGCCTGGTGACATTCCTGCAAAGGTACGTATCAAGGCTATTCAAACTCTGATCGACCACTATTTTGTCAAAGAGAACGTGTACAGCGCCGGTTATCCGCTGGATATGCGCTATGCCGGTCCGCGTGAAGGGCTCCTGCATGCCACCTTCCGCCAGAACTACGGCGTCAACAACATGATCATCGGTCGTGACCATGCCGGTGTCGGCGACTTCTACGGCCTGTTCGAGGCCCAGGAAATCTTCGACCGTATCCCGGTAAGCGGCGATCCGGCCAAAGACCTGCTCTGCAAGCCCATGAAGATCGACTGGACCTTCTACTGCCATAAGTGCGATGGTATGGCTTCTCTGCGTACCTGCCCGCATACCAAGGACGACCGTGTTATCCTTTCGGGCACCAAGCTGCGCAAGGCGTTGTCTGAGGGCAAGGAAGTGGTTGACCACTTTGGCCGTGATGAAGTTCTGGTTATCCTGCGTGAGTACTATGGCGGCTTGACCGAGAAGGTAGAGGTCAAGATGCAGAGCGCTGCTTCCGGCGAGAATATGTAAGCAGCACACGCATAGTAGTATTTAGGGAGATTCCGCCGCAAGGCGGGATCTCCTTTTTTTATGGTGCGCCCAGCCGGGGGCACGAACCTTGGCTATTCAACTAGCCCGCCATGAAACCGTGAATCCTGCAACGGGCCGTGGTATAGTTGTTTCGGTTCTAATTCCGGTTACAGATCAAAAATGATATCAATGAGGCGAGACAAATGCGACGCAGGCGTACAATTGGTACGTCCTGCGAGCATTTGTTGAAGCCGACACAGATAGGGTTTTGATCTGGAATTGGGATAAGCGGTAGTGTGGCCAGGTCGGCTGTAGCGGTGTGTAGACTGGTCTTGATTGCAAGTACAAGTTGATAGCCATAATGGCTGCCAGTAGGCCTTAAAAGACCTGCCCCTTTGCAAACATGG
>JAUNUN010000087.1 GCA_030538155.1 bacterium
TCTTCAAATTCCATCTGGAGCGGCCTGTTTCCTCGGGATTTGAGTTTCGGCATTGCTTTTAGGGGCAAACATAATGGGGCACAGAGGTGTTGATAGCTGCGTGCGTTGAGTTTTCCCGGCTTGAAAGGTCGCGGTTCCATTTTCATAACTCATTGCAATAAAAGGATATTTATGAAAAATTCGCGTTGCCCCCTTGATTGATTTGTCAAGCTGTTTTAGCATCCTGAGCTACTTTTTACCCCTCGCTTCTCCCATGCAAATTCCTAACCGGACATTACTGATAACTACCTAGAAAGTATCATTTTTCGGTACACTTCATGACGAATGCGCCGCAGCCCTTGGAGTTGCGGCGTGGCAGTTTTCTGTTTTCCCAGCCAGTTGGCCGCAGGCCGCAGAAATATCACTTCCCCTGCTCTGCCGGATAAAAACCGTGTAGTCCTGCCGACGCAGGATTTCCTGAAAATGCAGCACCCGCTCCATGGCCGGGCTGCGAAAATCATTGCCTGCTACCGGGTTGACGGCCAGCAGATTGATTTTGCAACGCACCCCACGCAGAAGAACGGCCAGTTTACGCGCGTCTTCGTCACTATCGTTCACACCAGCCAGAAGCGTGTATTCAAACATCACCCGCTTGCGCCGCTTTTGCCGGTAGCGGCGGGCAGCGTCGATCAACTCCGCCAGGGGATACGTCTGGTTGACCGGCATAAGCTCGCTGCGGGTGCGGTCATCCGCCGCATGCAGGGAGATGGCCAGGTTAACGTCGGTCTCCTCTCCCAGCCGCAGCATCTGCGGCACCAGGCCGCAGGTCGAAACGGTGATGCGGCGGTTGGAAAAATCGAGCCCGCGCTGTTCGGTAAAAATGGAGATGGCGTCCAGCACACGTTCCAGATTGGCCAGCGGCTCGCCCATACCCATGAAGACTAGGTTGGTGAGCGGCGGCATATTTTCGGCCGGCATCCAGTCGCGCACCGCGCAGACCTGGTTGACGATCTCTGCCACACTCAAATTGCGGCCAAAACCCATGGCCCCGGTCAGGCAAAAACTGCAACCCATGGCGCAGCCGACCTGACTGGAGATGCATAGGGTGCTCCGGTCTTCCTCGGGGATGAGCACGGATTCGATGGCCCGTCCGTCTTCCAGGCAAAAGGCAAACTTGACCGCACCATCGCGGGAACGTTCCACCAGGGTGGGCACAAGCGTGCTGATCCGTGCACGCTTCTCAAGCAGGCTGCGGAAATCCTTGGCGAGATCGGTCATGGCGCTGAAAGCGGGCGCACCCGGCTTATAGAGCCAGGGCAGAAGCTGCTTGCCGCGGAAGGCGGGCTGCCCCTGCCGGACAACAAAACGGATGAGTTTTTCCTGGGTCAGTTCGCGCAGATCGACAGGCCGCTGGGAATCAGTCATGCTCAAGATGCTTGTGTACAGATCAAAAAAGAACGGCGCAGGGCTGAACCCTGCGCCGGAAACGTGGCCTTTTAGCGGCGCTTGACCACCTGGCGGTAGAGAAAGAGCAGCAGCAGCGCGCCACCGGTGGCAATGAGGATATTACCAATACTGAAGCTGTTCACCGGGCCGAGACCGAACAGTTGAGATCCTATAATGCCGCCGACAAAGGCGCCGGCAATACCGATCAGGGTGGTGACGATGCAGCCGCCCGGATCCGGACCCGGCATAATCCACTTGGCCAAAGCGCCAACAAGAAAGCCCATTACAATCCACGAAAGAATTCCCATCGTTTCCTCCTTAGAAGCTGTTGCATATTGCACCGGAATGGAACAGATTCAAAATCCGTGTGCGTGGGAGTGCACCTCGCACCAGAGCAAGATAAGGCCTGCTGCCGCTTGCTGCAACCGCTTTATGCCAAGTTTCGGTACAGGGCCGAAGGTATTCTCGGGCCTTGAGGCCCGTCGGATAACACTTTGAAAGAAAAAGAAAATTCTACCATTTTTCCACATATGCAACCAGGATCCATCACTATTATCGGCGGCGGCCTAGCCGGCTGCGAGGCTGCCTGGCAGGCAGCGCAACGGGGTGTACCGGTTGTACTCTACGAGATGAAGCCGCAGCGTTACAGCCCGGCCCATGAAAACGAAGATTTAGCGGAACTGGTTTGTTCCAACTCCCTGCGGGCCGCGCGGGTTGATTCGGCAGCAGGGCTTTTGAAGGAAGAGATGCGCCGGCTCGGCTCGCTCATCATGCAGGCGGCGGATGCCACGAGCGTGGCCGCAGGCGCAGCTCTGGCCGTTGATCGCAGCCGCTTTAGCGCCTGGATCAGCGCACGGATAGAAAACCATCCGGCCATCCAGGTCATTCGTCAGGAAGTGCAGAGCCTGCCTGATGCCGATGAGCGCAAACCGCTCATTATTGCTGCCGGGCCACTGGTTACCTCTGAACTGGCAGGCGAGCTTGCCCGCCTCACCGGCTCTGGGCATCTGGCCTTTTATGATGCCATTGCCCCCATCGTCAGCGCGGAGAGCCTGGATATGCGGGTGGTGTTCCGCAAATCCCGCTGGGATGAAGACACACCCGGAGATTACCTCAACTGCCCGCTCGACAGGGAAACATACCTGCGTTTTATCGAGGCCCTTGTCGGTGCCGACAAGGTGCCGCTTAAGAGCTTTGAGGAGGCCCGCTATTTTGAGGGCTGCCTGCCCATCGAGGTGATGGCTGAGCGCGGACTGGATACCCTGCGCCATGGTCCGCTCAAACCCGTGGGACTGGCCCACCCGCAGAGCGGCGAGCGCTTTCACGCGGTGGTGCAGTTGCGGGCGGAAAATGCGGAGCAGAGCGCCTACAACCTGGTGGGTTTCCAGACCAAACTCACCTATGGCGAGCAGAAACGCATTTTCCGCACCATTCCGGGGCTGGAACAGGCCGAGTTTCTCCGCCTGGGCTCCATCCACCGTAACACCTTCCTCTGTGCACCTGCGGTTCTGCGGCAAGACCTCAGCCTGCAGCAGGCTCTGAACATCCATGTTGCCGGCCAGCTTAGCGGGGTGGAAGGCTATGTGGAATCTGCCGCTGCGGGCCTGCTTGCCGGCATCCATGTAAGTCGCAAAGTGCTGGGGTTGCCTGTATCCTTGCCACCGGCGGAGAGCGCCCATGCCGCCCTGATGCGCCATCTCACCCAGAGTGATCCGGCCCACTTTCAACCCTCAAACATCAACTTTTCCCTTTTTGTCCCGCTGGAGGGCCGCATCCCCAAGAAGCAACGGGCCGCCCTGCGGGCTGAGGCTGCCTTGCAGGCCATTGACCAGTGGCGACACAGTTTGCAGGCTGCGTAGAGAGGATTATTCCTCAATAAATCCCCAAAAGGGATAATCCAGCCGATACCGGCCCACCTTGCCCGGCGGATGCTCGCGGCTGGCCACCAGCCACAGTTCATTGACCCGGCTTTCCGGCTCCTCTTCCGCAAAAGGGTTCCACTGCGTGCTCAGCACCAGGGCATTGTCGGCCGAATAGCCGATATCACCTGAACCCTTGAAAGAGCCAAGCTGGGGCTGCTGTTCAAACTGGCCGTCCCGGCCGCGTTCCAACTCGGAAATAACCAGAAAACCAGCGCCCAGCTCATCGCGGATGGCCTCCAACTGGCGCAGCCAGCCGTCGATGCCGGAACGCTTCCGGCTGATGTCTTTAAAGGGCAGTTTGTGCAGGCTGTCGATCACCACCACGGTGTAATCGGCCTTGGTCTCATGGCGAATAAAATCAATGTGACGCCGCATGATTTCAGGTGAGAGCTTGCGGTCGTTCACCACTCGAAGCCAACGCAGGCTCTGCTCCAGTTGCTTGCTCGCGGTAGTGAGCCGGGCCTGTTCATCCGCGTTCATGGCCCCGCTGCGGATCGCTTCGGTGCGCAAGCGGCTCAAGCGACTGAGGATACGCAGATAAATCTTCTGGCGGCCGTTTTCAAAATCATAGTAGATAACTGGAATGCGGCGCAGGGCCATGTCAGCCGCGGCCTGGATGAAAAAGGTGGACTTGCCCGCCTTGGGAGTGCCGCCGAGAATATTGATGCCATGGATGCCGCCAATGGCCGCATCGAGCCTGCTAAAGCCGCTGTGGAGCTTGTGATAGGCACTGCCGCTTTCCTGCTGCAGGCGCTGAGTGAAGCGGTGAAATTCCAGCGAGGGGCTGGGGAAGGGAGAAAAGGCTCGGGCACTGCGGATCATGCGCGCAAGTGTTTTGGCAAGGCCTGTCGGGTTTGCGGCCGCAAGCGCGGTAAGCGACATATCCCTAGGCGCATCCTCCGGCCAATGAACAATGCGCACCTTGAAACCGGCGCGGGTGGCAAAGGCGCGGGCCATGGCCTCGGATTCAACCGTGTTGCGCATGAGCACAAAGATGGTGCGCACCCAGCGCAGACGTTCGGGATCAAGATCGTCCAGAACAGCGGCATTGGGCACGGCAATGCCCGGAAAACCGAGCTGTCTGAGGCAGAGCAGGTTGCGCTCCCCCTCCACCACAAACAGGGTGCCGTTCTCGCAGCGGTCTATCTCTTCCAGATTAAAGATCTGAAATGGGTTTGCAAAAAAATCTTCATCCCCATACCAGAAGCTGTCCTCCTCCTGATCTGGATGAACACAGCGGGCGGCATAGCAATTGCCGTTTGCCTGCACATAAGGGTACACTAGATAACGGCCATTGTAGCCGATGCGCATTTCCGCTACTGTTTCCGGCAGAACGCCGTCACGCCGGAACTCGTCCAACAGCTCGGCGGTGATTTTGTCGCCAAAACCGATCAGTTCCTGGTTCAGGTTCTGAGCCGGATACTGGCTTTCCCGGCCATAGTACTCGCGCTCCGGTTCATAGCCGGGCACCGTGGCCGGCGGAATACCCATGCTGCGGGCAAAGTGCAGAGGGAAGCCACCAGGCGTGCAGCGCCTGGTGCAGCGAAAATAGCCATAAAAGTAGCTTTCCGGGTTGAGCAGCACCACCAGACTTGCCGCCTCGCCCTGTCCTGCCTTGCTGCAAAACGGACAAGGCGCCTGGAGCACCTGGTTGCGAATCACTGCACCGGGCAGGTGCTGCTGATAGAAGCTGGTGATAGGAGTATCGCCTTTGGTCATGGATAACCCGTACTGTATTGATTATAAGCCGGAAAAATAAACAGCATGCTGTACGAGAAAAAAAATCGATACTTAATGATATTGCATCAGAAGGTTTACCTATTCGTCCAACGATACGAATATCATTGTCTTGCTTTTACTGTTCTTTGTATCTGGTCCTTTATATACCGTGAATATTTTTTATTTGATCGACTTTTCTTGTTTGAAAAAAATGCCGGGGATACTTTTTATCAGTTCTATCCTATAGAATATTTTAAAATCAGCGCGATCAAAGAAAATATATTTTCATTATGGTCATTTCAGTTTGATCTTGGAGCAAACATTTATAAAGAATTTATCAATACAAGTCCATTTGAACTCATTTATTTATTTTTTAATAATTATAATTATATTGAATCAATTCCTCTGGTAATATTTCTTAAATTCTTATTTTCTGCGCTCCTGTTTTATGCTTTTTTAAAAAAAATCAACCTTTCATTATCAATATCTTTTCTAGGAGCAATTTTATATTCATTTAGTGGATATATGATTCTTAACTCCCACTGGTATCACTATCTGGATTATGCTCTATTTCTGTCCTTATTTTTGTATTTTTTTGAGGTATGGTATAAAAACAGCTATTGGTTTCCACTTGTAATCCTTATTGGACTGATCACCTTAAAAAGAGAAATCCAACTCCTGCAAATAGTCTTTTTTGGCTCATTTTATGTTGCCTATAGATATGTCAACGACTATGGATGGAACAAAAAAATATT
>JAUNUN010000024.1 GCA_030538155.1 bacterium
GTAAAGGTTTCGCCGGAGATATATCCTTGCTGGTTGAGCGTCTTAGCCCGTAATTGCCGCAGCAAGGCATCCAATTCCCTGTTGTTGGCAGCATTGACTTTGCGTTTGATAAAAACCTTGACCGCCATGTGCACCTCCTTGAACATTGAGAGTATCTCTGCTTCAGAGAGACAAGGAAAAAGAGGCAAAAGCCTGTGCCTGAATCTTCCTCCACCCACACCAGTTAGTTGACCTTGAGCTTGCCTCCTGAGCCCGATAATATTTCACTGCCACCACCAGGTTGTTGTAGGCGTCAAGGCCGCCGGCACTGCTCCCAAAAGCCCCATGATGCCGCCGACATCCATGGAGTTACCACTGCCTTCGGCAACTGCAACCTGAACGCCGGAACGGTCATCAACCAGGGCCGGCATGCTCTGCGCACTCTTGGTCTGGATGCTGTTGCCGATCATGGCTCCAACCGAACCAAAAAGACCGCCTACTGCTCCGCAAATTCCGCCCATATCATCAGACTGGATTAACCTTGTGGAGCGAGTTTATTGCTTTAAGCTGCAGCCGGACTGGGTCGCCCGGCTGACAACCGATTGCTTGGGCAGCGTTCCCTTGATTGACGGCAACCTCAATATATCCTCCGCTGTCAATGAGAAAGCATGGAGTGTCAGCAGGCGCTTCTGCGTAGGTCGCTACCTGTATGCTGACAACTATAGTCTTAATTCTCAGCCCGGACAAGAGAGCGAGATTGATATGGTCTCGCAGGGGATGAAAGCTGGTGCGGATATTGCCGAACTGATCCACAGAGAGCACCTGCCCTTTAAGCTTATTGGGCGTCATGGCTGCGGCGTTTGGTTTTGCTTTTTCCAGTCTTATCAGTTGATTCAGAGCAAGGGCAGGACCGAGTGCATCAAAAGATCGGCCGCAGGCAAGCCGCGCTGCCGCCGGCGCAAGGATATCCCGGCCATGGAAGGTGGGGCTGATGCGAAGGAATTCATCTGAACTCCGGCTGATCTCGCGTGCCTTTTCGATGCGGTTTTCTTCAAGCAGATGGCTGAGAATGCCGTTATCCGGGCAGACAAAAAAATGTCCCTGGCCGGTTGCGGCAAGCAGCCGCCTTTCACTGCCGACGCCTGGGTCAACCACCACCAGATGGATGCTGCCCAGAGGAAAGAAGGAGTAGGAGTCATACAGGCAGCGGGCCGCTGCCGCGATGTCCCAGGGCGGGATGGCATGGTTGAGATCAAGCGGTAAAATATGTCTGCAGCTGTGCAACAGTCTGCCCTTAAGCTGGCCGACATAGGCGTCTTGCCAACCAAAGTCGGTTATCAGGGTGACGATTGCCGGGCCTGGGCTATCCACGTTTATGCGCACTGGAAAAAAGAAAACCCGCCTTGATGGAGATCAGCAAAGCGGGTTGTAGAAACGAAAAAAATGCTGCAATCAGTTTTGCAGGCGGGTGATAAAAAGATCCGCCTCGCGAATCGACTCTTCCATCTCGCGGATGAGCTGATCCACATTACGCTCCAAGCTGAGCATTTCACCCTGCAATGAGGCTATTGCCTGCGCGTTCAGGTTGTGCTTGAGATAGAGCACCTGATCGTGAAAAACAGTGAGCACGGGCTGGATCTTGCTTTCCGCCCGCTTCATGGCGGTAATCAACTGCTCGTACTGCCGCCGGGTCGTTTCCAGTTTACGTTCACTGTCCTGACGGAGCGAAGCATTGGCGTACTCCCGCAACTCAGCCTTCCATTCCCTGAAGAGCGCCTCCGAGACCGACTCAACCTTGTCTATGCGCTGGTGCACGGCATCGGCCTTGGTCTTGCTGCGTTCGTATTCGCTGTTGAGCTTTTTATACTGCGCTTCAAGATTGCCGCCCTTGACCTGCACCACCTCGGTGAACTGTTCCAGGGCAGACTTGAACTGCTCCTTGGCCTCTGTCTGCGCATCCCGCGCTTCCTTGACCCGGTCCACCATGATGTCGCGCTTGTGCACGCCGAATTTTTCCATGGTGTTGTAATAGGCGCTGGAACAGCCTGTCAGCAAAAACGCCGGTGCAAGAACACAGAGCGCCACCAATAGGGCGGACCTCAGGATGCGATGGCGAGCGTGTGGAGCGATTGACTGAACCATGGGCGTCTCCATAGATGTAGGACTCGTATCATGAGCTTGCCGCTGAAAGCGGAGAGGCACAGCTCAGGGCCAAAGGCTTCACGAAGAAGCTGAAGCCGGGCATTGGGCGCAGGAACCGGAACCGCCCTGGCAGGGAGGTGCTGCCGCTGCAGGGGCCGATGGCGCGTCTGCTGCGGGCTTGGCGTTGCTGTAGCCATCGGCATACCAGCCGCCACCCTTGAGGAGAAAAGACGAGGCGGAAATAAGTTTGCGCACCGGCTGACCGCAGTCGGGGCAGGTGCTCAGCGGGGCATCCTTGATGGACTGCCTGGCTTCAAAGATTTTTACGCACTGATCGCATTCGTACTCATAGATGGGCATGGCTGAACTCCGGTAAGAAGCAGAAAGGATAAAGAACGATGACACAATCAAGCAGATTATAAATTTACAAACGAATCTGTCAATACCTGTTCAGCCTCAGAGAGCGCCGGCTATGCAGACACACTGTCATCGCTGATCCAGGACAAGGCCGCCGCAACGCGTGGAAAGCCGATTACCGAGACCAGAAGCAGCAGGCTGTGCTCGATCTCCTGGATGCCGGCCCCGGCCTCAAGCGCCCTTCTGGCGTGGGAATGCACTGATCCTTCCGATTGCATGGCTGCTGCTGCCGCCAGTTGGATGAGATGCCCATCTTTTCTGGAGATGGGTCCTGCCTAGGCCACGGATTGGCCAAGCGCTTCCAATTGCTCGATGATATTCGGATAAGAATCACGGATTTTCAGATACATGAGGGGCTTGTTCTTGCTCTCTGTTTTATTTGTGGTCATATTGTCCTTCACCATGTGTAAAGATGGATTTGCAATGCGGAGTTTGTCATGAGAAACGGGTAGCGCCGCATGGATGGCGGCACTACCCGGTCAGCAGAATGCAAAAAAGGGTGCTGTTAATACAGGTTAAACTTCTTCAATAAATAGATTGCCCCAAAATACGATACAACCAAGATACCGACCCAGCCGATCAATATGAGGATGCTCATGGTGGTCATAATTGGCTCCTTATGTCCTTTGTCGCCTTCCGGCAAGGTGCTGTCTACTGCGCCGGAAGGCAGGTGAAATCTTTAAGCGTTATCAGTAAGCGGTCCGTTCGTCGGCGTCTTCCACGCGGATCTTGCCTTTATCCATAGACCACCACACATAGGCGATGTAGGCCAGCACAAAGGGGATACCCAGGGCGACATAGGTCATCACCGTGAGGGTGTAGGGACTGGATGAGGCGTTGTAGATGGTGAGGCTTGATTGCAGATCCACCTTGGACGGATAAAAGGAGGTATTGTTGTAGGCCGGCAGCATGAGAACGGTCAGCCCGACTAGAACTGTGCCCAGACCACCAAACCAGATGCCTTTGTTCAAGCCTTTCCGCGAGGTGTGCCACACGCCGTACAGTTCAAGCGCCAGTCCTGCCAGCAGGAAGAGCAGCAGCCAAGGATTGGCGAACAGATTCTTGAGATACTTGAAGCTCACCATGGCAATGGTGCCTTGTTCGTCAACAATGCCGTATCCAGGCATCAGCAGCAGGAACACCAGCACGATCAGCAAAAACGGCAGAGAAAAAATGCAGTTTCTTCCACAGGCTTTGCGCAGACGCTGTTCCATTTCAGGCGCTTCTCCGGGGGCAATGCTGTTGACCAGATACATCGCGCCCAGGGTGCGGGCATTGAGCACCAGAAAAATACCCAAGGAGATATTGAAGATACTGTAGATGGAAAGGCTCAGCGCCGCTTCAAGGCCGCGGAAAGGGTGAGTCCAGGTGACAAAGTTGTTGGCGTCCAGGGTGAAGTTCGAGCCGGTAAAAAAGGTGCCCACAGCCGCGCCGATAAGGAGAATACCCACTGAGCCGTTTATGAACAGAAACAGTTCATAAACCGTGCTGCCGAAGATGTTGCGCGGTTTCTTGCGGAACTCGTAGCTCACCGCCTGCAGGATAAAGGTGAAGAGGATCAACATCCACACCCAGTAGGCGCCGCCGAAGGAGGTGGAGTAGAATTTGGGAAAGGAGGCAAAGAGCGCGCCGCCGAAAAGCACCAGAGTGGTGAAGGTCAGCTCCCATTTACGGCCCAGGGAATTGATGACCAGGCCTTTTTCCGCATCAGTCTTGGCAACCTGCCAGAGCAGGGTTTGACCGCCCTGGACAAAGTTCATAAAGAGAAAAAGCGCGCCAACGACGGAACAGAGCAGCCACCAGAGGTGCTGCAGAGTTGTGTGGTCAAGATTGATCATATCAGTTTTCCTCCGGCCCAATGCTGATCTGTTTGAGCATGATGCTGATTTCCGCAATCAAGAGAGCGGTAAACAGAAAGAGAAAGATAAAGAAGGTTGTTTGCACGGTGCCTGCAGTAAGGTTGGTGCGGGCAATGGTCACCGGGAGCAGGCCCTGGATGGACCAGGGTTGGCGGCCGACTTCCGCTACAATCCAGCCGGCCTGACCGGCAATGATACCGAGAAAATAGGTGATGGTGCCGAAGCCCAACAGCCACTTTTTCTGTTCCAGTGTGCCTTTCTTGGCAAAGTACAGATAGACAAGGAAAATGAGTGGAAAGAGGGAGCCCAGCACAACCATGACGTGGAAGGAATAGAAGGAGAGGGCAACCGGCGGCACCGCCTCTTCCGGCGTAGTCAGGTAGCCGTAGCCCAAGAATTCCTTGGTTTCGTTAAAGGCGGCAAGATGAGTGCCGGCAGCTTCCTCGTCCCCGCTTTTCTTGGCCTGGCGGTAGGCATCCAGACTGGCAATAGCCTGCTTGCCGCGCACCATCTTCTGGGCAGAGCCGAGGATATCGTAATCCGGGTTGCCGTAAACCAGATCCTTCATGCCGGGAACAAAGCTGTTGAAGGAGCGGTTGGCCATCAGGCCGAGTACGTGGGGGATCTGGATTTCAAAGAGGAAGGGATCCTTATTGTCAAAGACCTGTTTATCCCGGTTGACGATACCAAGGGCCACCACGCCGGGGTTCATTGTACCCTCATACAGGCCTTCAATGGCAGCCAGCTTCATCGGCTGCACCTGGGCGATTTCGTAGGCACTTTCATCGCCGTTGACAATGGTGAAGATAGAGGCAAGCACCCCCAGTACCGCAGCGACAATGATGGAGCGTTTAGCCATGAGCTGGTGGCGGCCCCGGAGCAGATACCAGGATGAAATGGAGATGATAAAAAGTGCCGCGGTCAGCATGGAAGAACTGGTGGCGTGGGTGAACTTGTTGATGGCGTACGGAGAAAAGGCCACTTCAGCGAAGCTCTGCATTTCAAAGCGGGCGGTGTCCGGGTTGAAGGCCTGACCTACCGGATACTGCATCCAGGCATTGGCCACCAGAATCCACACTGCCGACATGTTGCTGCCCACTGCGACCATCCAGGTGGAAAAGAGGTGGAAACCCTTGGAAACCCGATTCCAGCCGAAAAACATAACGGCAAAGAAGGTGGCCTCCAAAAAGAAGGCAAAGATGCCCTCGATAGCCAAGGGCGCGCCAAAGATGTCGCCGACCATCCAGGAATAGTTGGACCAGTTGGTGCCGAACTCGAACTCAAGGATGATGCCGGTTGCAACCCCAATGGCAAAGTTGATGCCGAAGAGCTTCATCCAGAACTTAGTCAGCCGTTTCCATTCCTCATTGCCGGTTTTCACGTAGATGGTGTGAAAAAAGGCAATGATCCAGGTAATGCCCAGGGTTAGCGGCACAAACAGCCAGTGGTACATGGCGGTGAGGGCGAATTGCGCCCGCGCCCAGTTCACCATGCTCAGGTCCATGCTTTCAAGCATACTCTCTCTCCTTGGTTAAAACATTGCGCTTTGTGCTGGCCGGGTCAGTTCATCCGCCACATGCTCAGCCCGTTCATGATCAGTATCAAAATTGGTTTTCAGGAAATTGGGAAAGAAGAAAACCTTTAGAATAGCAAACATGATAAACAGCTTGATAAAGATGATTTTCCAGAGGGTGCGCCCAACTGTCATTTGCTTGAAACCAGTATAATAAAACAGGAAGACGCGCCGGATAAGACCGGGCTGCCGCAGGGGTGCTTGCATGGCTACACTCGTGTTAGACCCTGGCGGCTTGGTTTGTTTGCTGAGGGTCAGCCGTACTGGTTTGTTCCTGATCAGGAAAGCGGAAAAGACCGTTTGCTGCCGACTGGGAAGGGCAGATCGTCCCCAGCAGCAAGTCTTCCAGACTCGCTCCGGCTAGAGTTGCCCGCAGTTGATTGCGCGCTGTCAGCCATACCTGGTGTACGGAACACTCGGAACTGGAGCTGCAACTGTCCGGTCTGATGATACAGTCGTTGAGGTAGATTTCGCCAATCATGGTTTCAACGACCTGCAAGAGTGAGATGTCAGCGGGTTTTTGTGAGAGAACAAAGCCACCGCGAGCACCCTGGCGAATTTCTATGAAGCCGGCCTTGGCGAGCTGCTGGGCTATCTTGGCCAAAAAATGAGCAGGGATATCGGCATTTTCCGCTATTTCCTGGCGGCTGACCAGGTTGCCCTGTCCTTTCCTGCATAAATACAACATGCAGCGGACAGCATATTCACCGGCACGTGTGAGTCGCATAGTCATTTGATTAATTAAAGGATAAAAAAGGTCTTAATATTTGAATATCAGATTTTTATATTCGTTGCAACAGAATAATTGGTTACAATACCATGAAAACGACATCGTAACCAGGATTCTGTATGCATCCTCAGGGGTTTCAATGTGTAAACACTACCAAAGCCGCCTGCTCTTGTCGAGAAAAGCAGGGATGTTTATCGTAGCGGTGGTGCAGCGGAACTTCTCCGCAGCAACCGATTTACCACGGACAATGAGGGTTAGTGATGGAAACACAGGGTACGGCGCGCGAGCAGATGAAGCTGGAACTGGCTGTGAAAATGGCCCAGCTTGAAGAGGTTCGCATGAGGGCGCGTGTGGCAGCCGCCGAGGCGGAAGCACAATTTTCAGGAGAAATCGGTAAAATAGAACTTGAAGTGAATGAACTGAGGCGGCAACTGCGGGCAGCCGGCGGCGCTTCTGCCGGGGCAGGAGACCAGGCCTGGACGGATTTGCGCGAAGGGGTGCTGAAGTCTACCAGGGCGCTTGGTAATCTGCTCCGTAACGCGCTGGACAGGATGTAGCCGCGGAGCTTGCTGCTGGACAAGGAGCGGGGTATCACGTATATATTACCCATCATTTACAAGATACCCTTGCCGGTGCGAGGTGCACCGGATCATATCAACCTGCCCCAGCCTGATGAAACTGCGTCTTTTTTCTGCATACCTGGCCGCCATGGCCGCTGTTTTCTTTTTGTACTGTCCTGTGGCCATGGCGGCAGCAAGAGAAAAGGAACCGGAGATCCAACATATTGTCGTGACTACCTCAGAAGGCGTGCTGCGTTTGTCGGCATCCATTCAGGGCGCCATGACGAGGACCCTGCTCAAGGATCTGCGTGGGGGTAATACCCTCACCTTTGTTTTTTCCGTTGAGTTGGTACGCAGGGACAGCGGCTGGTTTGGCGCTTCGCTGCACAGATCTTCCCTCACTCACACCCTTTTGTTCGATCAAGAGAAAGAGGAATACGTCTTTAGTACCCCAGACACCAGGGATACTCCGCGTCGGACAACTTCACTCACCCAAGCCGGGCAGTGGATGAGCACCTTCAGTCAGATACCGGTGGCCGAGCTTTCATCTCTGGTGGCAGACGCGCCCTACGCCATCCACATGCAGGCGGTGCTGAAGCCGGGCAAGCTACCCTTCAACCTGGGCCGCTTTGTTCCTATCGCGCAAATCAGCGGCATTCAGACCGACCGGCGCACCATCGAATTCAGGTACTGATCCCGGTTCTTCCATGCTGACTGCGGAGCAACGCAAAGAAAAGCGGCGTTTTATTCGCAGAATCATCATCTTCTGCTTGTTGCTCATTCCGGTTCTGGGCTATGTGCAGTACCGGCTTCTGGGCGGAGAACTGCTTTTAAAGCCGCGGGTTGATACTGCGATCTATTTTGCCCTGATCAATCTCAACGCCTTTCTGCTGCTGGTCATGCTCTACATGGTGCTGCGGCAGTTGGCAGAGTTGTTCTTCGAGCGCAGGCACCAGCTCTTTGGCTTTAAACTGCGCAGCAAGCTGGTCATCGCCTTCATGGCCCTTTCCTTTCTGCCCACCACCCTGCTTTTCCTCTTTGCCTTCGGCTCCATTTCCACCTCCATGGACTACTGGTTCAACTCCAAGGTGGAAGAGTCCTTGCAGGCCTCCCGCAATATGAGCCAGTCTGTTTTTGCCGATACCCGCAAACAGGCTGCCTTCATGAGTTCGCAGCTTGCCTTTCTCCTGGAGTCGAAACTGGTTGATCCTATGGATCCTAGCGCTATCGAGCAGGTCTTGGGCCGCTTGGTGGTCGACAACGTGCCTGGCGCACCCGACAGCATCCACGTGCTCAATGCCCAGCACCAGGAGATTCTGGCCTTGCGCAGCCCTCGGCTGCTGCCGGTGATCCTGCCGCCCGTGGCCTCCGGTGCACTGCGACAGGTGGCCTTGGCAGATAAGGTGGAGGTTTTGAACGTACACTCGCCGGTGGGTGAGCTGGTACAGGCGATTGCGCCGCTACAAATTTCTTCGCTCCATCCCCAGACCTGGTTTTTAGTCACCTCGCTCCTTATCCCTACCGCGCGTCTGGCGGAAATGCAGGCCATTCAGGCGGGCTTGAACGACTACCAGCACCTGATCATCATCAAGGCTCCCATGAAGCTGAGCCTGATCATACTTTTGATCGTGGTGACCATGCTGATTGTATTTGGCTCGATCTGGCTGGGTTTATATGTCTCCCGCACCCTGACCACACCGATCAATGAGCTGGCGCTCGCCACCCGTCGGGTTGCCGAGGGAGATCTGGCCTTTCAGTTGGAACGCCCGGTTGATGACGAAATGGGCATTCTGGTGAACTCCTTTAACGCCATGACCGCCAACCTCAACAAGTCCAACCAGGAACTGGCGCAAACCCATTTTGCCCTGGAACGGAGCAATGAGGTGTCGCAGCAGCGGCGCAACTACCTGGAGACTATTTTAGAGCATGTGCCGGCCGGGGTCATCGCCCTTGATGAAGAGGGCATCATCACCACCATCAACCGTTTTGCGGTTGAGCTGCTGGCCATAGATCCGGAGCAGTTTGTCGGCAACAACTTTCATCAGGTTTTGCCCAGGCAGCATGCCCTGGTGGTGGAGAGTTTTGTCCAGGAACTGGTAGAGACCGGCAGGGCTGTGGTGGAGCGGCATTTGCGCATGACCATCCGGCGGGGAGAGGTGTTGTCCCTGCAGGTAAATGTGGCCCGCATGGTGGATGAACATGGCCTTCCCATGGGCTTTGTCATTGTTTTTGACAACCTCACCAACCTGGAACAGGCCCAGCGCCTGGCTGCCTGGCAGGAGGTGGCAAGGCGCATAGCCCATGAAATCAAAAATCCGCTCACCCCGATTCAGCTCTCTGCCCAGCGGCTGCGTAAGCGCTATTTGCCTGCATTGGATAGTGATCGGGGTGTTTTTGATCAGTGCACGGATACTATTATCCGCCAGGTTGATGAAATCCGTAAAATGGTGTCTGAATTTTCGGAATTTGCCCGCATGCCCAAGCTGAAAAAGACGCCCGGAGATTTGGCAGCCTTGAGCAATGAAGTGGTGAATCTCTACCAGGGCGCACACCAGCATCTCGTCTTTGACACCGCTATTGATGATACTATTCCCGTCTTTTTCTTTGACGCGGTGCAGATCAAACGGGTGCTGATCAATCTGCTTGACAATGCCATTGCCGCCTTGGACAATACCGGAAAGATCCTTATTCGTTTGCATCATGACCAGAGCACGACAAGTGTGATCCTGCAGGTTGCAGACAATGGTGCAGGTATTCCTGATCCAGTGAAATTGCGCATCTTCGAACCCTATTTTTCCACCCGCAAATCAGGCACCGGCTTGGGACTTGCCATCTGCCAAACTATTATCAATGAACATGGCGGCTCTATCCGCATCACGGATAACGAGCCTGCGGGCGCTGTTTTTACGGTGATTTTACCCCTGAGCTGAACAGGCTCTCTTTTCGCCGCAGTATACAGTCCGGTTTTCTGTATCGGCTTTTCATGTCATGAGGAAGTTCGCATGTTTATAGGCATTTCGTCTGTACCTCCGGCTCTGCTCTGGTTCCTCCTCGGTATTTCCTGCTTTGTGTTGGAACTGCTGCTGCCGGGCCTGTTGTTGTTTTTCTTCGGCATCGGCGCCTGGTGCGCGGCCCTGGCGGTGTTGCTGATGCCCATGCCGCTGAGCTTGCAGATTCTGATTTTTTTGTCGACCAGCATTATTACCCTGGTGCTGCTGCGGGCCAAATTTCAGAAAATGTTTAAGGGAACGGCCCTTGAAATTGATGTGGGAGATGACTTTGTTCCTGCAGGGGCAATGGCTGAGGTGGTGGAGGATATTGTGCCGCCGGCGGCCGGCAAGGTGAAATATGGCGGTACGTTCTGGCAGGCTGTGTCTGATGAACCGGTTGCCCGCGGCAGCAGGGTGCGGGTACTGGCCAAGAATAATCTGAGTTTGACCGTTGAAGCGGTTACAGCACAAGGAGAATCCTGATGGATAGTTTACTGTTCGGCCTCATAATTTTAGCTGTTTTTATTATCTTTGTTCTCCTGAAAACAGCGGTGGTGGTGCCGCAGCGAAGCGAGTATGTGATTGAACGGCTGGGAAAATACCGCACCACCTTAGAGGCGGGGTTCCACATTCTTCTGCCCTTTTTCGACAAGGTGGCCTACCGTCGTAATTTAAAGGAAGAACCGGTGGATATCCCCTCTCAGTCGTGCATTACCGCTGATAACGTCACCCTTGACGTGGACGGCGTACTCTACATGCAGGTGGTCAATTCGCGTCTTTCTGCCTACGGTATTGCCGATTATCACTTTGCCGCTGTTCAGCTGGCGCAGACCAGTTTACGTTCCGCCATCGGTAAAATCACCCTGGACAACACCTTTGAGGCCAGGGAAAGCCTGAACATGCAGGTGGTGGATGCCCTGGATGAAGCGGCGCAGAACTGGGGCGTCAAGGTGCTGCGCTATGAAATCCGCGACATCCAGCCTCCAGCCAGTGTGTTGGATGCCATGGAAAAGCAGATGAAGGCGGAGCGGGAAAAGCGGGCTGAGATTGCGCGCTCTGAAGGCGAGCGTCAGGCCCTGATCAACCGGGCGGAGGGTGAAAGGGCCGAGGCCATTGCCCTTTCCGAAGGTGAAAAGATGCGACGCATCAACGAGGCCGAGGGACGGGCCCAGGAAATTTTGAAAGTGGCGGCAGCTACTGCCGAAGGCATCAGACAGGTGGCGCATGCGCTGAATGAAGCCGGTGGGCGCGAAGCGGCCAACCTGGAAGTGGCACAGAAGTACGTGGAGCAGTTCGGTAAGCTTGCCAAGGCGGGCAATACTCTGATTCTGCCGGCAACGCTGACCGATATCCCGGCCATGGTGGCCACGGTGATGACCACGCTTGAAACCGGCAAAAATACCGCAGCAAACGCCGTACCTGCACGAACCCCCAGCCAGGGTTGAATCAGAGGATTGAATCTGCTGCGGCGAGATTAACGATCCCCCTTTAATCATCCTTGGAGAGGAGGAGAAAAACTTCTCCCCTCTCTTTCATTTCTCCTGCCACCTGCCCGGCTGCCTCGCCCGTACCACAGAAGAGATCCAGCCGGTGCAGGCCGGTAATGGCTGAACCGCTGTCCTGCACGGTAACAAAGCGCTCAAGCGGCACACGGCGAGCCGGTTTAGTGGGTTTGCCCTGTTCTGCCTGGCCCGTCTGGGGGATGCTGCTGCGGACAAAGGCGATCATCCCGGGCGGGTACAGCTTTTGATCGGCCGCAACCGAGCGCCCCGGCGTGAGCGGACGGTTGAGGCTGCCATAGGCCGGGCCCACCTTTCCCCAACTAAAAAAAATGTAGGATTCGTTTTGCCGGAGGATCTGTTCCCGTTCCTGCGGGTGTGCCTCCAGGTAGCGGCGCAGGCTCTCCATGCTGACCTCTTCAAGCCGCATCTTCCCGTTTCTTACCAGATACGAGCCTATACTGGTGTATGGGCGGCCGTTTTTTGCAGCAAAACGCAGAGCTCGGATGGATTGATCCTCCCGGAGCTGGATCAAGGCCGAACCCTGGATGTGGACAAGAAAGGCATCAAAGGGATCCTGCAGCCAAACCAACTCTTTTCCAGCCAGCAGGTTGCCCTGTTCGATCTCTTTCCGACTCCAGAACGGCAGCAAACGTCCTTTTTCCCAGCGACCGATGCTTGTGCCTGTGGCGGTCTTTTGCTGGACCAGTGCCTTGGGTACTCGGTAAAGCGGATAGATATACGGTGGCATCTTCTGCAGACTGCCTTTGAAGACGGGCAGGTAGTAGCCGGTTAGGAGAAGGGGTTTGGTACCTTCTGACTGTGCTGATGTAATGTTTGCAGAAGGGACAACCCGGTAAATTAGAAATTTCTCTCGCATGGTGCGGTTGAGTCTTGCCGTATCGGGCTCGCTGCGGACCAGTTCTAAAAACACTTGCAGTGTTTTTTTCAGCCGTGGCTGATCAACGCAGTGGCCGGCCAGAGAAAACTGCCGCTCAGGCGGCAGTTTATCGAGATAGGCCAGGCTTTGTTCCAGGCTTTCTTTCAGGCCCTGATAGTGCAGATCGTCACTGAAAAGCGGAATGGCGTCAGGCGGCAGCAACTCGGCTTGTGTATCGGCCCAGAGCGAATTGCAGCAAAGGACGAGCAGGACAAGGATAATCAGGGTGAAAGGCAGGAGATATGGTCGTCTTTCTGATTCAGGATAAGAAAAGCGGTTGGGCGTCTGTGGCACAGACCTGTTTTGTTTCACTGGCCGCATGAAGCATCGCCTCTTTATCGTGCCAATGCCTCGGCCAATTCGCTCACCGCCATGGCGTAGCGGTTAGAGTGGTTCCACTCGGTTATGGCATGAAAATTCGGGTATCCGGCCACATAGCGCTTTTCAGCCGCAGCCCCTGGGGCTAATTCCAGGCCGACAATGGAAAGCCCCTTGTTCCCCGGCACCGGAGGGAGCCGCCTCTGCTGCGCCTGCTCAACTACAGAGGCGGCAACCCTGCCTCGGCGTCCTTGCTGTTCGGTGGCCAGCAACTGTGAACTGTTGAGCACCGACCCCAATTCTGCGTAGACCGGCGCATCCAGCACCCAGCCGAAGTGTTTGAGGTAGTTGGCAATCGATGCCAGAACATCTGCGGTCGAGTTCCACACATCCCGTTTGCGGTCGCCATCAAAGCTGACCGCATATTTGCGGAAGGAAGAGGGCATGAACTGGGTTTGGCCAAAAGCGCCTGCATAGGAGCCCTTGACCTGGCGTGGATCTATCCCGGTTTCGCGGCAGAGGAGTAGGAAGTGGATGAGTTCCCGGCGGAAAAATTGCGCCCTGCGCGGGTAGGCATCAAAAAGAGTGGTCAGTGTCCGCAGGACATCGTAGCTGCCTTGGTTTGCGCCGTAGCGAGTCTCTATGCCCCAGATGGCCACCACAACTTCACGGTCGACACCAAAGCGCCGTTCAATCCGGTCGAGCAAAAACCGCTGTTCCGCAAGCTTGGCCCGCCCGGTTTGAATGATGGCATTGGTGATAAACATGGGAAAATATTCGTAATAGGGCTTGGCTTCGCCTTGCCGGTCCATGAGTATAAGCACCCGGCGGTCTATGGTCAGTCCGGTAAAGATGGCCCGCAATTCGGCCCCGCTGAAATGGTGCTTGTCCTGGAGTTCAACAAAAAACTCGGTAAATTTCTGTTGGCGAAAGTTGATGGCCTGGTTGTCCTGCACCAGGTCTGCGGCAAGCGGGGCCGCAGCATAGGCCCTTTGCTGCAAGAGACATAAACAGGGCAGGGCGCAGAGGATAAGAAGCAGCCAAGGTAGAGGCCGCCACTGCATAGTGAACATGGAAACTCCTAGGAAAGACGTGATGCGGGAAAATGCGCGCGGAACTGAGCGAGGAACCGATTCAACTCTGTTTTTGGCAACCTGTTGATGCCGGCGGCTGCTGCACGACCGCCGCCGCCTTCAAACTGCCGGCACAGGCTGTCTGCTCCCACGGGATTTTCCAGAGGTGCGCGAACACTGATGCGCAGACTGTCATCGCCCTGTTCCTGCAAAACAGCATGGGCTGTGCTGGGCAGTTCGCCTGCGCAGAGATTGGCGAAGATGCCGGAAATTCGGCGCGCCCAGGGGGCATCAGGGAGCAGGAAGACCCGACCGCCGGAATACTCTTCGCAGGGTTTGCAGGATTGCATGTGCTCTATATCTTCCTGATAGCCATTTCGTATCTGCGGAATCAAGGGAGATTGCTCCATGTACTGCAATGGATCGGCATAGGGAGCCATATCCAGGGCAAGGGCGGCAGGATCGGCCTGCAGATCAGCCAGGTTCTCGCCATAGCTGTTGTAGTTCAGCAGAGTGCCGAGTTGCTGAAGCTGTTCACTGGCCAAGCGAGAGAGACCGAGTGCGTGTGCCAGCTTTCTTGCCTGGCCGAGTAGATTGTCGCCAAATGCGCCCGTCAGGGCCCAGGCTGTGAAGCGGCCCTTGAGGAACTGGTCGGTCAACAGGGAGGTGCAGGTACGTGGAGACGGATCGATATGGGTGCGCAGCAGGGGGGATGCAGGGATCTCACCGGCATAGTGGTGGTCGATGTAGACAACATGGTTCTCTTGACTGAGCAGTTGCTGCAGGGCGCTGCGGTTCTGATCCAGAGAAATATCAAGAACCGTAATGCACGCATTGCAGCTCTCTATTATTTTTGCCAGCAGTTTGATGTCCCGCTTCACCCCGGTAATCAGTTGCGGCGGTGGAGAAGGGGCTTCCTTGGGATCGTAGTGCAGGCGTAACTGCTGCAGGGCGCAGAGACCATCAGCATCACCGTTGAACACATAGAAATCAACGGCGTGCTGATGGTACATGGAGTCGAGGTAATGCTCAGGCAGGTACAGATGGGACAAAAGGGCTACATGCCCGAACCGCCAATGTCAAAGCCAAAGGGCGAGCCAATGTTGGCCAGCCGGAAAATGAGCATGACGGTCTGGTCGTCCGGGGTATAGTTGGAGGCCAGCTCCACCGACCAACAGGAGGGTTGGTAGAGCAAACGGAATTTTTCTTCGATAGTGACCTTGTGTTCAATGGCCCGTTCTATGCTGTAGCCGACCGCAAAATTATAGGGCAGAAGATACCAGAAAGCCCCGCTGATGGAGTTGATGCTCAGTTCATCATCGTAGCGGTAGTCAACGGCAAACACATCGCCACGGCTGCTGCGGTAGTCCGCCTCAACAGCATGCTCGATCATGCCGTCCCCATAGACGTCCACCTGGGTAGTGTAGAGCAGACGCGCCCCGGCTACGGGATAGAACCCGGTCTTGATCTCTACCGGTGTAAAAGGGGTATCGCTTTCCTCACTGCGCATGTCGTAGCCCTGGCGTACTTTGAAAAAAGCCAGGTCCCGTTCGCTCAAACTCCCATTTTTATTGCCGAAGAGAGAGAAGAAGTTGTTGATGCCGTAGTAAAAAGTGTTGGCTTCATCAATGTCGTCCACCGCGTCAAACTGGGGCAACATGTCGCTCTCAGGAATATCGACGTATTCGTATTCCACAAAGGGCCGCAGGGTGTGGCTCCAGCCATTGCCTTCGGTGGGTGCAGCGCCGTATTCCCGATACAAAGTAGAACCCACCTCGCCGCCCAGCCGGTACAGGAAACGGTTGGCCGTGTCTTCGTTTTTCCAGTCTTCGGCGCCACCATCGTCAATGACGTAGAAGGTCTCGCGCACACCGCCACGCACTGTGCTTTCCAGGTAGCGGCTGATGGGAATACTGGTTGATACTTCCGGGAAGAGGTCAAAACGCTGCGCACCCACGCCGTGTTCCCGCCAGAAGTGGGTGTAATTGGTGTCCCAGGAGATATCAGCAGGGCTTGAGGCGATGGGCTTCAGGCCGGAATAGGTAAAGGAGGGCAGTTTCCAGAACTGCGAGGGGTCATCGGCAGTGTAGTTGCGATCACTGATATCGTTAATGGCTAGGAACTCACCCTGGAAGGTGGAGCCGTCATCCCAGGAGCGCAAGAACTCAACCGTGTTTTCACGGTACTGATCCAGCTTCTGTTCAAAGCCGCGGCCAAAGGCGTCACGGAAACGGTTGTGGTTCGCATTAAAGGAGGTAGACCCGGTGTTGAATTCGCGCAAATAGTCCTTGTCAGAGGCAATGTCCAGATCAAATCTGGTTATCCATTCGCCGATGTTCTGATCTGCCTTGCCGCGAATCCAGTACCGTTCCTTGTTGGTATGGGTGTAATTGCCTTCGCGGTAATAGGCCACTTCCGAAGGGTCACTGAGATCGTCGTCCAGGTAATGGGCCATGAGCGTACCCTTGCTGGTCTCATCGGTAACGTAACGGAACTCGCCACCCACCATCACACCACGGTCGGACAGGTAACGTGGGTAGATGGTCATGTCGGTGGTGGGGGAGAGGTTGATGAAAAACGGAGTCTCCAAACCAAAGCCATCGCGGTCGGACATGGACCAGGATGGGAAGAGGAAGCCGGTTTGGCGCTCCCGCTTGGCCGGCAGGATCATGTACGGGGAATAGAGAATGGGAATACCCTTTACCCGGAACACGGCATGCTTCATAAAGGCATAGCCGCCATCAGTGATCTTGGTGTCGGCAGCGCCAAAGCTCCAAGGGGGTGTCTGTCCTTCCTGTAGTTTACAGGTAATGACCCAGCCGTCTTCAATGTGGTAGGTGAGGTCGCCGGTTTTTTCAATGGTTCGGCCTTCCAGGTGCAGCTGCTGTCCTTGGCGTACGATAATGGCATTATCAAAGGAGCCGGTTGCATCCTTCAGGTTGATGGTGCCGCTTTCAGCCACAAGTTCGTCACCCTTGACATTGATCTGCACATTGCCGCGCGCCTTTGCCTGGCCCATGCTCACGTCATAGGCCACCCAGTCTGCCTTGATGGTTGTCGTCGTGGTTTGAGTCGTTGTCGGCTCTGCATCATCAGTGCCGACATCGGCGTCGGGGCCAAGCAGGGCGTCCCATCTGGAAGTCGCTGGTTTTTTTACCGAAGTGGTGCTCTCCTTCTTTTCCAGAACAACGTTGCCTTCGGCGATGACACTGGGCGGATTTTCATAACGGGTAATTTTATCCGCCGTGATGTCCCACTGTTCTGCATCCATTTCGGCTGCAAAGAGCGGTACATTCCAGGTGAACGCGATTATGGCCGCGAGGGTTGTAGAGTACAGAATTTTGTAAATCATGGTTCGTGCGTTCAATGCGATCGTTCCTGGGAGCTGGTCAAAGAATATCAGAGAGCCGGAATGGCTCTGGTGGAATAAAATTTGTATAGGGAGAACAAGATGGCCAAAATTTTATACCGTGCCTGAAATGTACGTGGGCCTAATTTAAGTGTCAAGCGAAAACTCATGATCAAGTCTCCTTGGGCAGCCGGGCCGGTAAAATTGCTTGCATGGGTGCATAAAGTGCTATAATGAGCATGAGTTGCAATCCATATGATTTTTTCACGCTGTTGTGTTGCCACTTCACCAGAAAAACTCATTTTCTGATATCGATCAAGCACCATACAAGTATGGCGCGACATATGTGCGCCAGTCCTCACAAGATGAGCACCGCCGCATAGAGAGGCGTCGCGCATGCCCGCAAAATGCGTATAGATACGGGTATTGCAGCGGATGCTTCCTGTTTGGCGTGCAAGGAGTAGAATGACCGGATCAAAGCAAGATGCCCCAAAGAAAAATACCAAGCCGCGGGCAAAGGCCCGTACCGGCGCCTGGTGGAAGAGCGTTACTCCGCCGGATCAACCCGAGGAGGCCCAGCCTTCCTCTTCAGAGCCCTTGGCAGAAAGTCAATCTGCCGCTGTGGCAATTCCTCCACCAGTAGAACAGCAGCCTGCTGACAACCAACCTGCTGTAGTTCCTGAGCTGGAAACAGCGGTAGAGTCAACTGCGGATGAAGGCCATGCTGTGGAAAGCGCCGCATCTGCCGGCGCTGTTCCTGTTGCCAAAAAAGGTGTACGGCGCAGCCGGAGAAGGAGCAGGAAGACTGACACAGAATCAGGAGAAACAGCCGAGGCGACAGAATCAGCAGACTCAGCAGACGCAGAAAATACGGCAAACCTTGACGCCGCAGTTGAAACCGAGGCAATCGCGGAAGACAGAGCAGACAGCGCCGATGAGCAGGACGAAGAAGAAACGGTCGAGTCTATCAGCCCGACCGTGGTCAAGCGCGACCCTCAGGCCGTATACAAGCTGCTGGTCAATGCCGATGAACCGGAGGAGTGCCGGGTGGCGCTCTTGGAAAACGGTCGCCTGGAATCCTTCCACGTCTCAACCGTTGAGCGGGAAGCCACCAAGAACAATATCTACAAGGGTCGCATTGTCTCGATAGAGCCGAATTTGCAGGTTGCCTTTGTGGATATCGGCACCGGCAGAAACGGTTTTCTTCCCTTTGACGAGATCCACCCCGAGTACTACCGGGAGAACTTGACTGAGCGAGTGCGCGAGCTGGTCACCCAGCAGCAGTGGAAGAAGCTGAAGATTGAAGAGGTGATGCAGAAGGGCCAGGAGGTACTGGTTCAGGTGGTCAAGGAGGTGACCGGCAATAAAGGTGCCAACGTAACCACCTATCTCTCCCTGCCGGGCCGCTGTCTGGTGCTTTTACCGGGCAGTGACAGCGCGGGCATTTCCCGTAAAATTGCCGGTGAAGGCCGCAGGTCGGAATTGCGGGAGATGATGAGCGAGCTGGAATTACCTGAAGGCATCGGCTACATCGTGCGCACCGCCAGCGCGGAACTGACCAAGATCACGCTCAAGGAAGATTTGGACAGGCTTCTGCAACTGTGGGAACAGATCCGCAGCCGGGGCCAGACAGAACAGTCCCCGGCGCTGGTGTATCAGGAGCAGGACACCGTGGTCCGCTTCCTCCGCGACCACTTCTTTCCTGAAATTCAGGAAATTGTGGTGGACACCGACGAAACCCTGCAGCAGGTGCAGGATTTTATCCAGCAACTGCCGACCAAACAGCGTCAGGTGCGGGTGCGCCAGCACAGGGGCGTCAAGCCCATTTTCAACCAGCACAACATTGAAGAGCAGATTGAATCCATCTACCGGCCGCAGGTGCCTCTGCCCTCCGGCGGCTCTATAGTCATCGACCCCACCGAGGCCCTGGTGGCCATTGATGTCAATTCGGGCCGTACCTCCAAGAACAGTGATTTTGAAGAGAGCATCTTTCTCGCCAACATGGAGGCAGCCGAGGAACTGGCGCGCCAGTTGCGGCTGCGTGACCTGGGCGGTTTGATTGTGGTGGATTTCATCGATATGCGCAGCAGAAAGCATATCCAGGAGGTGGAGCGGCAGGTCAAGGCGAGCATGAAACGGGACAAGGCCAAGGTGGATATCAGCCGAATCTCCCGTTTCGGCCTGATGCAGATCTCCCGCCAGAAGATGGGCGCGCCCACGGCCAAGGG
The DNA here is from genome assembly GCA_030538155.1 of bacterium. Classification (GTDB taxonomy): domain Bacteria; phylum Desulfobacterota; class Desulfobulbia; order Desulfobulbales; family Desulfobulbaceae; genus Desulfobulbus. The sequence continues at coordinate 19,658 of JAUNUN010000024.1, forward strand.
CAGCTATATCACCTGCGCTCACTGTCAGGGCAGGGGAGTGGTGCGTTCGGTGGAAACCCAGGCCCTCTACTATCTGCGCCGCATTCAGACCGGCATTATCCGTAAGAAAGTTGCCAGGGTGGAGTGCCGCTTCCCACTCGAAGTTGCGCAGTACCTGCTCAACCGCAAAAAAGAGGAACTGGCGGCCCTGGAACGCCAGCATAACGCTACCATCGAGATCACGGTCCGCCCGGACATGCTTCCCTCGGAGCACGAGATGGATTTCCTCGGCGCGGAAAGCGCCGCATAGCGTCTCACCGTATGCTTATCTAAAACCTCCGGCATGGCAAGCCGCCATGCCGGAGTCGTTTTAACTCATTTCCTTTACGAAAAAACCAGGGTGCGGTTCTGGTACACCAGGATCTGCCGCTGCAGATGGTGCCAGATGGCCCGGGCCAGGATAATTTTCTCCAGGTCACGGCCCTTGCGCACCAGATCCTCAATCGAATCCTCGTGACTGACGCGGATGGTATCCTGGGCGATGATGGGGCCGCCATCCAGTTCTGCGGTGACATAGTGGCTGGTTGCGCCGATCACCTTCACTCCGCGCTCATAGGCGTGGTGATAGGGTCTGGCGCCGGGAAAGGCGGGCAGAAAGGAGTGGTGGATGTTGATGATCCGGTTGGGGTAGTGGGAGACGAAGTCCTCCGATAGGATTTGCATATAACGGGCCAGCACGATGAAATCTATTTCATGCTCGGTCAAAAGGTCGCGCTGGGCCTGTTCCTGTTCCTCTTTGTTGGCCTTATTGATGGGGAAATGCGCAAATTCCACTCCAAATTGGCGCGCCACAGACTCCATATCCTGGTGGTTACTGATAATCAGCGGAATCTCTACCTCGATTTCCTGGGATTTCCAGCGGGACAGGATATCAAAGAGGCAGTGGGGCAGTTTGGAAACAAAGATCGCCATGCGCGGCACTTCGTGGGAAAAGTGCAATTGCCAGTTCATGTTGTAGCGCCGGGCAATGAGCACATCAAAGAACTCGCCTATCTTGTCTACAGGAATGGCAAAGTCGTTGAGTTCCCACTCGATACGCATGAAAAAGACGCACTTGCCGGCGTCCACATGCTGATCGAGAAAGGTGATGTTGCCGTTATTCTTGGCAATAAACTCACTGACCGTGGCAATGATGCCCTTGTTGTCCGGGCAGTGAATAAGCAAAATGGCAGATGGGGTGGCCGAACCGGCGCAGGGAAGTCGCATGGTGCACAAAGATTAAAGTGAATGGAAGCGCTCGGTGCAGGCCGTACGTTCAGCACTGCACCCTGGTGAGCAGGGCAAGAATCAACTCGGTGAGCCTGACCATGTCAGCCAGTTCTACCTGTTCGTTGGTGGAATGCACATTGGTCATGCCGGTGGCGACAATCGCCGTGGCCAAACCCCGACCGTTGAAGATGTTGGCATCGCTGCCGCCGCCTGCCTTTTCATAGCTGAGCTCCAGATCAATGGCGCTTGCTGCTTCTGCAATGCGGCGGATGACCCGGCTGTCTGCACCCAATGCCATGGCTGGAAAATCCTCTTCCACCCCCACCTCGATGCGGGGGTTGCCGCGGGCCGCGCCGGTCGGGTCGCTCCAGTGTTTGGCAGTGTTGACGAAGCGGTCGGTAATGGCTTGCGTTAGTTGCCTGAGTTTTTGCGGGCTGTGGCTGCGCACCTCGCCATTGATCACTACTTTTTCCGGTACGATGTTGGAGGCCACGCCGCCCTGGATGATACCGAAGTTGACCGTGCTTTCCTCGTCGATACGGCCGCAGGGAATATCAGCCAGCGCCTTGGCGGCGAGCACAATGGCATTGATGCCCCATTCCGGGTGTAGGCCGGCATGGGCCGCTATACCTGCGACATGAATCTGCAGCTTGTTAGCCGCAGGCGCATGGGTGATAACCTTAGCAAAGCCGGTTGAATCAAGGGCATAGCCTTCCTTTGCCTGCATGACACTGGTGTCGAAGGCCTTTGCACCCACCAGGCCGATTTCCTCACAGGTGGTGATCAGAAACTCGACCGGCCGGTGCGCAATGCCTTTTTTCTTCAGGACCCGCATGGCCTCGATGCAGGCCACCAGGCCGGATTTATCGTCACTGCCCAAGACGGTGTTGCCGCTGCTGGTAAAAAGATCGCCGCTGCGGCGTACCTTCACCCCCCTGGTGGGCGGTACGGTGTCCATGTGGCAACTGAAAAAAATCGGGGCAAGGGGCAGGCTGCCTGCAAAACGGATGAGCAGATTGCCGCTCTCCGAGCCGGTTACTGCGGCGGAGTCGTCCTCCAGCACCAGATCCGCACCCAGTTCTTTGAATACTGTTTGCAAGTATCGTGAAATACGGCCTTCAAAGCGGGAAGGGCTTTCAATTTCGCACAGCGTGATAAATTCCTGCGCCAGGCGTTCTGCATCAACCTGCATGTGTAACCTCTAAGAGTATGACGGCATGGGCGGCAATGCCTTCGCCCCGGCCGGTGTAGCCCATTTGTTCGGTGGTGGTGGCCTTGATATTCACCTGTTCCGGCCCGGCCTGGCACGAACGGGCCAGTTTTTCCTGCATGCCGGCCAGATAGGGCATGAGTTTTGGGGCCTGGCAGACAATAGTGATATCCGCATTAGCAAGAGCCAGGCCGCGCGTCTTGGCCAGCTCCCACACCTTTTCCAAAAGGAGCAGACTGTTTACTCCCTTGTACTGCGGATCGCTGTCCGGAAAGTGGCGACCGATATCGCCCAGGCCGAGAGCTCCTAAAAGGGCATCGGTCAGGGCGTGGCTGACCACATCCGCATCGGAATGGCCAGCCAGTCCTAAATGGTAGTCGATCTCCACCCCGCCCAGAATCAGTTTGCGGCCGCTCACCAGCCGGTGCACATCAAAACCGTGGCCAATCTTCATCGCTCTGTGCCGAGTTTGTTTGTTCTCATCTTTGTGATCCTGTTCAAGCAATGCTTCTGCCAGGACCAGGTCTTCAGGTCGGGTGATCTTGAGGTTTTTCTGTGACCCTGTCACCACCCGTACAGTCATGCCGGCATGTTCAAGCAAAGAGGCCTCATCCGTGCCCTGAAAGTCGTCCTGCAAAGCCTTGTTAAAGGCCTGTTTCAGCAGGTCGCGACGCACCACCTGGGGCGTCTGGGCCTGCCAGAGGTGGCTGCGGTCAAGCGTTGTGCGGATCTCGTCGGTAGCGGCATCTACCTCCTTGAGGGTGTCGGTCACCGCCAGGGCAGCAATGGCAGCACCATGATGCTGAGCGCTGTCCAGACAGCGCTCAACTAAGTCAAGCGTCACCAGAGGTCGGGCGGCATCGTGCACCAGGATCAGTGAAATGTCAGGGGAGAGCCGGGCCAGGCCTGCCCGTACTGAATCCTGCCGGGTTTTGCCGCCAGGAGTGAAACTGAGGCGTGCCATTTGTTGCGGGCTCAGAAAGACGCGGCAGACGCTTTGACACTCCTCAAGATAGGCAGCAGGTGCAACCACCACGATTTCAGCCAGGCTCGACACTTGGAGCAGTGCCCGGCAACTGCGCACCAGTATCGGTTCGCCTGCCAAGAGTAGGAGTTGCTTGGGTCGGGCCGCAGCCATACGGCTGCCGGTACCGCCCGCAGCAAGAATAGCGCCGCAGAGCGGCAGGGTTGAACCATCCATCTTCATCAAAAAAGGGGTGGGCTGTAAGCCGAATTCTGTCTCGGCAAACGGTATAAACCGCTTGCCGAGCATGATCATTTAACTGGGAATACCGGTCGCCCGGCATCTCGTGCAACCTACCCGGAGGCATCAGGCGGGCAGCCCTCAAACGCCTCCCTATTTGGTCTTGCACCCGGTGGGGTTTACCTTGCCCTACCTGTCGCCAGGCAGGCGGTGAGCTCTTACCTCGCCATTTCACCCTTACCTGTGGGCTTGCGCCCCATCGGCGGTGTCTTTTCTGTGGCACTTTCCCCTGGTTGCCCAGCGTTCGCGTTACGAACCACCGTGCCCTGTGGTGTTCGGACTTTCCTCCCCGGCAGCGCCGGAGCGATCATGCGCCCACCCCTTAACCGAAAATTTAGCTTGAGAACAGTGCGGCCTGCCTTGGGAGTCGGTCTGCACCATTCTGATTTTTTGTGGTGCCATCTGTTTCTTCACTGGCCAAACGGCTGTCAATACCCTCATTGGCCAAGGCGTCTGCAATGGCGTTGTCTGCGCGCGGCACATGGGCAACCGACCAGTCGGTCAAGCCTGTCAGAAGAAAGCGGGCCTTCTGGTACAGGGGTTGTAATTGCTCATGCTTGACCTTGTAGCGGCCCTGGAGCTGCCGCACCACCAGTTCCGAATCGAGAAAAAGGGCGACACGGCTGCAGCCGCAGCGTTTGGCCTCTTCCAGCCCGGCCAGCAGGGCTCGGTATTCCGCCACATTGTTGGTGCAGATACCCAGATAGCTCGATAAACGGCCCAATTCCCGGCCATCATCGTTGAAGAGTACCGCGCCTGCTCCGGCATGACCAGGATTGCCGCGGGATGCGCCATCGGTAAAGAGCCTGCACCAGCCTGAAGTACCCTGCTGAAGCGCATCTTGCTGCTCAGTCGGTATCGCCTGTTGACTGCCTGCCTCTGCTGGGGTGGCGGTCTTTTTGGTTGGTGTCGAAGGCGCTAAGATCCGCCGCAGTGCCTGCAGTTCATGGCCGGGGAAGAGCTCGGCCAGCAGGGCATCTTCCAGCTTTTCCGCCAGTACTGCGCAGATGGCCTCGCGGCTTGGCAGGCCTTGTTGCTTATTCGGCAAGCGGGGCCTCTTCCTGAACCTCTTCCGGTTCCTTGAAGTAGAGGATGCGTTGGCAGGTAGGGCAGATATTGAGTTTGTCCCCCTTCATTACCTCGTTCACCTGCTGTGGCGGCAGGGTCATGTGGCAGCCCAGGCAAACACTGTTCTGCACGGCCACCACCGCAAGGCCCGAGCGCTTTAAGATCAGCTTGTTGTAGCGCTGCATATGGGCGGCCTGCACGGCTGCGGCCTTGGCTGCGCGTTCGCCTTCAACGCTCTTTTTTGAGGCGTTTAACTTTCTGATTTCCTTGGATGATTTCTGCTGGGCCTCGGTCAGCAGTTCCTGCTCGCCCTTGCACAGGTTCTCAAGATTTGCCGCATCTCCTTCCAGTTGCTCCAACTGCTCGATGAACTGCAGGGCGCGTTCTTCGGTTTCCTTGGCCAGCTTTTTGTTCTCTTCTATTTCCTTGAGCAGGGCCTGATGTTCGCGGCTGGTTTGCACCAGGAGCATCTTGTTCTGGCGGTCTTTGACCCGGGCCGAGGCCTCCTCATACTCGTTTTGATTCTCCTGCTGCTTTTCGGCAAGCCGTTCGATTTTGGCACGCAAAACGCTCAGCTTTTCCTGTTTCTCCTCTATAGCCTGCTCCCGTTTGACAATGCCGTCCTCACACTTGGATATGGCTTGGTCGAATCCGGAAATTTCGCTGTCAATCTGTTGCAGGCTGATGAGTTTTTCCATTTCTTCTTTCAAAGGCGCTCTCCTTATTTGAAAACAGAATCAAGGTGAAATTGCGTGTATGTATCAATCTATCAATCAATTTTTGGCCAAAGCAATGTAAGGGGCGCGCCCTGATCGGCCATGTTGATTGGAATGTTCCAGTTGCGGCTTTTGAAGAGTTCGGCCAGACGCCCTGCAAACAGCGGCATGGCCGGATTTTCGGTGGGAAAGTGGCCCGCATCCAGGAGCCATATTCCGGCCTCTTCGGCCCAGCGGGCCACGCTGTGCTTTACTTCAGAGGTGATGTACACTTCGGCACCTTGGGTGAGTGCGCTTTCCGCCAAGTCCGAGCCGGAACCGCCGCAAAGCGCCACCCGGCTGATGTGCTTAGGCTCCGTACCGGCGGCAAGTATCCATTTAGGCGCGCAAAATCGCTGCAAACGCTGAACCAGCGCGCTCGACTCAATCGGTTCGGGATAGTTGCCGATGCTGCCGAGGCCGCAGCTGTTTTCGCTTTCTCCGCAGGCAGGGGCGGTAGGGGAGGCAGGAATAAGCGGCCTGATATCCTCAAGCCCCAAACCTTGCGCCAGGGCATGGCTGACTCCGCCTTGCACCGAATCCAGATTGGTATGGCAGGCGATAACACTGATGCCTGCCCGCAGAACGGTGCTTAAAAAAGCGCCGGTAGGGGTATTGGTGTGCAGGGCGCGGATCGGCTTGAAGATGATGGGGTGGTGGGTGATGATCAGGTCGCACTTTTTACTGATTGCCTGTTTGGCCACATCAAGGCTGGGATCCAGCGCGATCATGATGCGGTGCACCGGCTGATCAGGCGATCCGGCCAAAAGGCCGACATTGTCCCAGGATTCGGCCAGCGTATCTGGAACCAGGTTTTGCAGGGCGTTGTGGATGTCGTTTACTGTGGGCACGGTCTCAATAATGGGAAAGAAAAAAGGTACACCTTGTGAGGTGTACCTTGTATGGGACTTCGCGCATGGAAGATGGAGGGCAGAGCAGCAGGGCCTGTTTGTGGGCGTGTGATGTGGGTTGCATCGAAGAATGAAAACCTGCGTCCGCGGGCATCCTCCTGCGGATACTGTGGTGGGCCCACCTGGACTCGAACCAGGGACCGACCGGTTATGAGCCGGTGGCTCTGACCAACTGAGCTATAGGCCCAATCTTTATAGACGAATCTTTTAATATACCGCGTAAGCGCTACGACGTCAACAACTCATTAGTGCATTGGTCGCGAACCTATCCGTTGGCCGCTGGATGCAAGGTTTTCTGTCGTTTTTTGCGGTAGTACAGAAACCCGGCTGCGGCAGCCGCGAGGGCAATCAGGCTCAGGCTGAACAGGGGGCGGAAGCGCATCCAGGCCAGGGCAATAATCAGGGCAGACCAGAAGAGCCCGACAATGGTGGCGGTAAAGCCGGTACCGGCAGCCGCGATACCGCCGATGAAGGGCACCACACCGGCCAAGACCGAGAGCGGCCGCAAAACCATGGCCAGCCCGGCGATACACAGTCCTGCACCCACGGCGCGCCAGATCCAGGCCATGGCCTGGTTAGCGGCCAATTTTCCGGCCATCATCACTTGGCTACTCTGGTTGCCCATGGATAGGAGACTCAGGCGCTCGCCATTCTTGGCAACAAAGGGCTCAAAGGTAGAGCCGCGCTGCACCGCGATAAGGGAGACCAGCGCTTCGGCAGGCACCACGCTGAAGCTGACGCGGAGATCGCCAACGGCAGGGGCGGCCGGATCTTTACCCAGGTAGACTACATTGCCGCCATCGGAATGCAGCATGGCCGCCTTGTTTTTGATGGCGGAACCCATCGGCAAACGGAGCTGCTCTGCTTTAACCCGGACGTTCAATGCCTGAGCGCCGCTGATGCGCTGGACCAGGAAATCGGGCAGGAGGTACGCGCCAAAGTGTACATTTTTCGCTGTTTCATCGAGTGCCGCAACATGTGCCGGCACCGTGTTCTTGCCCTGGTACTGCGGGTCGTGGAAGGCTTTGGCATCAATAGGCTTGTTCGACCAGGTCGGCTCATAGCGGTAGGTGGTTACAGTCTCTGTGCCGCCGCCCATTTTTTCTACGGTTTTTGACTCACTTTTTTCCACCCACTGGTAGTACTCGACCTTGCGGATGAAGCGGATGGCATCCACCTGAAAACCAAAGACCGGGTCGCTCAGCTTTGTCTTGGCCGTGGCAATGCCGACTGCATGCACAAGTTTGCCCTCCAGGGCCGGGTTGACTTGGCTATTATTCTCCAATTCAACAAGCTGCGTTGCCGCGTTACTGACCGCAGCGCGGGTTGCCGTCGTCCTGCCTTCGTTCCACCACAGAAGGCCGCTTGCGCCGAGAAACAGGACCAGACCCAGCACAATGCCGGAAAAGGCCCCGGAAAGGCGACTGCCCCAGGATGCAGTTGTTTGTTCTTGATAACTCATGCCGGTCTCTCTCCTTGTGCAAGGGAAACGCGCGTTTCCGATGCCCTAGAAACGTTGTTCAATCGGTGCCGGCGCTCTGGTATTCTGCGCCCGCAATCTGGTCGTTTTTGATCGTGAAGCGCAGGTAGTCGGTGGGGGAGATCATGAAGGTCCAGATATCGCCCTGTTTTTCAGGCTCACCCAAAACAAGGCAGGATGAGGCCTGCTGCCCCAGTTTCCAGCGGCCCAGACCAAGGGTGCTGCCTGTTTCCAGCACCACCTTTGAAAGCGTGCCTTTGCTGTAGACTGCCTGGTGGCCGGGGTAGAACAGGGTCTCTTCGCTGATGCCGCCGCTACCTGCCATGCTTGGGGCCGCACTTTGGGCAATGCTGTCCGGCTCACCGAAGATAGCTTTTGCCTTGGCCGGGGTGTTGCCGAAATCAAGAATGATTTGGGCCAGATCGGGCATGGGCGCATCGGGCAGGGCAATGTAATCGGCAAAAACCCAGCCCGAGCCCGGCGCATTGGGCAGAACGAGCTCATACCAGGCACCTTCCCCGGTGTTTTGCATACCGGTCAGTACCACCCGTCCTGCATTGAGTTGGCCCGCAATACTGCCTGCTGTGGAAGGCTCGCTGCGGATGTTGACCTTGTCGGCTGTGCAAAAGGCCAGGGTTGGCTGGTTGATCGGCTCTGCCTCTTTTTGCGGCAGCGCCGAGCGCGGCATGGCAATGGCCATTTCCGCACGGCCCAGGATAAAGTTGCCTGAGGCCAGAATATAGTTGCCCCGGCAAACAAATTCCTTGGGCAGCTTGGCGCAGTTTAGTCGGATAACCTGCGGTTCCAGCACCACCCAGGCCTCTTCGTCGCCCTGCCTGCTGCTCTGTGAAACACAGCCGGACAACTGCTCTGGATGTCCGTCTTCACCAAACTGCAGATCGCAGAGAAAACCGAATTGATTCTCGATAAGTACGGTATAGCCTTCGCCGCGATCTTCAGTGATCACTACCCGCCGCAGGGACGCGCCATCGTTGTCGTTGCCGTACAACTTGGCTGTCAGCCAGGCTGTACGGATATCCAGGGGCGAATCGGCAGCCAGGGCAGGGGAGACGCTTAGGAGCATGGCTGCCGCAGCCCAGAGCCGCGAGATCAACTTAATCCGCATGATAGTGGACATCACAACCTCGAAAAGAAGGAAGCATACGGCAGACTGCAATGTGCCGAGACATCATCCCGATGATCTCCAACCAGCCTGGAGCACCGTGTGGCACATCTGTGCCTGATTTACTTCTTTATGCAGGCAGTGCCGACTCCGCCCAGGCTCTTTGCATGCTTGTCGGCATCGGTGCGGTTGTTGTATTCCGCGATAGCATAGGTGCCCTTGCCCCGCGCAGAAACCATTTGATCAAGCGGGCGCATATCCACTTCAATTTTTCCGTTGGCGCAGTAGACGGTGTAGTTTGCAGCCAACAGTGGCGCAGCAAACATGAAGATGGAACAGAACAGGGCCAGTGTAATTTTTAACATAATGTCCTCCTGATTGATCAGTATTTGATGTGCCTCACCATGGGTGCCGAAACTGCACTCGAAAGCATAAATATTACTGATATAAAGGATCAAAAATTATACCTGTTCTGTTTCTCCTTGTCCATGATGCACAGAGATTATCTGAAACTGGAAAAACACTGCACTTTTGGACAAGCTCAGGATGGAGTCATTTTTTTGCACACTTCGGCCTTTTCTGACCCCTTCAAAAATTTCGTGAGCAGGTTCCGGCACAGGCGGTCTGTTTTTTGATTTTATTGCGGAAAAGAGTGACTATAAAGAACGGCAAGATTATCTTTCGTGCCTCTCTATAAGCGGGCGCGGACCCTAATTGTTGCAGTTAAGCGGCACTTGCGCACTTTTTGGCCCTGTGCCCGAACCCCTTTTGCCCTGTTCTTTTTCCATGCTTTCAGCGCAGTTATTCTATTTTTTAGGTGTTGTCTTTCTGCTCGCAGGCAGCACCGCACCGGACCAGCCCTGGCTTGCAGCACCTTGGGCGCTTTTGGGATACGCTTTCGGCTGCGGCTTGCAGCTCGTGCTTTCGCAGCGTCTCTATGCCCGGGCCCATGATCGTGAAGCCTATTTCAGGGCCGAGCGGAGCACCTTTGCCTTCGCCTTTGTGCTTTTCCTCTTTTTTCTGTACGGGCTTGATCTGAAATACTATCTCAAGCCCCTGGCTCTGTCGGGAGCCAGCCAGGGACTCGCGGATCTTGCCGGATTGCTGGTCTTTTTTGTGCTGCTTGCACTCTCCTGGCTCAGCGGCAGGGCCCGTTACGAGATGCTTTTTTATGAGCGCATCAGCCGCCCTGCCTTTCTCTTGCGGCAACTCAAGCAGAATCTGCCCCTGGTGCTGCCATGGATCGTGGTGGTATCCGGGCTTGATCTGCTTCGTTTTATCCTGCCTGCGGCTGCGCTGGATCTGGTTCCTGCTCCCTGGAGCGAGTTGCTGATTTTCATCTTTTTCATAGCAATACTGATCTTCTTCCTGCCGCCCCTGATCCGCAGGATGTGGAACTGCAAGCCCATACCGCCAGGCCCTTTGCGGGAGCGCATAGCCGGCTTCTGCCGGGAGCAGGGCTTTCGCGCCGGGCTCTACTTCTGGCCCTACCTGGGCGGTCATGCCCTGACTGCTGGTATTCTGGGCATCCTGCCCGGCCTGCGCTACCTGCTCTTCACTCCGGCCCTAACCATGACGCTTACGGAAGATGAGTTAAAAAGCGTGATTGCCCATGAAATCGGCCATGTGCACCACCATCATCTCCTCTGGTACATGGCGCTCTTTTTTGGCTTCAGCCTGGTTTTGATGGCGTTGGCACCCCTTTTGAGCCTAGCTGTCACGGGCTCCTCTTTGTTCCCCCAGCTGGTACACTTCTTGCCGCTTCCGGCCGCGACCGTGGCCGATGCCGTCACCGCCTTGCCCCTCTTGGCCTTGGTGCTGCTCTACTTCCGTTTTGTTTTCGGTTTTTTCCTGCGTAACTTCGAGCGCCAGGCCGATACGCATGTATTCAGCGCCCTGGGCGGTGCAGATGCGCTCATCAGCTCCTTCCACACTATTGGTGCAGCGACCGGCGGCAAGCGCGAAAAGCACAACTGGCACCATTTTTCTTTGCATGAGCGAGTGGCCTTTCTCAGGCGCTGCCGGGAGGAGCCGGAACTGATTGCGGCGCATCAGCGCAAACTGCGCTGGGCGCGTATCGCCTATTTCGTCGTTCTCGCAAGCATTGGCCTTTTGGCCCTGCAGCCGGACCGCGAAACCCTTGCCGCCAGGGCGGAAATTCAATACATTGAAACCGTGTTGCGCCAGGAAGCTGTGCAAAAGCCGGAGGAGGGCAAGGCACTGATCCTCTTGGGCGATTTTTACCTGGGCAGGAAGATGGAGGCACAGGCCTTTGCTACCTACAACGAGGCTTTGGCACATGCGCCCAAAAACGCCTCCCTGCTCAACAATCTTGCCTGGCTGCTCTTGACTGCAGACACCCCCGGCCTGCGCGACAAGGACAGGGCCCTCAGCCTGGCACAACAGGCCGCTGCCCTTGCAGACAACGCCTTTATCCTCGATACTCTGGCCACGGCCTACTGGGCCCATGAGCGCATCGAGAGCGCCCTGGCCCTGGAGGAGCAGGCGGCCAGGCTTGATCCAGACAATCAGAACTACTATCAACAACAGCAGCAGCGCTTCCGCAGGCAAAAATGGCAGGCGGGTGCTGCAAACCAATAAAGGATTCTTATGGCTTCACCCCTTATTCTCGTGACCAATGACGACGGCGTCTACGCCCCCGGTGTGCGCGCCCTTTTTGAGGCAATGCGCAGCCTGGGCGATGCGGTGATCGTTGCGCCTGAACGCGACAACTCGGCCGTCAGCCACGCCCTGACCATGACCCGACCGCTTCGGGTGATGGAACTGGAGAAAAACATCTACACCCTGGACGGCACTCCGACCGACTGTGTGACCTTGGCGGTGAACAAGATTTTGCCCGCCAAGCCCGATCTGATTGTTTCCGGCATCAACCCAGGTGCGAATCTGGGCGATGACATCAGCTATTCGGGCACGGTTTCGGCAGCCATTGAAGGCACCATGTACGGCATCCCCTCCTTGGCCTTTTCCTTGGCCGGGCCGCCGCCCTACAGCTTTGAGGTTTCGGCGGCCGTGGCCTGGAAGCTGGCCTCCATGGCCCTGATCTGGAAACAGCCTGCCGGCACGCTTTTGAACATCAACATTCCGCCGGTGGCTGCGGCGGATATCCGGGGTATCCGTTTCACCCGGCAGGGCACACGCCGCTACAAGGATTCCATCCAGGAAACCTATGACCCCTGGGGTCGCAAACACTACTGGATCGGCGGCGGCACCGCACACTGGGCCGGTGGGGACGACACCGACGAACACGCCATCAGTTGCGGCTACATTTCCGTGACTCCCATTCAGCTCGACCTGACCAATCATGAGGGCCTGGCCTATTTGGAAAAGGAATGGATGATGTAATTCCGTCTCCATATCAACCTCGCTCTCTGTGTCGGCTGCGAAGATGCTCCTCAGGGTACCTCTATTACGCCTACGTCGTATTTTCCTCGCCGCCTTGATATCAATATTGATCTGGAACCGGAATAGGCAGTCATTCAGCCATGCGCAAACCGTTTTTTGAGGAAAATGCCCGCAGCGTTGCGGTCGAGACCCTGAGTCAATGGGAGGAGCGGCCTCTGCCCATTGACCGAATCTTCACCGCCAGGGCCGCCCGCTTGGAACCGGCCGAGCGCAGGCTGGCGCGCACGCTCGTATATGGGGTACTCCGCCGGCGCGACACCCTTGATGCGGTTATCGCCCACTATTCCCGCCACAGCCTGGATCAACTGGAAAGCCGTGTGCTGACCACCCTGCGGGTGGGTGTGTTCCAGCTCTTTTTTCTCTCGCGTATTCCCTCATCTGCTGCAGTCAACACCACGGTCAACACCATGAAGCATGCCCGCAAGCCCTCCTGGCTGGTGGGCTTTGTCAACGGGGTGCTGCGCCGCATTGCCGCCGAGCGCGCAAATTTGGCCGGGTTCGCTCTGGACAGCAATGGTCTGCCCCACACCAATCACCCCGAGTGGCTGTGCAGTCGTTGGTGCAAGCACTTCGGCGAGGAGCAGATGCGGGCCATCTGCGCCATCAACAACACCGAGCCGGTGCTGAGCTTGCGGGTCAATACGCGTAAAAACGGCCGGGCGGATTTTCTCGCCCAGCTGAGGAAAAACGGGGTCAGTGCCCAGCCCGGCAGAATTTCGCCGGTCGGCCTGGTGGTGGATGGCTATCCCGGTCCGATTACCACCCTGTACGGTTATGAGGTGGGCCGTTTTCAGGTGCAGGATGAGGGCGCTCAACTCGTCTCCATGCTCCTTTCCGGTCTGCCCGGCCCCAGCCGGGTGCTGGATGCCTGCGCCGGTTTGGGCGGCAAGACCGGTCATCTGGTGGAACTGCTACCCGCGGGCAGTACGCTGCTGGCGCTGGAGCCGGACGGCCATCGCTATCGCCTGCTCTTGGAAAACATCAACCGCCTTGGCCATGAAAAACAGGTGCAGCCGCTGCAGGCTACAGTTGCGGCCCTGGCCCGGAAAAAGCCGCCGCCTCTTGCACCATTTGATGCCATCCTCATCGATGCGCCCTGTTCCGGTACCGGGGTCATCCGCAGGCAGCCGGATATCCGCTGGAATCGGCAGCCCGCAGATCTGCCCAAGTATGCAGAGCAGCAGGGGGCACTCCTGCACCAGGCGGCAGGCCTCTTGAAACCGGGCGGTCTTCTCGTCTATGCCACCTGTTCACTTGAGCCGGAAGAAAACATGCAGGTGGTGGAGCACTTTCTTGCGAGCAGAAAGGCCTTTACCCTTGAACCTGCAGCCCCGCACCTGCCGGAGCAGGCAAAAAACCTGGCCTTGGAGAACGGCGTTCTTGCCACCCTGCCCACCGACGGCTGCGACGGCTTTTTTGCCGCCTGCCTGCGCCGCGCCTTGTAGCCTGCCGGGGAGTGCATATACTGCCCCATACCTCCCAACTATTCCCATTCCTTTAATTTGGAGAGAGACAATGGCCGAAATCAGGTCCACCATGGATCTTGTCTTGGAGCGCGCCGCCCGCATGGGTCGGGCCAGCGCCGATGAAATGCAACACGAGGATTTGCAGCGCCGCGGTATGCAGCGGGGCGCAGAATTTTTGGATAAGCCCGACCAGAAGGCAAGTGATCTGCAGGATCAGTTGAAAAACGCGCCCGAGGTAGAGCGCACGGCACTGCGCCACGGCATGCTTGCCACCATGCTGCGCAACCTCTTTTTACCCAGGGACGACGAGGGGAAAACGAGGATGGAGCGGGCCTGCCGGGCCCTGGTGGCCCTGCACGGCGGTTCCGCGCAGATTGACGGCCTCTGCCGGGAACTGCAGCAGATAACCGGCCGCTATGACGAGCACCGCAGACAGATTGAAGGACAGCTCAAGGAGCAGATGCGGGCGCAGATCCAGCAGGCCCTGGCCCGTGAAACCGGCATGCAGACCGATGCCAATAATATCGACCCCACGCTTGACCCGCGCTATGCCCAGGAATGGTCCCACATCGAGGCGGAATTGAACAGCCAGTACGGCCAGGCCCTGGACCAGTACCGCGCGGAGCTGTCTCGTCTTTCAGGAGTATGAGATGAGTACTGCTTCGCAAGCCCTGGCTAGGGTGCAGGCCATTCTACAGGAGCGGCAGCTCGGTGCCCTGCTGGTGTCGCAACCGGAGAACCGGCGCTACCTGAGCGGCTATACCGCGCCGGATCATGGCATTCAGGCAAGCTCCGGCTACCTGCTCATCCCGCAGGAGGGCGAGCCCTGGCTGCTCACCGATTCGCGCTTCACCCTGCAGGCAGAGGCCGAGGCTGCAGGTTTTCACCTGCATGTATACCGGCGCGGGCTTTTGGAGGCGCTGGAAACCGTGTTGCCGCACCTGAAGGTGCAGGTTCTCGGTTTTGAGGCGGATTATTTCCTTTACTCGACCCATGCCCGGCTCATGGAGCTTGCGGAAAAGCTGACCGTGCAGCTTGTTGCCACCACGAACCTGATTGAAGAACTGCGGGTGGTGAAAACAGCAGCAGAGCTGGATTTGATGCGGGCATCGACCAAACTCAATGAACAGGTTTTTCAGCAGGTCTATGGCCGGATTGCACCTGGCCGGAGCGAGCGGGAAATTGCCCGCCTGATCGAGAACACCATGCTGGAACTGGGTGCGGAGCGACCGAGCTTTGACACCATCGTGGCCTTTGGCGAGAATGCGGCCAAACCCCATGCCGTGCCCGGTGAGCGCAGGCTCAGACCCGGCGAGACCGTACTGATTGATATGGGCCTGGTGCTGCACGGCTACTGCTCGGATATGAGCCGCACCTTTATGCTGGGAACGCCGGATGCCCTCTTTATCGAGCGCCTGCGTTTGGTGCGGGCGGCCCAAAAGGCGGCCATTGCCGCTATTCGTGCCGGGGTGACGGGAGCGCAGGTCGATGAGGCTGCGCGCAAGGTGCTCAGTGAGGGCGGTTATGGCGAGGCCTTTGGCCATGGTCTGGGCCACGGCGTGGGCCTGGCCGTGCACGAGGCCCCGCGTCTTTCTCCCCACGGCCATGCTCCGCTTCAAGCCGGCATGGTGGTGACCGTGGAGCCGGGGCTCTACCTGGCCGATTGGGGCGGCATCCGCCTGGAAAACATGGTGATCGTCACGGAAGAGGGCTGCGAAGTGCTCAACCAGGACACTACCTTTCTTGACCTGTAAACCGGGTCACAAATACAACGAAAAAACTACAGCGGCACGCCCGAGTCCGAGTAGAGGCGCAGGGGCCACAGTTCTGCTGCAATGCGGTCGGCAATTTCATCCTGATTCAGGCCGTCGCAGGGGATGGTAATTTCCGCGTAGCGCTGATACAAAGTCTGCCGTTCGGCAAAGAGTTCTTCAAAGGTCTGTTCAGGGGCCTTGGCAATGCCGCGAGATTCAAAGTTGCGGATGCGGCGCAGCAGTTCATCAAAAGACACTTGCAAGAAGATGATGTGGGATGATTGGGCCAGATGGCGCATGGCCTTTTCGCTGTAGGCAGCGCTGCCGCCGGTGGCAATCACGTGGCGGCTCAGATTGAGCTTGCAGATCTCCTCTTCCTCGATCCGGCGCAGATAGAGGTGGCCGCCGCTGTCGAGCAGGTGCTGCAGAGACTGCTGCCGGTTGATCTGGATGAGCACATCGGTATCGATAAAGCCGAGAGACAGATTCTTGGCCAGAATGATACCGATGGTGCTCTTGCCCGCTCCGGGCATGCCGATAAGGGTGATATTGCTGCGCATGGGTTTGTGCTGATGGTGTGGTGGGAAGAAAGCGCTGCTATCGGGTTACTTCCAATTCCATATCAAAGCTCATATCAAAGCGCTTTCTTGAGCGGCTGCGGGAAATGCCTGCAAAGCTATAATAACGTCTGCCGGGCCCATATTTCCCGCAACTTTTTCATTGTCACTCTGATTGAAAAGTGACTGAAATCCTGGGTTATTCGCTGAAATGCTTCAGCAAAAATTCGCAGTCCGCAGGCGAGAGGTCAAAACGCAGCAGGGCTTCGTCGAGCAGGTTGTTCCGGCTGAGTTCCGGGTTGGCCTGCAGGGTTTCGGAAACCCAACTGATCGCTTTTTTGAGCTTGTCTGAACGGCTGCTGAGTGGGGTATCGCCTGCCATAATACACACCTCCTGGCTCTTGTGTTTGCACTGAAGAAAAAAACGGTTCAGCCAGAGCTATACCCTATCAGGCCCAGGCGGACAATGCAGGAATCAGGGCAATTCCCATGGGTTCTGCGCCGTTTTCCGGCGCCCGCCCGCCCGCATTCAGGCTTGACCGCGCCGGAAGACGCATGCTATAGCCAAGGGAGCTACCCTTTTTCACCACCCAAGCCATAGGAGCGCATGGAAAGCCTGGCCGGACAGTTCCTCATTTCCACCCCGCAAATGCCTGATCCCCGTTTTCAGGAGCAGGTGATCTATATCTGTGCCCATAACGAGGCCGGGGCCATGGGGCTTGCCGTCAACAATCCCAATCCGCACCTCACCCTGACTGATGTTTTTCTAGGAGCAAATCTGAGTGTGCCCGAAGGGGCGCCCGCCCCGGTCTATATCGGCGGGCCGGTGGAGATGGAGGCAGGTTTTGTTCTCTTCTTGGCCGAAGCCTGCGCCCACTATGCCATGGAGGTCCAGCCCGGCATTTTCGTTTCCAGAGATTCGCGCCTTCTGGAAGACATTGCCAAGGGCGAAGGGCCGAGCGAATTCCTCTTTCTTCTGGGTTATGCGGGCTGGGGCGCGGGTCAGCTTGAAAACGAGCTGCTCGATAACGGCTGGCTGGTGGTGCCTGCGAATACGGAGGTCATTTTCCGCACACCGGTGGAAGAGAAATGGAAAAAGGCAGCAGGCGCTTTTGGTATTGATATCACCCAACTGGGGGATATTATCGGTAACGCGTAGTTCTCCTGCACTTTCCCGGTTTTTCATCCATGGATTCTCCCCAAAAACTTCCCGAAGTTTCCGATATTTTTGTCTGCACCCGCTGCGGTTACTGCTGCCAGGGTGAAACCACGGTCTCCCTAAACGAGCACGACCAAAAGCGCATGGTGGCCCATCTCGGCCTGCCGCGAGAAGAGGTGGCGCGCCGCTACTGGCGTATCACCGGCTCAGTGGTGCAGATGCAGGTGCGAGACGGCCATTGCATCTTCTACGAGCCGGAGCGCGGCTGCAGTGTACATGCGGGGCGACCATGGCGCTGCCGTCAGTGGCCCCTGCACCCCAGCATTCTTGGCGATGAAAATAATTTCTACAGTATCGCCGAATCCTGCCCCGGCCTGAAAACCGATATGGGATATGCGGCATTCTGCCGTATATTCAAGATGCTGCTGGAAAACAGCCCGCCCCCGGATCAGGAGGAATGAAATTTCTGATTCCTCTGCTCGGTAAAACGAGGGAGGCCTATCTGGAAGAGGGTATCCGCGACTATGCCGGTCGTTTGCGTCGTTATGCGACCCTTGACATGCCGATCCTCAAGGAGCGGCATGTGCACGGCGCACCGGATGAGCGCAACCTGGCCCGCCAGGCTGAAGAACTGCTCGCCTGCTGCGCAGGCGTCGGCATACAACTGGTGGTGGCGCTTGATCCTTTGGGCACTGCACTTTCTTCAGAAGAACTGGCCGCCTTGCTCAGCCGCCGGCAGGAACAGGGCATAGCGGAGATCGCCTTTCTCATCGGCGGCCACCTTGGCCTGCACCGCAACGTACTGAGCCGGGCAGACTTTAGGCTCTCCCTTTCTAAGCTGACTTTTACCCACGAACTCAGCCGCCTGCTCCTTTTGGAACAGCTCTACCGGGCCTGCACCATCCAGGCCGGGCACAAGTATCATATTTGAGCCTGACCAGGGCAGGGTGGTGAAAATCTTTTGTCTGGCATATCAAGCATATATAGAGACGCCCATGCACGATGATCCATTCTGTGAGGACCCGGTAAGACGTGTGCTGATCAAGGCTGCAGAACTGGAAGCGGAACAACTGCTTGCCGAGCATCCACTGCATGGCCAAATAGGTTATTGTCACCTGTACTGGGCGACCATGAAAAGAATTCTGTTGGAACGACACGGGATTGACTGGAAATCGCCTGTAGAAATGAACCCGGATGTGTTCTTCGATTAGGCAGGGCTCCACATTGAGCAGATGTAATCAGCAGACACAGGGCCTGACTATTCACCTGCAAGCTTATCGCGCGGCTTGATTCAGGTGTCCTGTCATGCTTGCACTTGCCTTTGATCTCCATTAATATGCGGCCTTTGCCCGAATTTTCTGTCTGAGCCCCGCCCTATGAAGGATGGAGAAAAAGAGCTGTACCCGCACGTTTCCTCACATACCTACCAGGCGGATCTGCCCGCTTTAGAGCGCATTGCCCAGGTACTGGCAGCGCAGTTGCAGGCAGGCGATGTACTGCTGTTGTACGGCAGCCTGGGTGCAGGCAAGACCACCTTTACCCAGTTTTTAGCCCGCGCGCTTGAAGTGGGTGAGGACGACTACGTATCCAGCCCTTCCTTTGCCCTGGTGCATGAATATCTGGGCCGCTTGCCGGTTTTTCACATGGATCTGTACCGCCTGGCCGGGGAAGACGATGTTGAGGCCGGTGGTCTTGTTGAATATTTTGAGGCCCAGGGTATCGTGGTGGTGGAGTGGCCCGAGCGATTGGGCATTTTTACCCCGCAGGAGTATCTGGCCCTTGCATTTAAGGGGGAACAGGCCGAAAAGCCCACGCTCACCCTAAGTGCCCATGGTAATTCCTGGCGGCAACGCCTTGGCCTTATCCACAACCTCCTTCTTCCTTTTTCTGCTGACCCTACCAAGCAAAATGGCTGCACCTGTTGTTCCTGATACCCTGATTACGCTGCACTCCTGCCCCAAGGGCTATACCCTGGATCAGGATAAGGCCTGTTCGCCCGAGCAGACTGTGGCCCGTTTTCATGCGCGGCTTAAGGCAAGCGGGCTGGATATCCTGCAAGATATCCAGCGGGTGGATAACGGTCGCCTCGATATCCCCGTGTATTTCAGCGTCTGCGGGCCGGAGGCCAGAAGGGTCATCGGTAATAAAAAGCAGATGGGCAAGGGCTCAAGCCCGGAACAGTCGCGCGCAAGCGCCTGCATGGAACTGGCCGAGCGCTTCAGTTTTTTCAGCTTTCTGCAGGATCTCGCCAGTTTTCTTGTCGGCGACTACCAGCACATGGAATCCCAGGGCTATCCGCTCCTGCCTGTAGACACCCTACTCGCCTCGGTGCACGATACCAGCCATCCACCGCTGCTCCTGCGCCGGATGCTGCAGGATCTTCCCCTTAAATGGGTCTGGGCCCGTCGCCTAAGCGACGGAAGCCCCTGGCTTGTGCCCTTTAGCTGGTTTTACGCCATTAACGAGTTCAATGGCCCGGCGGCAGGAAATACTACTGAAGAGGCCGTGCTGCAGGGCATCTGCGAGGTGGTGGAGCGGCATGTCTGTGCAGTTGTCAGCCGGGAAGAATTGCGCGTGCCTGAAATCGACCTGGACAGCATCAAGGAGCCGGTGGCCGCAGGGCTTGTTGAAAAATTCCGGGCCAATGGTATTCGCCTGCATCTCTATGATTTTTCGCTTGATACCGGTATCCCCACCGTAGCGGCCCTGGCTTGGGACCCTGCCACTTTTCCCGATACAAGCGAGATTGTTTTCACCGCAGGCACCACGCCCGATGCCAACAAGGCGGTGATTCGGGCTTTGACCGAGGTGGCCCAACTTGCCGGGGATTTTAACAGCGGCTCCAACTATGTGGCCAGCGGCCTGCCCAAGCCCGGCTCGCTGGATGAGGTGAGGTATCTTCTGGCAAGTACGGAAAAAATACCCATTTCCGCGCTGCGCGACCTGAAGCACGATGATATCCTGGAAGAACTGCGCGCCTGTGCGCATGTTTTGGCACAGCAGGGGCTGGAGCTTTTTATCGTCAACACCATCCATGCCGGTCTGCAGATTCCTGCGGTCTACACCATTATGCCGGGCGCGCATTTTCGTGAACGGGCCATGGGCGGCAATGCCCTGCTCTTTGCCGCCAAGTTGGCGAGCAACCTGCTTGAAGGCGAGGCCTTGCAGGAAAAACTTGCCGCCATGCAGGAACTTGCGCCACACGAATACTCGCTCTTCTTCTACCAGGGCTGTCGGCACTACGAGGCCGGCGATCTGGAGTCGGCCGTCGCCGGTTTGCAACAGGCCTTGGACCTTCACTGCGCAAGCGAAGATCTGCCCTATATCTATTCCTATTTAGGCTGCTGTTTGCGCGATCTGGGCCGTTATGAAGAGGCGGTGGCCGCGCTTTCTAAGGGGCTTGGCTATGATGAAGAGCGGCCGGACATGCACAACTCCATGGGGGTATGTCTGTTCAAACTGGGCCGCCACCGCGAGGCTGCTCTGCACTTTCAGCGGGCCGTAGCGCTCAACCCCGTATCCGCCATCGATTATGCCAATCTCGCCCTGAACCTGGAACTGCTGGGCGAGATCGAGGCGGCCCGCAGCCATTACCAAACCGCGCTGGCCCTGGATGATTCCATTGCCTTTGCGCGCGAGCACTTGGTCGGGCTCGACTCAGGCATTTGAGCATTAGAGTATTGAGAATTTGCGTATATGAGCAAATGAGCAGACAGGCACAACGCAATGTACGCCTTTCCTGAAAATCCGGAGAAAATTCTGGTCCGCTCCACCAACTGGATTGGTGATGCGGTTATGACCACACCTGCCCTGCGCAGCCTGCGCCTGGCCTACCCGGACAGCGAAATAGTTCTTTTGGCCTATCCTTGGGTGAGTGATGTCTTCCGCTACAGCCCACGGGTGGATCGCATCATCCCCTACGAAAAGCGGGGGCGGCACCATGGTCTGCGCGGCCTCCGGCAACTGGCTAAGGAGTTGCGGCAAGAGCGTTTCGACTGCGCCGTTCTCTTGCAAAACGCCTTTGAAGCGGCCCTGCTTTCCTGGCTGGCCAAGATACCGGTGCGCGGCGGCTATGCCACTGACGGTCGCAGTTTCCTGCTCACCCACCGGGTGGAAAAGGCGCTCAACATCGTAGTCAAACACGAGGTCTTCTACTATCAGCGCATCCTGCGGGGCTTGGGCATCCCCACCGGGCCCAATGATCTGGAAATATTCCTGCCCGGATTTGAGATCGATGCCGCCAAGGCGCGGCTGCACGAGTTGACCGGCGCGCGCTCATCTTCATCGCTCTTGATCGGCTTTAACCCCGGCGCGGCCTTTGGTCCGGCCAAACGCTGGCCGCCTGACCGCTATGCCGAGCTGGCCGTGCTCCTGACCAAACGCTACGATGCCCATATCCTGCTCTTCGGCAGCGCTGCCGATCAGCCCACCACAGCAGAGATTGTGCGGCTTGCAGGCAGAAAAGCACGTCTGATCGACCTTGCCGGCAGAACCCGACTCATTGCCGCCATGGCGCTGATCGGCGAATGCGATGCCTTTGTCACCAATGATTCCGGGCTGATGCACATTGCAGCCGCCCTACACACCCCGCAGGTGGCCCTGTTCGGCTCCACCGACCACATCGCCACCGGGCCCTATTCGGCCAGTGCAGTGGTTGTGCGTAAAGAACTGGTCTGCAGCCCCTGCAAAAAGAAAAAATGCCCCTTGAAGCATTTTCAGTGCATGAAGATGATCAGCACTGAAGAGGTCTATTCCGCCCTGGTGCAGATGCTGTATTGACATGAGCACAAACGCCCAACAAGTACAAACAGGAAACGCGCTGCAGCCGGCGGTTTTTCTGGATCGTGACGGCACCATCAACGAGCAGATGGGCTATATCAACCACATCAGCCGTTTTGTACTTTTGCCCGGCGTGGCCCAGGCCATCCGCCGGCTCAACAGCCTGCATCTGCCGGTGGTGGTGGTTACCAATCAATCCGGCCTGGCCAGGGGTTATTTTCCAGAATCGCTTGTAGAGGACGTGCACGAAGAGATGCGGCGGCAACTGCAGGCCGAGGGTGCGCATGTGGATGGTATCTATGTTTGCCCGCATCATCCCGAGGCCAAGGAACTGCAGTTCCGTGTGAATTGTACTTGCCGCAAGCCCAAGACCGGCCTGCTTGAACAGGCTGCGCTGGAAATGGGGCTTGATCTTTCCCGCTCCTACATGGTGGGCGACCGCTGGTCGGATCTGCGCTGCGGTGCTGCCGCAGGCACTACCACGGTGCTGGTGCGCACCGGGTATGGTCGGGGTGAAGAACTGTATATCGGCCCACAAGAGGCCGTGCAGCCGGACTTTGTTGCGGATGACCTTGAAGTTGCGGTAGCGTGGATCTGCACACATCTGCAAGCGGAAAGGACGGCATAGTCTCATCAAATCAGATGTGTCTTACTGGCAATAGGCCGGCATCTTATAACACAAGGAGAAAAACATGAAGCGTGTATGGCAGCTTATCCCTTTATTGGCTGTTTTTCTGTTACTTTCCGGTTGTGGTTACAATACGCTGCAGCAGAATGAGGAGGCGGTGTTCAAGGCCTGGGGCGATGTGGAATCGAGCTTGCAGCGCCGGGCTGATCTTATCCCCAACCTGGTTGAGACAGTGAAGGGCTATGCCCAGCACGAGCGGGAAACCTTGGAAGGAGTCGTCAATGCGCGTGCCAAGGCCACCTCGATGCAGGTATCGTCGCAGGATTTGAGCAATCCTGCCCTGATGCAGCAGTTGCAGGATACCCAGGGCGAGCTCAGCTCGGCCCTTTCTCGCCTGATGGTGGTGGTGGAGCGTTACCCGGATCTCAAAGCGAACCAGAACTTCCTTGATCTGCAAAACCAACTCGAAGGCACGGAAAATCGCATCAATGTGGCCCGGCAACGGTACAACGAGGCGGTTGAGGCCTTCAACGCCTCTATTCGCCGCTTTCCCGAAAGCATGACCAACAAATTTCTGCTCCACTTGGAGCGCAAGGAATACTTCAAGGCTGCGGCTCAGGCCAAAGAAGTGCCCCAGGTCAAGTTTTAACCGGAGCGCAGCATGGCGCGCCTGCTGAAAATATTCGTTTTTAGCTTCATCTGCCTGCTGTTCTTGCCGAACGGCCAGGCGGCAGCACTCGAAGCCCCGCAACTCCGGGCCAGGGTCAATGATTTGGCCGGTATCCTGACTCCGGCCACAGTGCAGTTGCTGGAGATCAATCTTTCCCGTTTAGAGCAGGAGGAATCCACCCAGATAGCGGTGCTCACCATCCCAAGCCTGGAGGGCGACAGCTTGGAGGATTTTTCCCTGCGGGTGGCCACCGGCTGGGGTTTGGGGCAGGAAAAGGCCGATAACGGCGCACTCCTTCTGGTTGCAGTGCAGGATCGCAAGATCCGCATCGAGGTGGGCTATGGCCTGGAAGACCGACTGACCGATCTGCTCAGCGGCCGCATTATCCGCAACGAAATCGCCCCGGCTTTTCGCCAGGGCGATTACAATCAGGGCGTGGTCAATGGCGTTGCCGCCATGATTCAGGCGGTGCAAGGTGCATACACGGCGGAAGATGCCGATGCGGCTGCATCCGAGAGCGGCTCGGACGAGCTCTTTGCCTTTCTTATTATGAGCGTGTTTGTGATCGGTACCATGTTTCGCCGTAAACGATTGGTGGCGGGGCTTTTGGGCGGAGCAAGCGGTGCCGGCCTGGGCCTGATTTTTTCCTCTTCGATCCCGTTCTGGTTTTTAGGGATTTTTGGCTTGATCGGTGCCTTGGTCATTTCTTCCATGACCCTCTCAGGCGGCTCTTCCCGGCGTTCACCGGGCCGCGGCGGTTACAGCGGCGGCTTTGGCGGAGGACT
>JAUNUN010000088.1 GCA_030538155.1 bacterium
TGACATTGGGATTGGCGTTGTCGCTGAGCGCCTTGCCCTGTACGGAAAAAATAGCGGCGTTGGCCTTGAGCAGATCGGAACGCTCCATGCCGGGCCCA
Source organism: bacterium (assembly GCA_030538155.1). GTDB lineage: Bacteria > Desulfobacterota > Desulfobulbia > Desulfobulbales > Desulfobulbaceae > Desulfobulbus. Next base: position 99 of record JAUNUN010000088.1, read on the forward strand.
CGGGGACGAGAACCTACCAAAAGCGCAAAGTCAGCATCTTTGAAAGCGACATTGGGATCATCCGTGGCTACAATTCCGGCAACCAGCGGGAAGGCGCAGTCTTTCAGTTCCATGAGTACGCCCTGCAGCGCGTTCATTGCCGGCGGGATTTCGAGCAACTGCAGAATAACCGGCTGATCCGGACCCAGCATGCTGCCGCTGGCAATGCGGAAGATGAGGGAGTAGCTGATCTGACCGGCGGCTCCGGTTACTGCCACACGTACTGGTGCTTTCATGCGTTTTCTCCTTGTTCGTTGAAACATCTATTAGTGCAGAACCAAAACAGCGCGGCCTGCGGACACGTATTTTGCCGGGCGAGACCCCGGCGGCAAACCGACACAGGACATGCCCGTATACTTGTTTTGCACATACAGCGGCAAGAATGGGTTCAGGCGCACATAAGCCCGTTGAACCACGATCTGTCTTGATACCGGCCTTGCCTGAAAAAGTCAAGCGGCTTTCTCTGAATATCCATTCAGAAATAGGTGCGAACCGGCGCAGTTAAGCGTGGTTACAAGGAGAGGCGTTTTCAGGCAAGCGGAGCGTAGCGATCGGCCAAGAGGGTCATGAGAACGCCGTAGGTGAAGCCCCAAATGAGACCGTCCGTTGCAGGAATGGCCGGAAAGAGCCGCTGCGGTTCGGTATTGCTCATGGGTAAAAGTACCCGGCTGGCCTGATCCCCGGCATAGGAGAGCGGCACCCACTCGTAGCAGATAATTTCCGAGCGCTGCAGACGTATGGCCGGTTTTTCGGGCAGTTCGAAGAGATAGGTGGTGACCGGCACCGGCCTGTTGAGGTGGTTGCCCGCATACTGTACCGGATACTCCTTCACCAAAAGCGCAGTAGGCAGGCAGATGCCGCATTCTTCCCAGGTTTCGCGCAAACAGGTGGCGAGCAGATCATCATCTTCAGGATCCCTGCGGCCGCCGGGAAAGGCGTAGTGGCCCGACCACGGATCCTGCGGGTGCGGCCTACGCTTGAGTACCAGAATCTCGGGTTCGCCGGCCTCGGCCACTATTGCCGCCACAGCAGCTTCCATTGTATGCAGAGTCGTCATAAAATATGAATACTGATGATGCCCGGAGAGCCGGGAAAAACAAAGTATACGACCTATGATATAAAGAGCATACAAAAAAACAAGGCTGTAGGAGGAAAGAAAGCCCTTTTCCATGCTTCCTGCACACCCCTTTTTCCTGCACCCTTGCCTTCCTTGTTCCAAGGTATCTGCAGCAGATTCGGCCACAGTTTCTGCTCTGTCATTGCGTATTGACATCAATATGAACTGTGGTAAGTTCCAGATACATTATTCAGGTGCCCATTAATTTGGGTGAAAAGGGAATCCGGTAACCAGGCCGGAACGGGCCCGCCGCTGTAGCCGGGGACGAATTCCGCAAATCGCCACTGTTTTTCAAATGGGAAGGCGCGGAAGGAGGATGAGCCGGAAGTCAGAAGACCTGCCTGAATACGTCGCAATTCCGGCACGAAATGCGGCATCATTCCAGCGGTTACAACGGGAGATCCTGGATCAAATACTGATCCGGGTTTTTTTATGCCCGGACAAACGGTTGTGACCAGCGCCCAAACTATCCATGAGCAGCCGCAGCCAAGCCACCCACGATGATCGCCCAGCCCTTGTCCTTGCCGCCTTCGGCACCACAGCGCAGGCCGGCCTGAAGGGTCTTTTCGGGGTGGAAGAGGCGCTGCGCCAAGCCTTTCCCAATACCCCCCTGAAGGTGGCCTTTACCTCCAATCAGGTACGCAGAGTGTGGCAAAAACGTGCCCTTGATGCCTCCTTTCGTGCGCAGCATGCGGAGATTCCCGCTTGGCTCTACGAGGTACAGGGCCCGCTTGCAGCCATTGCCAACCTGCAGGACAGCGGCCATGGCAATATTGTGGTGCAGCCCGCGCATATCGTGCCGGCCGAAGAATTTCACGACTTGCGCAGCTATGTAAGCTCACTTGTCGCCATCCGCACCATGAAGCCCCGCTGGCAGCCCTTCCGCACGCTGGTGCTTGGCCGCCCGGCCCTGGGCGCGTACGGTCTCAAACGGCCCTACAGTGAAAATATTGCCGCAGCGGCCAAGGCCCTTGCAGGCGATTTGGATCTGGCCCGGGAGAAACAGGCGGCTCTTGTCTACATGGGCCATGGCAACCGCTACTTTCCTTCGGGCGGTATGTATCTGGAATTCGCCGCCGCCATGCGGCAACTGGCTCCTGATCTCTCCATCCATATTGCTCTGGTTGAAGGCTTCCCCGCGCTGAGCGAAGTACTCGCCGGACTAAAAAAACAAGCATTGCGGCGAGTCCTGCTCAAGCCCTTTCTCATCAGTGCGGGTGAGCATGCCATGAAAGACATGGCAGGGAAAGAGCCAGATTCCTGGCGCCGGGTTCTGGAACAGGAAGGCTTTGAGGTGTTGCCTGTTCTGCAGGGGCTTGGCGAAATTCCGGCCTTTGCCCGCATTTTTGCCCGCCATGCCGCCGAAGCGGCCCATGATGCCGGTTTGGAGCTTTCTTGATGCAACCGGGCCGACCCTTTGTCATAAGCCTCGTGCTGCTGGCGCTCGCTGCTGCCCTTGCCGCTGCTCTCGCCGCCACCCTGGGCTTTCTCCACATCCCTTTAAAAGAAGTGGGCGCAGTCTTCAGCGCCCAACTCCTGCAGCAGCCGGTGCCTGCAGATATCGACGCCACCACGGTGAGCGTGCTCACCAATGTGCGCCTGCCGCGCATCCTGGCGGCACTCCTCATCGGCGGCTCCTTGGCCATCTGCGGCGCGGTCTTTCAGGCAGTGCTGCTCAACCCCCTGGCCGACCCCTATACCCTGGGCATTTCTACGGGTGCGGCCTTTGGCGCTTCCCTGGTGATTGTGCTGCAGATCTTCGGCCTGGCCCTGCCCACGGCAATCTCGGTGCCGGTCTTCGCCTTTCTGGGCGGCATGGGCACGCTTGCCCTGGTGCTCTATCTGGCGGCAGGCGACAGCCGTCTCTCCTCCACCACCCTGATCCTTGCCGGGGTGATTGTCTCCGCCATCCTGTCGGCGGCCATCGGCTTTTTCAAATTCCTTGCCGATGAGCAGGTGGGCATCATCATCTTCTGGCTCATGGGCAGTTTGGCCGGGGTGAGCTGGGGCCAGCTGCAGATGCTGGCACCCGTCACCCTTTTAGGGGCACTTCTGCTCTGCACCTTTGGTCGCGACCTCAACATCATGACCGCAGGCGACCGTGCTGCCGCCTCCTTAGGCGTTTCCACCCAGCGGCTGCGCCTGATGCTGGTTTGCGTGTGCAGCTTGCTCACTGCCCTGGCCGTTTCGGTTTCGGGCATCATCGGCTTTGTCGGCCTGATTGTGCCCCACCTGCTCCGCCACCTCAGCGGGCCGGACAACCGGGTGCTCTTGCCCTACTGCTTTTTTGCCGGTGCCCTGCTTCTGCTGACAGCCGACACCCTCACCCGGGCAGTCCTGCCCTCCGAGGTGCCGATCGGCGTGCTCACCGCGCTTCTGGGCGGCCCCTTTTTCTGCTTCCTCTTCAAAAAAAGGCAGAGGCATGGCAGTGCATTCTGAGCAAATGGGACACAATCATGCCCCGCTCTGGCGGCTTGAGGAGGTTTCCTTTGCCTATCGCGACAAGCCGGTTTTGGAAGGCATCAATTGCCGGATCAGGCCGCACCGCTGCATCGGCATTCTGGGGCCGAACGGCAGCGGCAAGAGCACGCTTTTGGATCTCCTGGCCGGTTTGCTCCGGCCTCAAAACGGGCAGATCTTGTTTCAGGAAAAGCCCCTGGAAAAGTTCCGCCGCCGAGATCTGGCCCGCACCCTGGCCCTGGTGCCGCAAAACTTCCGCATCAGTTTTGATTTTTCCGTGCGCGAAGTGGTAGAAATGGGCCTACACCCGCATTTGAAACGCTTTGCTCTGCCCAATGCTGCCGACCAAGCCCAGGTGGATGCGGTCATGGCGCAGGCCGGCATCTTATCTCTAGCAGAACGGCCGGTTACCCGGCTTTCCGGCGGGGAACAGCAACGGGTGGCGGTGGCGCGCGCCCTGGTGCAGCGGCCGCAGGTGCTGCTTCTGGACGAGGCCACGGCAAGTCTTGATATCCGCCACAGTCTGGCCCTGCTGCAACTTCTGCGAAGGCAGGTGGATGCAGGCGTATTCTCGGTGGTAGCGGTCCTGCACGACCTCAACCTGGCGGCCCGCTTCTGTGATGAGCTGATCCTGCTCCATAACGGCACCTGCCACGCCCAGGGGCCGAGCGCCGAGATTCTCCAGCCCCGTATCCTTAAAGAAGTCTACGGCGTTGAAAGCGACATCCAGTACAATCTCTTTACCCAGTCCCAGCAGGTCAGCTTGAGGCTGCCTGCTGTTTCCTCTTATGACCATTGAATGACCATTAAACCGATGAAACAGCTTTTTACCCTCTTCTGTGCCCTGCTCTTTCTGCTTTTGATCAGCCTCAGCCAAAGCGGTCTGAGCGCCAAAATTGCAGACACCGGCGAGAAAAAAGCCTCCGCAATCACGCCAACCAGCACTGCTTCCCCCCACAGCCTGGTGGACAGCGACGGTAAAACCATCCGTTTCAACCAGGCCTTCAATCGCATCATTTCCCTGTACCCGGCCCATACCGCAAACCTTGTCCATCTGGGCCTGGAGAAAAATATCGTGGCCGTGGGCAGCGGCGACACCCTCTTGGGCCAGCGGCCTGCGCTGCGTTTTCAGGACGATCCCGAACGCCTCTTGGCGCTCAAGCCCGATCTGGTGCTCATCCGCCCGATGATCAGCCGCTCTTACCCGAATCTGGTCAGTATTCTGGAAAAAAACGGGGTGCACGTGGTCTCGCTGCAGCCGGTTTCCCAGGAAGAACTCTTTGACTACTGGCTGGCTCTGGGCAAACTCGGTGGTGCAGAGGAAAAAGCCCGGGAAATGGTCGCCACCTTTCAAACCCGTTTGACCGAACTCAGGGCCGATCTCGACAACTTGCCCATGGAGAAGCGCAAGCGGGTCTATTTTGAATCCATCCACCGCCAAATGAAGACCTTCAGCCCCGGCTCCATGGCCATCTTCGCCCTGGAAACGGCAGGCGGCATCAATGTGGCCGCCGATGCCGCCCAGGTGCGCAACACCAATATTGCTGCCTACGGCAAGGAGCGCATCCTTTCCAAGGCGCAGGAAATCGATATCTTTCTCGCCCAAAACGGCCGTATGAACCCGGTCAGTGTGGCGGATATCATGCGGGAGCCCGGTTTCGAGGTCATCAAGGCTGTGCAAAAGAATCAGGTTTTTCTGGTGGATGAGGCCATGGTCTCCCGGCCCACCATGGATCTGCTTAAGGGCATTGTCTTTATCCGCTCACTCCTCTATCCGGATTTTGCCCAGGAAGGGCTTGCCTGGCAATGAGCGCGGCCCCGGCCCTGCTCATTGCGGGCACCCATTCCGGCTGCGGCAAGACCACCCTTACCCTTGGCATCATGGCGGCTTTGCGGCGGCGCGGTCTTCAAGTGCGGCC
>JAUNUN010000089.1 GCA_030538155.1 bacterium
TATGACCGAACCACAGCCTCATCTGCACCCACTGTGGATACAAAATAGCCACGTGCCCAAAAACTCATGCCCGTGTAGTTCTTTCGCTGACCAAGATAGGTGCGCGCTATATAAATCGCGCTCTTGCCCTTCATATAACCCACCACGTGCGATACAGCGTACTTGGGCGGTATCGATATCAGCATATGCACGTGGTCTGGCTGAAGATGACCCTCCAACACTCGGCTTTCTTTTTGTCGGGCCAGATTGTGCAGCACTTCTCCAAGATTGTGACGCAGTTGACCATAAAGTATTTTTCTACGACATTTCGGTATCCATACTATATGAAACTTGCATTCCCACTTAGTGTGGCTTAAACATTGTACGTCGTTCATGAAGCCTCCTCTTTTGTGACTTTGACAGGTCCACGATCGAGGAGGCTTCTTTATATTGCAGGATCTGTCAAACTTGTGGAGTCCCCCGGCAGAGCCGGGGGGTTACCCAAGAGAAATTAAATACATCAAACAGATGCATTAAAGCATTGTACGCGATTAGCGTATATCAGAATGGCAACCAACTGTTGCCTGCTCGTTAACAAGTACAGTGAACTTATTGTTCTTTTTTCGGTAACACTCCGAACAGGGATTAACTAGCTGAGAAACGCCTTATCAAAGGAGTGAAGAGTTATTTGTTCGCATCGAGCAAACAGCCTCCGGCCTTCTGTTTTCGGCACCATATGTAGTGGTAGGGGGAAAGAAAAATACAACATGTAGCAAGGTAAATTTAAGCTTATTGATAACACGTGCTTTACATCTCACTGTTTTATCGTCATAAAAAGCCCCATCAATATTAGGATTTTTAAATGTTGATATGAACTACGCGCCGGGTTATTATTGCGTTCAGTAAGAAGTCGAGAGACAAACAAAAAACCCCAGAATATCCTAGAGCTTGCAGGCGACGGATATTCTGGGGCAACCTAAAACCGCGAACACGCGGCATGTATACCGGGAGCTGGAGGCGCAAGCCTCAGGAGTGGTTGAACACCGAAACCTAAGCCGCAATGTGCGGCGCTCAGGGTATACAACTGGCTCCTCATAGCGCCAGTTGCATTTAAGGTAACAGGGACAAGGGCGAAAAGCAACGAAAACGAGGGTAAAGAATAAAAACGTGCGTAAAGACCAGCCCAACCTTTAGTTACCCTTTCTGCATTGCCGCGTGTTCGCCTAACCATTGGAGAACACATGATAAAACATGAATCCTCAACCTCAACTGGAAGAGTTTCTTCTCGACCAACCAATCCTCCTCCTCTGAAGGCAGCACCCACCCGACTGCTCAGAAGGCCTGAAGTGCTGCGCATGACCGGCTTGGCCACCAGCACCATGTATAGCTACATGTCGCAAGGCACCTTCCCAAAGCCGCGCAAGATCGGCGCACGTTCTGTTGCTTGGCCGGAAGAGGCTGTTCTTGACTGGATAGCCAGCCGCCCGGTTGCGGAGTTGCGGGAAGAGGAGGCAGCGGGATGAAACCAAAAAAAGAACCCCGCCACGGTTGGGCGACCGGAAGCGGGGCAAAAGCAAGGAAAAGTATATGCAACCATAGCCTTGTTGCGGCCCAGAAGCAAGCCCGGATTGGCCCCAGGTGTTGGCCTGCATGGATTCACACCCCTGTGGTTACCGGTGGTGAAGCTTGGCCCAAAAAGCCACCGCGCTGTCATTCTGAAGGCATTCGGCCGGGAGGCGGGGTGATGCGAATGGCTGACCTCCCACCTGACGCGCAAATTGACATTTTGGGCAGCCTGATCGGCCGCATGAGTATGCGGTTATTGCGTGCAGGTCTTGACCCGGAAACGGTGTTGACACAGCCCGGCCCAAGTCCTGACGAAAGAACACAGATGCAGGCAACAGCCAACTATTTGGTCGGGCAGGTCGCGCTTGATTACCTGAAATCTGACGTGGAGGGTCGCGCATGACGGGGCGCCCAAAATTTAACCCTGACGCTATCCCGGAGGCCCTGAAAGCCCTGCCCAATTGGGTGGGCTGGCGGTACGGCGAGCTGCGTTCCAACGGCAAACAGCCCAAGCCGCCGGTTGATATCCAGGGCCGGGATATCGACCAGACCGACCCGGCAAACTGGCTGGAGTTCAACGAGGCTGTAGCCGCCCTTCAGGAGGAGGGCGGTTCACTTGACGGCGTAGGCTTTGCCCTGTCGGCAGATGACCAGCTTGTTTGCATTGATCTGGACGACTGCGTAGACGAGGCCGGGCGGCCCACAAAGGAGGCTGCTGCTATCCTAAGGGAATTCAACACCTATACCGAGCGTTCGCCCAGCGGCGAGGGCTTTCACATCTGGCTGCGGGCAAAGCTTGCCAAGTCCGTCAAGAAAAACCCGGTGGAGGTGTACGGCGCTGCCCACTATATCACCATGACCGGGCAGCGGTACAGCAAGGCAACCACGATAAAGCCATGGCAGCGCGAGCTTGACCGACTGGTGGCCCGGCTGAGAGGCACTGACAAGGTTGCTCAGGAGGTGGGCGCACCTGTTCAGGCTGATAGCCTTACCGGGATTGTGCTGGACAACGGCCCTTTGACCGCTGCGGATGAGGCGCTGATAGAGCGTATCCGGGCGGGTAAGCAGGGGCTGAAGCTTGATGCACTCATGCGGGGCGACATGAGCGCCTACAACGGCGACCAGAGCAGCGCTGATCTTGCCCTTGTCTCCATACTCGCTTGGCACTGTAAAGGCGACACGGCCCAAATGTGCCGCATCTTCGGCGTATCTCAGTTAGCCGCCCGCGAGAAGTGGCAAGATAGGCCGGACTACCAGCAGCGCACCATCTACCAGGCCCTGCAGAACCAGCAGGCCACCGGCAGCCCTGACCTTACCACAGGGAGGAACCAGGCCCCCGGCAGCCACCCTGTGGTGAATGAAGCCCAGACGGAGCCTGTCACGCCGCAACCATTGCCGGAACTGCCCGCTGTAGAGCAGTTTGATTCCAGAATGTTGCCGGACACCTTCCGCCCGTTCATTGATGACATAGCCGAACGGATGCAATGCCCGCCCGATTATGCAGCCGTTGGGCTTATGGTGGCCCTGTCTGCCGTGGTGGGCCGCAAGGTCGGTATTCGCCCACAACAAAAAACAGACTGGACGGAAGCGGCCAACCTGTGGGGGCTGGTCATAGGCCGCCCCGGCATGCTGAAAAGCCCGTCTTTGGAAACGGCTCTGAACCCTCTGAAGCGTTTATCTGCCAAAGAATCCGATGCCTATCAGGAGGCTTTGGGGCAGTTCGAGCGCGACGAAACCGCCTGCAAGCTGAGGCGTGACAGCCTGCTGAAGCGGGCGCGTAAGGAGCTGGAAAAGAACCCGTCATCAGAGCTTGAAGAGCTGTTTGCACTTCAGCATCCGGAAGCACCCGTATTGCGACGGCTGATGGCCAATGACACAACCCCGGCAAGCCTGGGTGAGCTGTTGCGGCAAAACCCGAACGGGCTTCTGGTGTACCGTGATGAAATCGTGGGGCTACTGGTCAGCATGGACAGGGAAGACCAGGCCGAAGGCCGAAGCTTTTACCTGACTGGCTGGGCAGGCAACAGCTCCTACACCTTTGACCGGATCGGCAGGGGGATGAACCTACACATTCCGGCGGTGTGCATCGCGCTTCTTGGCGGCACACAACCAGGCAAGATAGCCCCATATATCCGGCAGGCAGTCAAAGGCGGCACAGGTGACGATGGGCTCATTCAGCGCTTTGGGTTGATGGTATGGCCGGACATGCCTTCTGCCCCTTGGCAGGACATAGACCGCTACCCGGATACGCAAGCCAAAAAGGTTGTTGATGCCGTATTTGAGCGGCTCCATTCCCTGACACCGGAAGCAATAGGCGCTGAACAGGATGAGGAGGAAGCGCCCTATCTGCGCTTTACACCTGACGCTCTGGAGGCCTTCCAGGAATGGCGGGGAGAATTGGAAGCGCTCTTAAGGTCTGGTGCCCTGCATCCGGCACTGGAAAGCCATTTTTCAAAATACCGGAAACTCATCCCTGCGCTTGCCCTGAACATCCACCTGGCTGATGGGGGTACGGGCGAGGTTGGCTTGAACAGCCTCTTGAAGGCTCTGGTTTGGGGTGAGTACCTGAAGACACATGCACAGCGCGCCTATGGTGCGGCAACACAGCCTGAAATAGATGCAGCCAAAGCAGTCTTGCGGCGAATCAAGAGGGGTGACCTTGAGAACGAGTTCACAGTTAAAGATGTATGGCGACCCTGTTGGTCGGGCCTGACTGACAGGGAGATGGTGCACACAGCCCTGCAAACCCTGGTTGATTATGACCACCTGCTGTACCGCGAGGTACCGACAGGAGGACGCCCGCGGGGAGTTTACCGGGTGGTTGAGGTGGCAGCATGAACAAATACCTTGCCCGAATACAAACAGAAAAAAGGCCCACCAAGAAAACTGCCTTAACCGCCAAAGGCACTTTAGGCAGTTTGGACAGTGACCGCCATGGGCATATTTTAAAAATCAACCCCTCTAAAAATAGCCCAGCTATACCGGCCTGGTGCTCGACAGGCTGCGCACATTTTGACCCGGCGGAGCTTCCCGGCAGGCCACCTGTTCCTGGATGTTTCCGGAGGTTACCGGGGCACTGGCTGTGGCGATCATTGTACAACATGCAATCCTGCCCAATGGGCAGCGGTACACCTAACCACAGGGGTGCACCGCTATGATGTGCTTTGAAGTTTCAAACGAAATCCGGCTGACCGGTTACCCACCCGCACTGCACACGGAGCTGACCGGACTGTTTACCATGGAGAACCCGAAGGCACTGGAGGCTGAACGCATGGGCCGCTGGTTCGATCCTGACGAACAGTACCTGTACTTCTGGCGGCAGGAAGGCAGCGCCCTGGTGTTGCCCAGGGGTGCGGCTCAGACCATCATGGCCATGGCCAAGCAGTATGGCCCGGTGGAGATAGACGACCGGCGGTTGGTGCTTCCCCCCTGTGGGTATTCTTTCCGTGGTCAGCTCAGGCCCTACCAGGTGCAGGTGGTAGACGCCATCCTTGGCCGTGAGTTCGGTGTGTTGGAGGCGGGCACGGGTTCCGGTAAGACCGTCATGGCCCTGGCCATCATCGCCAGTAGACAGCAACCCACCCTGGTGCTGGTACACACCAAGGAGCTGCTCTACCAGTGGCAGGACAGGATCAATGAATTCTTGGGTATCGAGGCAGGCCTGATCGGTGACGGTCACTTGGACATCCGCCCGGTCAGCGTGGGAATCGTCAACACCGTCAGGAAGCAGCTTGACAGCCTCGTGGAGCACTTTGGCCATGTGATTGTAGACGAGTGTCACCGGGTGCCGTCAACGCTGTTCAGCGACGCGCTGAGGCCCTTCCCGGCGCATTACATGCTGGGCCTGTCGGCAACACCATACCGGCGCGACGGATTGGACAGGCTCATTGGCTGGTACTGCGGCGAGCACCGCGCCAAGGTGGAAAGAACCGTGCTGCATGAGGTGGGGGCTGTGCTGCGGCCCAAGGTCACCACTGTGAAGACCACCTTCAACTACTGGTACGAAGACGACTACCAAGATATGATAGGCGCCTT